>CAZGQZ010000019.1:11221-23864 GCA_964527985.1 uncultured Rikenellaceae bacterium | reverse complement strand
CTGATATTGAGCATGCTAAAAAATCTACTAAGTATAAAACTTGGTTAAAACGTGGCGAGCTTATGCTTGAGGTATATGATGCAATGACACTAAGTGCTAATACTGGAATGACTATTAATGAATTTGAACTAGTTGTTGGTGTTCCCAAAGAGAAAAAAGAAATTGATATTGATGGAGAAAGAGCCACTAAGTTTTTAATGGAAAGAACCGATTTTGTTTTTGTTAATCAGACTTTAGCTTACTGGATGTATACAAACTCGTTAGTTGATAATCCTTTACATTTGGCATACAATAGTTTTAAAAAAGTTAAAGAGTTAGATGAGAAAGGAAAATCAGAAAAAGCGCTTAAAGGAAACCTGGAAACTCTTAAGTACAACTTTATAACTGAAGGTTCAGTTGAATATGCAAAAAAGAACTATTCAAAATCATATGATTATTTTGTTAAAGCAATTGAAATTGGCGAGATGCCTTTGGTTAACTATGTAGATACAGTTATGATATATTATGCTGGTCTTTCAGCTCAACTTAATGATGATTATGAATCTGCAATTAAGCTTTACGATAAATCTATTGAGTATGAGTCGTACATGGATGGAAATGTATACTACAATGCTTTTGATGCATACAATGCGATGGAGAAGTCGGATCAAGGTTTATCCTATTTAGAACAGGGGTTTGTAAAGTTTCCTCAAAATCAGAATATTTTATACGGTTTAATAGATTATTACCTAAAAAGAGGAGAGAATCCAGAAACTGTTATTGAATATATTGACAAAGCCCTGGAAACAGGAGAGAATTACTCACTCTATTTCGCAAAAGGTACCTTATTTGACAACCTAGGTAATCTAGAAGAAGCCGTTAAATCTTATAAAAAATCAATTGACCTTAAGCCAGATTATTTTGATGCTGTTTTTAACCTTGCTGCACTTTACTTTAATCATGGAGTAAAATACTTAGAGGAAGCAAATAAAGTTCCTGCAAGGGAGGTTGAGAAATATGATGCACTAATTGAGAAGTCAAATGCAGAATTTAGAAAAAGTATTCCATACATGGAGCGTGCACTCGAAATACAACCTGATAATCTGCCTACGCTAGAATCGCTTAGAAACTTATATTTTAGATATAGAAATGATAGCGATGAGATGATGAAGAAATACGAAGAAGTTAACGCCCGATGGGACGAATTAAAAGAATAAACTAAAAGAAAATAGAGGGGCATAAGTTGCCCTCTATTTTTAAAACATACATTTAACATAATATGGATTATATGACATTAAGACCTATGCTGAAATATATTGCTATGCGTATAAATCAACCCATGAAAAAATATGGATTTTTTATAGAAAAAAATGAGTTTAATAGTTTCACTGTAATGACTAAAATATATATTTGCTAAGAAATTAAAATGAACATTGTAAAGTATAAACAACTGTAATTTATGAATAAAAAGAAACTGGTAATCAGCTATAAGAATTTGTCACCTGAAATACTCGCACTGGTTAAAAAGAAATATCCTTACGGCTATACCGACCATGTAATTAAGGTTACGAAGCCAAATAACGAATTCTTTCATGCAATTACGCTTGATACCGATGAGGCAAGTTATCTTATTAAAGTTAATGTTAAGATTGACACAAAGCCAAAAGACGATGATGAAGAGAAAGGTTTCTTTAGCGATTCAGATAGTATAGGAACCGATTCCGATTCATTCCCTGATGATATTGAAGATGAACAGGACAGCAGTTTTGATGACGATAATTTTGATGATGACTAATATCCTTAACTTAGCTATTTTATTAGTTCAAGCATAGGTTTTCCCTTTCTAAATCCTATAACCCGGCATGTTAGCTGGGTTTTATTTTTTAATACTTGATAGTCTTTCCCATTTACTGTTATTCCGCATTTGTTGCCAAATTTATCAATAAGTCCGATTCTATACTCTTCAGTAAATTCATTCGTGGAATCCATCGAGACAATGAAATTATAGCTAGTATTTTCAATGTAATATGGGTTTTGTGGCTCAACCTTAAGCGAATTATCTGAATTAACCCCAATTATTTTACATAATATATTACTATTCAATTTAATATTATAGTGCTTGTAGTGCTTTGCTTTAATGTATGCTTTAAGTTCATGCTTGTTCTCGACAAGCAAATAGTATTGCTCCTTCCCTTTCGATAAAACTTTACTAACAATAAAGCTAAATAACTCTCCTACAAAATTTTCTACAATACCACTTGTTGCGTGTTTTGAGGTTTCGTTTACCAAAACAGGAATTCCTTTTTTTACCCTTTCCACTTTTAGCCTAACTGTTGAGTTAACTTTGGGTAATTCTAAGGCTTTTGGCCATTCCATTCGGATTTCATTATTGAAAACATCTGCAACAGTAATAGAATTTTCTAAATCACAATCGTTTTTATCTGTATACTTTACGATGAAATTGTAGTATTTTCCCTCAGAGTAATGTGGGTGTTTTGGTTCGAGGAAAACCTTTCCTGTACAATTTACTTTATCTACTCTGCATTCAATAGTGCTATCAGGGTTTATTAAGTAATTCTTGTAAATACTAACAGGTAAAAGTAGCCTTCGACCCGACTTATGCTTAAGCAGGTAAAAATCACCTTCTTCAGGGATTTCGACAATTTTAAGAACTTTAAACCAGTAGTATTTTCCCTCTAAGAGTTTCAATGTAATTACTTTTATTAATCAAGAATAACCTTTCCGTTTCCTTCTGTAACCTTTCCAATTACTGTGGTGTAAACTAGTCCGACCTTTTTTAGCTTTTCAACCACATCAAAAGCGAGATTAGCATCAACCCCAAAAAGAATGCCTCCTGAAGTTTGTGCATCAGCCATAAGCATTTTATGATTATAGTCGCAGGATAATAATTCTAAGTTGTTTTCAGCGTACTCTATGTTTCTAAATGCAGCACCAGGAATACAACCGCTATCAATTAGTTCAATTGCCTCTGGCAACGATGGTACCTCAAGCGATTTAAGCGTAATGTTTACTTTGCTGGCCTTGGCCATTTTCAGAGCATGACCAATTAGTCCAAATCCTGTAATATCGGTTGCTCCGGTTACATGAAACTCTTGCAGTATATTCGATTGATTATTAAGGGTTTTCATCCAGTTTAAGGCTTCGATATACGATGAATCCTTAACCATGTTAATACGCTTACCTGCAACAATAATTCCCATTCCAAGCGGTTTTGTCAAAACTAAAACCTGACCCGGCTTTAAACCCGCATTGGTTATTACACGTTTGGGGTGAACTCGTCCGATAACTGCTAATCCAAATTTTGGAGGATAGTCATCGATAGTATGCCCCCCAATAATCAATGTATTGGCCTTTTGAGCAATGTTTGCAGCCCCTTCAAGGATTTTTGAATATGCTTCGATCGGCAGTTTGCTCGATGGAAACATGGCTATGTTCAGCGCAAGAAAAGGTTCCCCTCCCATTGCGTAAACATCGCTTAAAGAATTGCTTGCAGCAATTTGGCCAAACTCATATGGATCAGAGCATATCGGAGGAAAAAAATCCGTTGTGAAAATTAGCGCCAAATCTTTTGATAGCTTGTATACTCCAGCATCATCATGTGTATCAATGTCTACCAAAAGATTGCTATCCTTTACACGAGGTAAATTTAGCAGAACTTTTTCGAGAATTGCAGCTGGAATTTTGGCTGAGCAGCCTCCATACTCAACAGTTTTAAGCAGATCGAAATCCATTAGTTACAGTTTTTAAATTATCTCACTTGAATGAGTTATTCCCTTGGCTTCGAGTAGATGTTTAACAAATTTATAATCATTCGTTTTTATTTGGATACACATTCCACATTCAGAGCTAATGTTTGATGGTACAGGAATGATTTGATACCAATAGCCTTTTTCTAGAATAGTTTTTTCAGCCTGTATAACAACATGTATATTTCTAAACAGTAATACTCTTCTTTCCTCCATTATGCAAACTGTATTGCTTTTAATATGTTGCTATATAAAAAATCAAGGTCGTTGTTTGTATGATAAGGCGAAAGAGAAAACCTAACGCTACCCTTCGGAAAAGTGCCTAAAGTTTTATGTGCAAGGGGGCTGCAATGCAAACCGCTTCGCACTTGAATGCCAAATTCATTATCAAGTTTATAAGCGAAGCCAGAAACGTCCTCGTTACAAGGAAAAATAGAGAACACATCGGATTGAAACTTATAATCCTCAGCACACAATACTCTAATCTTAGAATTTTGCTTTAATTCGTTTAGGATAGAATGAAGCGTTAGCCAATCCCAACTATTTTTAGGTTTATTATTTAAAGCAGCCTGCAAGCCATAAATACCAGTTATATTTGGTGTTCCAGCCTGAAATTTATCGGGCATATAATTGGGCATTTCAAAACTAGCTGAATTAGAACCAGTACCTCCCAAAACAGTTGCATTTAGGGTATCGGGGTTTTTCACATAGAATCCTCCAGTACCTGTTGGCCCCAACAAACCCTTATGGCCGGTAAATGCAACAAAATCAATATTCCATTCGTCTGCCAAAACCTCAACCTTACCAAGCGACTGGCTAGCATCTACAAGAAGAGGTGTACCACTGAAAACTTCTTTTAGCTGCGATATTGGCTGAACAACTCCGTTAACATTGCTTATGTGGTTAACAATTACCATATCGGCATGCTCGATCATGCTAGGTGATATTTGCTCAACAGCAATATACCCATCTTTATTATGAGGAAGAATTTCAACGTTTAAACCCAATGATGTTAGTGGGCGCATAATAGCATTATGCTCAAGTGGAGATACAAGTGCTTTTTTATGCTTAAAATTAAATCCGCTAAGAATTTTATTTATTGCACTTGTTGCATTATAATCGAATACAATATTTGAAAATTGCCTAGTACCTATAATAGAACCGAGTTTTTCCCTGGTTTCTTCAACAGCACGAGTTGAGCTAATAATTCGATTGTATGCAGCTCTTCCGTACGATCCTCCTTCATTAAGATGCTTAAGCATAGCATTACCAACCTCTGCAGGCTTCGGAAAGCTAGTACATGCATTATCAAAGTATTTATTCCGATAATCTTCCATTAGGTACTATGGTTCAACAATTTGATTCGATTCAGTTAAGCGTGTTGCTATGTAATACATATTTGAAATTTCTCCAACTGCAATTTCCTTTTTAATATCAAAGAAATCGATGCAGGTTCCGCAGAGAGTAATCTTAATCCCCATGCTATTTAATTTCTTAAGGTTTTCAGCAGTTGGCGTACCCTTGACGGCTAACTTCACACCTGAATTATAGCAGATAATCTCTTGCGGAAGTGTATCTAATTCGCTAACCGTTGATAAGAAGCCTTTCATTAGCATTTCTCCTAGAGTGTCATTTCCACTGCCCATATAATTGCTTTTAAGTACAATTGTATACAACCCTTTAGGTTTACTTTCTGTACTTGGTAATTCACAGTAATCAGCCGGATTACTCATGGGCTGTAGTTGAGCAGAAATTTGAAAAGCTAAAGTGTGCTTACCATTTTCAAGGTTATACACAGCGCTAATACCATTATCACTTAAATACTTCTTTAAATTGCTTAATGAGGTATCGTTATCAACAATAACCTTAATATATTCGCCAACCTTTGCAGCCTTAATCGCTTTTTTGGTTTCAATTAGCGGAAGCGGACAAAGCATACCGCAGCAATCAATAGTTTTAGTTTCCTTCATTAATATGATCTTATTGTTTAGCTATTCCCTTGGCAATTTTTTTAACAATTCCAGGTCCCTCGTATATAAAGCCTGTATAAACCTGAATAAGAGAAGCACCAGCATTTAGCTTTTCCATAGCATCTTCAACGGTATAAATTCCTCCTACACCAATAATTGGCATGCTTCCGCTTGTTTTAGTATAGATGTGGCGAATTATTTCGGTGGATTTATCTTTCAATGGGGCTCCACTCAATCCTCCATTTCCAATGGAGTCAATAGTTTCCTTAGGAGTTAACAGATTATCGCGCGATGTTGTA
Organism: uncultured Rikenellaceae bacterium; assembly: GCA_964527985.1. Taxonomy (GTDB): domain Bacteria; phylum Bacteroidota; class Bacteroidia; order Bacteroidales; family Tenuifilaceae; genus Perlabentimonas. The sequence continues at coordinate 17,849 of CAZGQZ010000019.1, read as the reverse complement.
GTATTTGTTGCAACAAAACCATCGAGTTTGTGGCTAATTGCTGTTTCAATATTCGCGTTTAACATTTCCTCAGTCAAATCGGGTGAAACCTTGAGTAGTATGGGTACGTAACGATTTTGAGTTGAACGGTAATTCGTAAGTTCTGATAGAATTTTTATAAGATTATCAGTATCCTGAAGCGCCTTTAAATCCTTAATATTAGGGCAGCTTACGTTTACAACAAAATAATCGACATAATTATACAAGCTCTTAAAGCATTCAAGATAATCTTCGTGCGCCGTATCGTTAGGTGTAAGCGTATTTTTACCAATGTTTCCTCCTATAATAACTTTACTTTTGCGTTGCTTCAGGTTGTTTAGGACATTTCCAACTCCTTTGTTATTAAATCCCATTCGGTTAATAAGGGCTTTATCCTTAACCAATCGGAATGATCTTGGTTTTGGATTTCCGGGTTGTCCTTTGGGAGTAATGGTACCAACCTCAATAAACGAAAAGCCAAATGCATCGAGGTGAGAGTATAAATCGGCATTTTTATCGAACCCAGCAGCTAAACCGATTGGATTTTTAAATTCAATTCCAAAAACTGTTCGCTTTAAGTTTGAAGCATTATGGCTAAATGCAAGGCAAACCAGTCTTTTTACGCCTGGTAATGCAAAAGCTACTTTTAGTGTTGAAACAACAAGTTTGTGAATTGCCTCGGGATTAAGAAGAAAAAGTAAAGGCCTTATAACGTGTTTGTACATAAATTTTCTTGCAAAACTACATTTTTGATGCGTAGAGAGCAAGCTAATTTTACAAATTATTGTTATTAGGCTTGTAGGCAATAAACGTTTTATTTTTGAAGAATACGACTACTTGTTCAACTTCGCTATCATTTACGCGATTCTCAGGCGCTTTAGATTTTTCTTCGGTTTTTACTGGAGGTAATGATGTTTCTACACCGATGTTATCCGATGGAATATTTTCGACTACTTGATTAGACGAATCAGCGAAAAGAGAGCCTTGTACAGGAGTTCGATACATTTCACCTTTGCCCAATAGGAGCCAATCAGCGCTAATTTTCGGAAAACTTTTGAGTATACCCTGAATCATATCAAAAGAGGGTTTATTGCGACCCGATAAGATATGGGAAATTGAACTACGCTGAACCCCTACCATTTCAGCAAAGCGCGTAGGCTGTATACCCTCTTTAGCCATTATTCGTTGGATTCTATCTTTCATAAACATACATTTACACAAATGTAATACATTTTATTTACATAAGTAAAGTTTATGTGTATACATATGTATCGTCGATTTGTTCACATGTGTATCATCTTCTACGCATGGCGTGTGTTCCTGTATGATTACTCGTTTTACAATAAGTATACTGATTGAACCATTCGTAAACACACTTATCTGAAGCGCGTTTTGGTTTAGGCAAATGAATGGGAGAAACTTGGTTGTTTAGGTTTAAAGCAATAGGAATGATATGAAAATGAATATAAGTCCGTAGTTTTTAAACGTAATAAAATATAACACCCTCAATACTACCTTAAATACAGGTTAATGCATGTTGAATTGGCATGTAATAATAGCATTAACTGCATAATAAGAACAGATGTGCCTTATAGTTAAACTACCAATACAATTATACGCTATATAACACTGGATATGTTGCACTTAAAACAGAAGTAATGCTAAATATCTTTATAAACATTGCACTATTTCAATTCATATTTAAATATAAATACTAGATAAATACTGTAATAACCAGATATACAGTATTATAAAACAACTTAAACATATTGTTTGATATATCAATATTACAATGTGGATGGAGGAATAACGAAGGTTTACATGCGTGAACCTAATGAAAGATTAATAAATGAGAGGTTTACGGTGTAGCTAGAAAATGAAAAAAATGCAGCAGATCTATAAGCCGGGTTCTGTACCTATGAAAAGTTTCTACCATTTATCTTGGCTACTTGTTGCCAAATAGCTCATGCGACCTACCCCTCGTAACATTTGTAAACAAATCCAGAGCGAGCAACTCTGTAGCAAAAGCAATTACGATGTACATGGTCTTACACTCCAAAAGGCGTACGGCATCTTACTGTTACCAATAAGATCGGTGGGCTCTTACCCCACCTTTTCACCCTTATCCCAATGGAAGCCATCAGGACGGTTATTTTCTGTTACGCTACTATACCCTTACGGATATCTTCCTATTCAGAAGTTTGGTGCTCTATAGTGCCCAGACTTTCCTCTCAGTAGCTGAGCGGTAGAACGATCTGCTGCAATATTGTGATACTTGTATTAAGAAGTATACTAAATAATTATAATTGTGTTACAAATTTAACTTGCTATCGAACGAAAACCATTGTGGCTCCATAACCATATTCCCTAAAAGAAGCGTCTTGATATCTTAGTTTAGGGTAGTTTTTCTCAAGCTCTTTGCGCAGCTCATGCTTGAGTTTTCCATTCCCCACTCCATGTATAAAAACAATCTTTCGACTTTTTGCAATTATAGCACCCTCAAGGGCAACCTTGAATCGTGATAGCTGGATGTCAAGAATTTCTCCTGGTTTTAAATCTTTTGGATTATCAACAAGTTCCTCAATGTGTAAATCAACCTCTTCAACTGCTGGTTTTTTCTCTTTTTTTACAAATTTTATATTGGTATCTTTTTGTTTTATCGATTGGTCTATTGCTTTATCAGTTAGTGATTTAAGTATTTCATCTTTTTTTGTATCAGCAATGGCAAGGATTATTGCATCCTCATCAAAAAAATCATTTGCAGTAAAGCTTCCTTTTTTGTAAAACTTTGTAGGATTTAATCGTATGTCAAAGTACTCTGGCTGTTTGGGAGTGAACCCCCTATTCTTAAAGAAAATGCTTTGGATATTAAGGGTAATCTCGTTGTTAATCTCATCTTTTTTAAGAGTAGAAACATGCTGTTTCGTCTCGGGATACATAAAACCGGCATACAAAGGCTTTAGCAAAGTTTCTTGCCACTTAGATATAGTAACGAAAACTCTATAGGGACTATCGTTAATAATGTATAAACTCTGATTTACCTCAGTTCTGTTTATTTGATTTTCAGGAACAAAGCCTAAAAATAATCCCAGTAAATCACCATCAGGATCTACTTCATCGTCTTGATTAGCAAAATTAATCTCATCGAAAGCCTGAGCTTCTGGAATATAGGCATCTTGACTTTGAACGGATTTGTTGTTATCATCTCCGTTTTCGAACTGGCTAACAGTATTCTTTTGTATCGATGAATCGGTTGCTTGGTCAATTACAATAACCTCTGCAGCTAACACCGGAATTTCAAAGCCATCGGCTCCAAGCACATATACAGTATTCTTTTCAATACGTGTTACTTTGCCACCCCCAACGTCATTTAAAAATCGAACCTTATCTCCTACTCTACACTTCATTTTGCCAATGATTTTATAATCAAATAGTTGTACTGTAATAGTCCATTACTATTTATAGCTGTTAAAAGAATTAAAGTATTAATTTTGTGCCGCAAAGGTAACCAATTATCCCAAATACCCGGTTAGATGATTTTTAAAAGCATTAAAATTGAAGAGTTTGACTATCCGTTAAATGAGGATAGAATTGCTAAATACCCAAAAAACCAAAGAGATGAGTCAAAGTTGCTAATTTATAAAAATGGAGCAGTATCCGAAACGGTTTTCAATTCTATATCCAAACTATTGGGAAAAGGCCAAAACATAGTATTTAATAATACGAAGGTAATTCAAGCACGTTTAAAATTTACGAAAGTAACTGGTGCTGCAATTGAGGTATTTTTGCTTAACCCAATTTCTCCGAATGACTACCAGCTTTCCTTTTCGGAAGAAAAAAAATGTTTATGGAATTGTGTTGTCGGAAATATTAAGCGTTGGAAGGGCGATACCTTAGAGATTACTGATTCAGATAATGGTTTTACGCTAAGGGCTCGAATGCAATCAAAAACATCAGATGGTGCTTTGGTTGAATTTAGCTGGGATTCGGAAAAACCTATCACTTTTGCTTCTATTATCGATGCTTGTGGTCAAGTTCCTATTCCCCCTTATCTTAACAGAAAGCCAATAAACGCCGATAAAGAAACTTATCAAACTGTATACGCCAAACCCGAAGGTTCGGTAGCTGCCCCTACAGCAGGTTTGCATTTTACTCCATTGGTAATGCAAAGCATTGAGCAAGAGGATTGTAAGTTTACTGAGATTACTCTGCATGTTGGGGCTGGTACCTTTAAACCTGTAAAATCTGATACTATAGGTGAACACGAAATGCACACCGAGCAGATTTACGTAACAAAAAATTCGATTAACAGTATTGCAATATCTTTGGGAAGCATTGTGGCAGTTGGGACAACATCGATGCGAACTCTCGAAAGTTTGTATTGGCTTGGTGTAAAGGTAATTGAGGGTGGAGTCTCTCAAGATGCTCTACATATTAACCAATGGGATGCATATACCTTAAAGCAAAATTATGGCGTAAAGCAATCTCTCGAGGCCCTTATCAATTATATGGATCAAAACGGGTTAGACTATATATCGGCATCAACCCAAATGATTATTGTTCCTGGTTATAAGTTTAGAATCGTAGATACACTTATTACTAATTTTCACCAACCCCGAAGCACTCTTTTGCTCCTCGTGGCTGCTTTTATTGGTGACGATTGGAAAAAGGTTTACCAATACGCATTAGAGAATAAATTTAGATTCCTTAGCTATGGTGATAGCTCAATACTTTTCAGAAATAACAAGCAAAAACATTGATTAAAAATAACCCTAACTTAGGTTTCTTGCCTACGTCGAAAAAAGAGATGGATTATCTTGGCTGGGAACAGGCAGATGTTATCCTCTTTAGCGGCGATGCCTATGTCGATCATCCGTCGTTCGGAGCAGCAGTAATTGGCCGTATGCTCGAAAACGCTGGTTATAAGGTGGCTATTGTTCCACAGCCTAATTGGCGTGACGATTTGCGCGATTTTAAAAAATTGGGCACTCCTCGCTTATTCTTTGCTGTTACATCGGGCACTATGGATTCAATGGTAAACCATTACACTGCAAATAAAAGGTTACGCAGCGACGATGCTTACACACCAGGAGGTAAATCTGGATTTCGACCCGATTACACCGTAGATGTGTATTCAAACATATTAAAGAAACTATATCCTGATATTCCTTTGGTAATTGGTGGTGTTGAAGCATCGCTCAGAAGGTTAACGCATTACGATTATTGGAAAGATGAGCTATTGCCAAGTATTCTATATAGCAGCAAGGCCGATTTGCTGGTTTATGGCATGGGCGAGAGAACAATAGTACGGATTGCAAATAGTATTAGCTCAGGCAATGAGCTTGAATCATTAAAAACTTTGCCCCAAACTGCATATTTGTCAGCTAATAAAAACGATTATTTGGCAGATGATGAATATGTTATACTTAATAGCTTTGATGATTGCTTGAAGTCGCCTCAAAAGTTTGGAGAAAATTTTAAAAACATTGAAATTGAATCGAATAAGCTAATAAATAAACGATTGGTTGAACCCATAAAAGATTCATACGTAATCGTCAACCCAACCTTACCTCCTGCAAGCACTGCCGAAATGGATTCAGTTTGGGATTTGCCATATAAGCGATTACCTCATCCACGGTACCATGGAAAAACCATTCCTGCATGGGAAATGATAAAGTTTTCAATTAACATACATAGAGGGTGTTTTGGAGGCTGCAGCTTTTGCACAATTTCAGCGCATCAAGGAAAGTTTATATCGAGTCGTTCGGAAAAATCGATTCTGCGTGAGGTTGAGATAATTAGCTCCATGCCTGATTTTAAGGGTTATTTATCTGATTTAGGAGGGCCTTCAGCCAATATGTATCAAATGCAAGGTGTAAATCAAGATATGTGCGCCAAATGCAAAAAACCATCATGTATTTTCCCGAAAATTTGCTCAAATCTTAATACTAACCATAAACCCTTGCTTGAGCTTTATAGGAAGGTCAGGTCGGTTAAAGATTTGAAAAAAGTATTTATTGGAAGCGGTATTAGATACGACATGTTTGCCGATTGGAGTAACTCTACAAACAGGGAGTATTTTGATGAGGTTGTAAGATTCCATGTTTCGGGTAGGTTAAAGGTAGCACCAGAGCATACAGAGGATCAGGTGCTTAGGTATATGCGTAAACCTGACTTTAATCTATTTGTTGAACTCAAGGAGAAGTTTGATAACATAAATAGAAAACATGGATTGAAGCAGCAGCTAATACCCTATTTTATTTCAAGCCATCCTGGGTGCTCTATAGAGCACATGCAAAAGCTTTCGGAAAAGGTAACGAAGTTGGGCTTACACCTTGAACAAGTTCAGGACTTTACACCAACTCCTATGACATTGGCCTCCACAATTTTCTATACCGGAGTTGATCCGTATACAGGAAAAAAAGTATTTACAGAACGAAGTAAAGAAGGAAAGCTAAAGCAGCGCGACCTGTTTTTCTTAAAAAGCCAAACAAACAAAAGGGTTATAAACAAGAAGCGAAAGAAATAGCTATAGCTTAAAATACGAGATTAAATCAGCCAGCTGTTTCGATTTTGCCGTAAGCTCCTCAGCGTTACTCGCTAATTCCTC
>CAZGQZ010000019.1:5252-11121 GCA_964527985.1 uncultured Rikenellaceae bacterium | reverse complement strand
CCTTCCTCCATGCTTTTATTTGCATTTACCACAATGGTTTCGGTTTCCTTTGAGTTATCTGCATTCTGTTGGATACTCGAAACTATTTCCTCCATGGTTGACGAAATTTCTTCGAGCGATGATGCCTGCTCGTTAACTGATTCGGATAGCATTGTGGAGTTATCGCTAAGCTGTTTACCTGCGCTCTCAATTTGTTCTGATGCGGAAGTGATACCATTAACTACCTCAGTAAACCTATCAACTAAACTGCGCATGCTTTTGGTTAGCCTACCTAGCTCATCATTGTTGTTAGCATATTGATCGTCAATATTAACCCTTAGGTTTCCGTTTGCAAATTCATCAAGAACAGAAATTGCGCTTTCGAGTGGTGATTTTACCTTTTTACTAATTAAGTACATACAAAAAATGGCGAATCCTATTCCTAAAGGTGTGCTAATATAAACTGGAAGATAATCGGGAAAAGTATACTTTAAATTTGACAAGGTAGTTACTACAAGCAATGAGGCCAGCCATAAAATGCTCATATATAGCATAATTGAGCCTTTAAAAAAGTACCGAATTGTAATTATTCCTATAGGCAAACCCAATGCAAGTGGTATTAGTGCGCTTATTAAATCCTTTGTCATAGCTTGATTAGTTTGATTGTAAGTAAGATAAAGGTAACCTAAAAATCGCTAAAAATCAAACATATGATTAATTATAGATATATGCTATACGAAAAGCGCCACTTGCAAAATGCAAATGGCGCTTTAAAATGATACAACAATTAAAAATTATGCTATTGATCCACCAATTAGGAAAACGGCCGCTAGTGCAACAATTGCATAAAGTTCAGGGAATACAGCTAAAATAAGCGTATTACCAAAAACCTTATGTCCCGATCCTATAGCTGCAATACCATTTGCGCAAACTTGACCTTGACGAATACCTGAGAAAAGACCAACAAAACCCATTGCCAGTCCAGCACCAAATATTGCTGCTGCTGCTGCCCATGTCATCTCAGGGGTTAGTTTTCCCATTATCATAAAGTAACCAGCAAAACCGTAAAGACCCTGAGTTCCGGGAAGTGCACTAAGTACCATGTAGTTACCGAATGCAGATGGGTCCTTTTTCATTGCTCCAATAGATGCATTTCCACCGAAAGATACACCATAAGCACTACCGATACCTGCTAAAAGGATCATTAAACCGACTCCAATGTAAGCTAAAACAATTGGTTCCATACTATTCAAATTTTAAGGTTATTGTAATTTATTTATTTTCAGTTACTATTATAGTTTAGCATTAATTTGCCTCTTGCTTTTTAAAGGGTTGATAGTTTTTGCCTCCTCCTGTAAAACCAGCATTCTTGTAAAATTCAACAAACGTTAAGCGCATGGGATGCACAAGCGAACCTAGTGCCGACATGAAAAGGTTAATTGAATGCCCAATCACAAGTATGAGAATTGTTACAATTGCTCCAACAATAGGAATATCAGGCGATAGCCCAAATGCTAGGCTGTTGAATACGCTTCCTAATATTGCGCTTGATAGGCCAAGAGCAAAAAGTCGGATATAGGAAAGCACATCGCCAAATAGACCAGTAACCATATTGTAAATGTTCCATAGGCCTAATCCAAAATTGATGAAAGGATTTTTACCTGGTGTATTAAAGAACAGAATACCGATACCAGCAATAGCCATGAGTACTATATGTGCTGTTCCCATTAGCTCAACATTCATTCCTTCTAGCTGTGAAAGTCCATAAAAAATTGCCGACCCCAACAGAAGAACTATCCAACTAATTGTGCTAATTGCATGTGCCCAGCCCCACATTTTTACTTGGTTAGCTGCTTTCACAAACATTCCGAAGAGAATTTGAAGTGCACCTACAGCGAGAGCAAGCATAAACAAATTATCATTATCTAAGAAATAGCCTTTAACATTCTCCAGAAAAGCAATTTCAGCTTCAACAAGGTTTACTCCAAATATGGTTCCTGTCAGTATACCAAAAATTACCGTTGACAGGCCTAGCCATTGAACTAAAGTCATTATTGGGCGCATTTTTGCTTTCCCTTTTAGCTTGTAGGCTGTGGCTCCGAGTAAAAGAATTAACCCATACCCCGCATCGCCAAGGCAAAAGCCAAAAAACATCATGAAAAATGGTGCAAAGAACGGAGTTAAATCAAGCTCACTGTATATTGGACTTGTAAAAAGATTTCCAATTGGCTCGTAAAGTTTAGCGAATTTGTTGTTTTTTAGCAATATAGGTGCGTCGTCGTGAAGTTTTGCTTTCTCAGACACATAGGCAACATTTTCTTTATCAAGAAATTCAAGCAGGTTATCATTCTTGGTTACAGGAATCCAACCCTGCAATACCATTAGGGTATCTTCGGCCTGCTTATCGGCACTCGACTGAACAGCGATAAATTCCAGTTTATTCATTAGTATGTCCTTAGCTGCTTGCATTGCAGGAATTTGCTGCGCAAGTTCGGTTAGCCTATTGTCAATACTTTTAAGCTTATCTCTAAAGCTGTTTATCTCATCCTCTTTTTGATTAAAAGAGAAGGATGGTAGCTTTACCTCTTGCACATCAAAAGGAACTTCAATCGCTTCTGATTGCTGCATAAGCACGAAATAAATATTTCCCGCTTCGCTACTTATAACCTCAACCGGATTTTCAGCTGCCCATTCTTGGTCAAATCCCTTTTCCGATGCAATTAAAAAGCGCATTACTATTCCCTGTGCTTCTATTGCACTAATCGTATCGGGATTAAATTCGCCCCAAGGGCGAGCATCAGTAAGGTCTTTGTGAGCCTTACGTATGGAAATTTCAAGCTGCTCTTCCTCTTTTTGTAGCTCTTCAATTTCGTTTAGGATAACCTCTGCATTTGCACTTTCTGATGAATTATCAGAATCGTAACGAGCACTTAATGCGTTGATTGCAGCGGTATATCGGTTGAGTAAACTCAGCATTCCCCTCTCCTGCTCGGTTGGCGTGTGGGTTTGCTTAACAATATCAACAACACCCAGTTCTTGCAACTTTGCGAGGAACAGGTCGAAATCTCGGTGATATACCAAGAATCCGTACTTAATCATTGGTACTATCATGCCTCTACCTCCATATTCTGCTGACGTGTTTTTACAATCTTCATAGATGACTTGGCGAGGTTCTCTTCATCCTCCATAAAGCGCTTAATCTTCATTATTGCAGTTTCGTAGCCTGGAATTTGGACTTTTTCGTAAAGGTTTACCTTTTGAGTAGTTTTCTTCCGAGCATGATCAAGTAAATGCATTTTTTTACTGAAGAAAACGCTCTCAATTCCAATACTTGCTAATTCTTTTAGAATTTGAATACCTGCAGGATACCAAAATGGACGCGCAAAAAGGCTGTAATCGTTTACGTTAAAGATAACATCTTCGAGAACAGGAATTCGAACCCCGGCAATTTTTACAACTTTCAGCTTAACATCTTCAACGCTAATAAGGCCATGCTCAAACTCACCCCAAAGGCTTACCATGTAGTCGTATTCGCGCATTTTATTCTCAAGCATCTCCTCCAGCTCCTTGGCTTTGTCCTTGGCTCGTTTAACCTCAGCTCTAAGGGCCGATTCTTTATTTTTGAGCGTAGGTAAAGCTCGTTGCCGAACTTTAAGCTGCTTGTTTAGCTCGTTAAGCGATGTTTTATTGAACTGATACTTAATTGCCATAGTAATTATGCTTTACTGTTCGGTTGGCCAATACTTTTCAACAAGCTCCTTACGGATTGCCACCTCGGCTTTTGTAAAGTACTTAGCAAATAGTTCCCAAGCCTGTTTAAGCATGGTATCAATATCGATATTTACATCAATTGCCAAAAGCTTAATTGAGTAGTCGTGAGCAAATTTAAGGCATCGCTCATCGTAATCCGAAAGGTCGAAACCGTTCTCAAGCTTTGTCTTGGCGTTTGCTGCATCGGCGTATAGCCTAACTGCTGCGTTCATCACCTGAGGATGATCTTCACGGGTTTTCTTGCCAATAACAAGCTGCTTTAAGCGCGATAGACTTCGGAATGGGTCTACAATTACCTTATTGGTATCCGAGTCGGTACGAAGGAAAAGCTGCCCTTCGGTAATATAACCCGTGTTATCGGGTATTGCATGTGTAATATCGCCACCCGACAGGGTTGTAACGGCCACAATGGTAATTGAACCTCCATCGGGAAACTGAACAGCCTTTTCGTAAAGCTTTGCCAAATCGGAATAGAGCGACCCTGGCATTGAGTCCTTTGATGGAATTTGGTCCATACGGTTCGATACAATACTCAATGCATCGGCGTAAAGGGTCATATCAGTGAGCAGTACAAGCACTTTTTCGTTTTTCTCAGTGGCAAAGTACTCTGCTGCTGTAAGAGCCATATCGGGAACAAGCAATCGCTCAACAGGAGGTTGCTCTGTAGTGTTCACAAAACAGATAATGCGGTCGAGGGCACCAGCATTCTCAAAAACGTTTTTAAAGAACAGGAAGTCGTCGTTTGTGAGCCCCATTCCCCCTAATATTATCTTATCGGCTTTTGCGCGAAGCGCAACCATTGCCATAACCTGATTGAAAGGTTGATCAGGATCGGCAAAGAACGGGATTTTTTGACCTGTTACCAGCGTGTTGTTTAGGTCGATACCTGCAATACCTGTGGCGATTAGCTCCGAAGGTTGTTTCCTTTTTAGGGGGTTAACCGATGGGCCACCAATTTCGCGATCGATACCTTCAATTTCGGATCCCCCAAAAAGAGGCTGACCAAAGGCATTAAAGAAACGCCCTGCAAGGTCGTCACCAACTTTAAGTTTAGGAGGCTCTCCGTAAAAAATTACCTCGGCATTGGTAGGAATACCTTCAGTTCCACCAAAAACCTGAAGGGTAACCATATCGCCATAAATTTTTACAACCTGTGCCAGTTTACCGTGCACCATTGCTAGCTCTTCGTTGGAAACTCCCTGTGCTTTGAGCGTACAGGTAGCTTTTGTAATTCCAACCAGCTGCGTATATATTTTCTGAAAAGCTTTTGTTTCCATTATTCTGCCTTTCTTTCGTTTAGTAATGTGTCAATTTCTTCCTCATACTTATTGAACTCATCGCTCTCAAAAACAGAATAGTTCATCTGCTTAAGCAAGTTTATTACACTTTTGTAGTATTTCGAACAATCTTCAAAGTGTTCAAACTCAAAGTTCATGTTACATATGTCGATAACCTTCTCGAGCATATACTTTTGACGAATCAATGGTGTTGATGAGTCAATCTTATCAAATGCATCCTGTTGTAGGATAATAAAGTCGATTAGTTCGGCTTTCCAAAAGCGGTCGTGATACTCAATAGGTACACCATCATCACCTAAGATGTTAATCTGCTCGTAGGCCTCCTTACCGCGTTGAACAATATTCTTAGCCTTTAGCACCTTATCAACCCAGTTCTCATCAATGGTCTTGTTAAGGTACTCCATAATCTCTGGATACTCGAGATACTTTGAGTACGATTCCATTGGATCGATGGCGGGGTAGCGCTTGCTATCGGCACGTTGTTGCGAAAGCGCATAGAAACAGCGAGCAGCTTTCTTGGTCGATTCAGTTACAGGCTCCTTAAGGTTACCACCAGCAGGTGATACGGTACCCATGAATGTTACCGAACCTGTTTCACCATTGTTTAGGTATACCAATCCAGCTCTGGAGTAAAAGTTTGCAATAACTGCGGGTAAGTCCATTGGGAATGCATCAGGACCTGGCAGTTCCTCCATACGGTTACTCATCTCGCGAAGTGCTTGAGCCCAGCGTGATGTTGAGTCGGCCAATAGCAGTACTTTTAGCCCCATTGCACGATAGTACTCAGCAATTGTCATTGCAGTGTACACCGAGGCTTCCCT
>CAZGQZ010000019.1:2173-5152 GCA_964527985.1 uncultured Rikenellaceae bacterium | reverse complement strand
CCATTGCACGATAGTACTCAGCAATTGTCATTGCAGTGTACACCGAGGCTTCCCTAGCAGCAACAGGCATGTTTGATGTGTTAGCAATAATTGTTGTTCGTTCCATTAGCTTACGACCTGTTCGAGGGTCGTCGAGGTGAGGGAACTCAGCGAAAATTTCTACCACCTCGTTTGCACGCTCGCCACAAGCAGCCATGACAATAAGGTCGGCTTCGGCTTGTTTTGAAATTGCGTGCTGCAGTACTGTTTTGCCACAACCGAATGGTCCGGGGATAAATCCAGTACCGCCTTCGGCAATTGGGTTAAACGTATCGATAGCACGAACGCCTGTTTCCATAATTTTAAACGGACGAGGCTTATCCTTAAATGCAGTAATAGCCATTTTTACGGGCCATTTCTGCTCCATCGATACCTCAATGTCATTTCCATCGTTGTCAGTAATAACCGCAATTGTTTCGTTTACCTTGTAATTACCTTTGTTAACAACTGATTTAACGGTGTAGGAACCTGTGAGCTTAAATGGAACCATAATTTTATGGCTTGCCCAGTTTTCGGGCACTTCACCAAGCCAGTCGCCAGCTTGCACTGTATCGCCAGGTTTGGCAAGAGGAGTAAACTCCCAGTCTACATCATAGTCGAGCGCCTCGGTATAATCGCCAGCTTTCAGAAAAACACCTTCCATTTTGGCCAAATCGTGCTGCAAACCATCGTAATTTTTCGATAGCAATCCTGGGCCAAGTGTTGCTTCGAGCATATGTCCTTCGAACTCAACGGTGTCGTTAACCTTAAGGCCACGGGTGCTTTCGAACACCTGAACGTAAGCAAACTTGCCGGTAACCTTAATTACCTCAGCCATTAGCTTAGTTTCACCGCGGTGTATGTAACATATCTCGTTTTGCGCAACGGGGCCATCAACCTCAACGGTTACAAGGTTGGCGATAATGCCTGTTACTTTTCCTTTGGTTTTCATTTATTTACATTTTGATTTATTATCTATTCAAATCTATTTTTCGAATTCTTTTGGTAGCTCGTAGGTTTCGCGAAGGTCTGTTACGAGTTTTTGGAACATCTCTTCACCCACTTTTGCACTTAGCTTAGTCCATCGATAAACCATACCTGCTTTAACCACAAAGGCTAGCATACGCTCAACATTAAAGTAGTCAAATAAAGTTAGCTCATCGGCTATTTCCCATTTAAGCAAATCGAGCCTACGTTCGCGCTCAATAATATCGTTAATCTCAGCAATTTGAATAAGCTGCTCAATGTATTCAATCTCTTTTTTAATGCCGAAATCGGGAGCTTGGCTACGGGTTAAAGATTCCACTAGATCGCCATCACCTACTATTTGGGGAGCAATTTCTTTATTGTGCTTTCGGCAGCTTATTGCGGTTAGCACATTGTTGAAATTACGGAGAAATTCGTACCACTGATTAATGAAACGATTGTTGTACTTGGCAACAAACCTATAAAACTCTTCCTGAAAACGAACTTCGGCTGATTTCTCAACTCTTTCGCCTAAGTAGTTTTCATTGGTTTCGTCTGATTCGTTATTGCTGCTTTTTCCCTTATGCTGTAGGTAAAAGTTCTTGATGTACTCAGGGAATTGATCAATATTCTCCTCAAACTCATCGTAAACCTCTTCGGGAAACTTACCGAGTGGGTTAAACGCTTGTTTTCTATCGAAAAGGAAGTTTTGAAAGTTAACATTATCGTACTCAAAGAAGAGTAATTCAACCAGTTTGTAGTCTTCTGGATGAAGGAGTTCTTGCATTTCTTCCTTAAGCTTAATAAGGTTAAAGTCCTTTCGTTCCTGATCGAGAAACAGATCGGGTAACCCAGCAATAAGGTAGTAGTACTCTCTAGCCATACTACTTCCCTCCAAAGAGCATTTCTACAATTCGTGGGCGCATGTACTCCCTAAATAGGTTTTCGAAATCCTTATCGGAGAAGCTAATTAGGTAGCTACCATCCTTCGGTCCGATTTTGAAACCATATTTAAGGTTTTTATCGGGTACAACTTCAAGTTCGTGGTTCAATGAAGCCATAACCTTTTTAGAAATAAACTCTTTCAGCTCCTTTTCGTTTTTCTCGGGAATAATGATGTTTAACGCAATTTTTTCGGTAGAATTTGGATTCCAATTTTTTACTGCAACCTCAATGATGCTTTTAATGAATTCAGTGTCGTTGAGCGCATCGGAAATGGGTGTTTGAACTACTTTAGTTTCTAGGAGGTTTGAAATATCCTGCTTTAAGCTACTAACTACTTGGCGAGTAGATATGCCCACCTCTGTTTCCACATTCTTCTTAAAGTCCTCTGCCTCCTTTTTTGCTTGAGCAATAATCTGTTCCGCCTGCTTTTTTGCGTCGGACATAATTTTCGAAGCATCTTCTTTGGCTTTACTTACCAGCTGATTTGCTTCTTCTGTTCCTTTTGATAAGCCCTCCTTATATATTTTCTCGGTGAGCTCTTGTAGCTTGTTCTGCATAACTTTTCCTCCAATAGAATTTGGTTATACTATAATTAACTATTAATAATCGCATTTAGTCGCATGAAAATATCTGCATATTTCGCGATAACAAAAATAATTTTTTTTGATGGATAGCAATGTGATTATTCTCATTTATTTTGTGTGTTTTCTCTAAAAAGCTTCACATTACGTGGTATGCCAACAATGCAGCAATTATTGAATGCTAGCATTTTACAGGAGAACTATTGTTATTTAAATAACAGAATATTTTTTTAAACATGTTTTAGTAAGGTATTTAGTGTACCTCGCATAATATCAGCAAAGTAGTAACGTAGTTTTAGTTTTGGTGATATAAATCATTTCGCTAACCCGAATACGGCAAAAGTTGTAGCTTGCGTTTGTTTTTAGGCTGATTTACTAAATTGTTTTGTAATTTTACAAAAATATTGAAAATAGGCTATGAAAAAGAATAAAATCCTTGTTTGCATTGATTTTCAACCTCAATCGTTGA
>CAZGQZ010000019.1:0-2073 GCA_964527985.1 uncultured Rikenellaceae bacterium | reverse complement strand
GCTATGAAAAAGAATAAAATCCTTGTTTGCATTGATTTTCAACCTCAATCGTTGATGGGTCTTCATCAATGCTACGATTTAGCTCGGTTTACGAACTCAGAAATTGTTCTTCTTTACGTTATCGAGTCGTCTGATTTGTTTTCTAACCTTTTCTCATCAAATATTGATAAGGCAAAGGTTGAAGTTGAAAATAGATTGGATAAGGTAATTGCTGACGAGTGTGCTGGTTCTGAGTTAACTTTTAGCAAGGTTGTTAAATCAGGAAAAGTATCAGACTGTATTATTGAGACTGCCCGTGAGGTAAGAGCAAGGTTTATTATAATGGGCAAAAACGGATCGACACAGGGTATTAAGAAGTTTATTGGGTCAAACACGACCAAGGTGATAAGCGAGTCCGATTTCCCTGTAATATCAATTAAGGGGAAGCATAGTATAGGCTACAAAAACATTGTACTTCCGCTTGACTTATCAAAGAGCACTAGAGAAAAGGTAGCAAGCGCAGTATCATTTGCAAAGTATTTCGGATCGCACATACATATTGTATCTGTGCATTCGGTAGGAATAATTTTTCAAGCAACGAATCTTTACAACCGCATCAAAAAAATTGAGAAAATTTTTCACGCTAACGATATTGAATGTACTCACCAACTTTATAAGCGACAAAAGAAAGACGATTACGAGTATGTGCTTGATTATGCGCATGAGCTAAATGCTGACCTAATAATGGTTATGACCCACCAAGAAGGACGAATAAGCGATTACTACATTGGTGCATTTGCTCATCATATCATAAACGAATCTGAGGTTCCCGTTTTAAGCCTCACTCCTACAATCCCAATTGAGCAAGAGACAATTGTTGAATCGCTGATTGATCCGTTCAATATTTTTTAAATTTCTACCATAGGGTTTTATGAACGAATCGCTGTTAAAATCGTTAATTCGTCTCTTTGCTATTATTGTTAGCTCCGATAAAGGCAAAGTGTCAGAACAGGCTCTTAAGGTTATAGCCGATTTTTTGAAGATTGAGTTTAGCAGCGAACAAATAGACCAATACTTAGATGAAATAGGTCTTTCAGGAGATAAATATAACCGCAAAAAACCCAAAGAGGAAACACCAGCCCATACTATCGATAGCATTGATTCAATATGCGATGCTATTAATGCTGATTTTGAACAGCATCAGAAAGTGTGGATTATTCTGCAGCTAATTGAGTTTGTTTCCGATACGGGATATTTATCCGATCAGGAATTCGATATTATTAAGCACATTGCAGGCATGCTTTATATGCCAGAAGATGAGTATTATAATGGTAAGGGTTTTATACTGGCAAATAATCCATCGGCTATTCCCATAACCCAAAATGTTATTGCCTATCATGGCAGCCAAAACTTTCCACTTGATTCTCAAATTAAGAATTTCCAACACATTAATTTACAGGGAATAGTATTTTTTCTACATATTCCAAGCACAAATACTCTGCTAATTAAATACTTTGGCGAAAGCAACATCTTCCTAAACAGCAAAGCGTTAAAACCTGGTAGAGCTTACATTTTTGGAACTGGAGGTGTAATTCGTAGTCCAAGAGTTGAGCCAATTTACTTTAGCCGAATTGCTGGAACTTTCTTTCAGTCGTGGAGCAAAACTAATATCCGAATTACAGCCGAAAATATTGAGTATAAGCATAAAGGAAGCAAAGATGGTGTTTATCCGTTTACCTTCGATGCGCATTCGGGTCAGCTTATAGCAGTTATGGGCGGTAGCGGTGTTGGTAAGTCAACATTACTCAACCTGTTAAATGGTAATTTAAAGCCTTTTGGCGGTAAAATCCTGATTAACGGATATTGCCTCCAAAAGGAAAAAGAATTGCTTAAAAAGGTTATAGGATACGTTCCACAGGATGATTTACTGGTTGAGGATTTAACCGTTTATCAAAATTTATACTTTGGTGCCAAGTTTTGCTTTAGCCAGAAAAGCGAAAAGGAAATAGAGGAACTAGTTGAGGAAACGCTTAAAGATTTTGATTTAACAGAGGCGCGTAACCTAAAGGTAGGCAATGCTTTAAATAAGTTTAT
>CAZGQZ010000018.1:9507-24994 GCA_964527985.1 uncultured Rikenellaceae bacterium | reverse complement strand
CGTAAAAACTGTGCATTTGCTGCTAGCGAAACAACCAATATGGTTGATATTAACAATGCTAATCGTTTCATAAATATAAATTTAAGTTAATAGTTGTGTACTAATGTATAGAATGAGTAAAAGCCTTTCAAACTTCATGCCTAAAACAATGGGCTAAATAATCGTGCAAGCGATTCCTTAAAATTTTGCTTAAGCGACCTACTTTCCCAATATTTAAGGTTAATCTTTTTGCTCCTTCTTAAATCTTTTAAATACTGGGTTTCGATCTGCTTTGTAAGCTCCTTATCGTACACCATTGTTAATAGTTCAAAATTATCCTCAAAACTCCGGATATCCATATTTGCTGAACCAACAGAAGCAAAGCTACCGTCAATCATAAGTATCTTCGAATGGTTAAAACCTCCCTGAAAAAGGTATACCTTTATGCCTGCCTTTAACAGCTCAGACACGTATGACATTGAACTCCAGTAAACTACCGTAGAGTCGGATTTCCCTGGTAGCATTATGCGAACATCAACGCCACTTAGCGATGCTGTTTTTAGTGCCGTTAGTATGCTCTCATTAGGTATAAAATACGGAGAGGCAATGTAGATATGCTTTTTGGCCTTTGTAATGGCTACAAAAAATGCCTGCATTATTGATGCCCAATCGGAATCGGGTCCACTAGCCGTAACCTGTAAAGCATGCTGAGTGTTAACGGAGTATTCGGGGAAGTATTTATCGCGATCCGAAATAATAATTCTGCTAACAAAAAACCAATCAACCAAGAAAATTACTTGCAATGTACGAACGGCCTCACCCTCAATGCGCAGCACTGTATCGAACCATGTCCCCAGCGTGCTGTCCCCTTTGAGGTATCTATCGGCAATATTCATTCCTCCCATAAAGGCAACCCTACCATCAACAACAATTATTTTGCGATGATTCCGATAGTTTACCTTGCTGGTTAGTAGTGGAAAGTTTACTTTCATAAATGGGTAAGCTTCTGCTCCGGCATTTACCAACTCTTTTATAAATCTTTTGGGAAGACTCCAGCTGCCTACATCATCATATATTAACCTTACTTCAACACCTTCCTTTGCCTTTGCTACAAGTTTATCCTTTATTAAGTTGCCAATTTCATCATTCTCAATTATATAAAACTCAAGATGAATGCTAGACTTGGCATCATCAATTGCCTTTAGAATTGACTCAAATGTTTTTTTCCCTGTTTGAAGTATATCAACAGAATTGTAGAGCGTAAGTAGAGCCTTACTGTTATTCAGAAGTAAAGTTATTATACCAATATTATCGGCAATGCTAGGAAATCCGATGTATTTATCGGCAATAATATCCTTCAGTTGACTCCGACTCATTTGCTCTATTTGCTGTAAGTCGCGCAGCCCTTTTCTGCTAAATATTTTCTCTTTCCGATGATTTTGCCCAAAAAATATGTAGAAAATCAACCCAATAATTGGAAGTAATATTAGAATTAATACCCAAATACTTGTTTTTGCTGGGTCGCGTTTTTCGTGAATAACCATAACTGCGGTTGAGAGAACGGTGACTAGATAAATTGTCAATAGTATAACAGACAAATTATCAACTATAATCTCATGCCAAAACTCAACAACCATAGTAAAGAATTATAAAGTATCAAGCTAATTTGCAAAAAAAGGAGATGTTTTCAAAACATACATTATGGATGCTAATATAGCTTTATTATGCTAATTTTGCCGAAGAGAATACAACATGCTATACTTGTGCTTAAAATACAGGGTATCAGACTTTATAAAATGGCACGATACCTTCATGAAGAATGAGAACCTGAGAGTTGCTGCTGGCATTAAAGTGGAAAATATACTAAGGAGCAGAAATGACCCAAATTTCCTGACAATTCTATATGCCATTGATTCAATTGAAGAGTCTGAAAACTTCATAAAATTGGCCAATACCGAGAGAATGTCGAAAGAATTAACGGTTGAAGGTAGTATTGCTGTTGAGTATTTTGAGGTGTTCTACTAAAAATTCGGAATAGTATAAGAAAAGGCCGTAAAAACGGCCTTTTCTTGTTTATGGAAATTACCACTCCATAAAATTAAACATTGGAAAATAATTTACTGCAGGTTCCTCCTCGCCATCACTAAATACAAGGAATGCTTCAAGAATATCCTCTGTAATATTGTAGTACCATTTTACGTAAGCTATCGAATTACCAGCAGGATACTTATATATCTTAATCTTAAGATTATCATTCGCATATTCCGCAACATCTTGTGGTGATGGGGCTTGCAGATATGAGTAAATATCAAGGTCTAAAGTAGCTTTTATCGAACCCATTTGAATAAAACCTTCAACTGCTAAAGGCGTTGAAAAGTCATCTTCTACTGGTTCTGTGCCATCATCCTCCTGAAAAATATTAGGAATTTCAAATTCAGCAAATTGGGCTTGAATGTTTGAAGACATAATGCTAATACCCTCTTTTTTAAATTGATGCGATAATTGCAATAGTACACCAGCATTATTGTTAGTAAAGCTTATGCTTGCCGAAAGAAAGAATGGAGGCAAATCAATTGTAAGCGATAAGTCCTCAAAATTATTCTCGGCATCGAGGGTTAACGCATAGCTAACAGTTAGCGCATTAACTTCGTTTACATCTAATGCAATATTAATTGAGGTTAACACCTCATCTTCTTGCGATACAATGGTGCTTACATTCGATAAAACAAGCTCAGCATTATTCTCGTCTTGAGTATTGTCCGAAGGGAAATTAAATACAAGCACATCTGTTGGTTCTGCCACATATTCCCAGTCGAGCAGAGTAAAATTCCACGTGTAAGTTCCATAGTTACCGAAAGGGGTATCGGTCACCTCCTCTTTTGCTGCTTTTTGTATAGTTGGAAGCTGTTTAGTGAGTGAGGGTTGTCCAGCAACAACGATTAATTTCTGAGCGGTTTGTTTTAACTCAATATCAGGATTTTGGGTATCACCATACAATACATCAAAGTACTCCATTGCCTTCATGGCCTCGGTTTGCATAACCTCATCCATGGTTGATGTCATTTGCTCGGATGTACTTGATAGAATTTCAACTGCTTCACTTTTAGTTAACGGATCGTTTTCATCATCTTTATTACAAGAAACAGCGAAAAATAAAGGGACAATTGCAATTGCTAAAAGTTTTAAAACATTTCTTTTCATGGCTAATAATTTTTTTGGTTCTGCGGGTATAATTTACAAAAACCGTGCAACAATAAATTTGATTAATAAACTATCGATTCAATTTCTCGAGATTTGATAAGGCTGCTAAATTTTCAGGTTGAGCCAAATTGGCAATCTTTGATATCTCCATAACTCCTTTAAAGTTGATGCAAAAAAATGCATCGTAGTTTGATACAAGAACAACCATCTCACTCACTACATCATCCTCATGGCGAACCATAAGCTTAACTATCTCGTTTCCATTATTCACCAATGCTAAATCTACAAAACTTATGTCTTGTAACTTATTGTTTATTGAGAAGAAGTGTGAGTTTTCTTTTATGCTTGTGCTATTTGAAATAATTAAAAAAGATAGTGTATTCACATCTTCAAGAACATCTTTTAATTCCTGAGTACCCTTGTGATTTTCCTCTAGAAGAACTGTGGCTATGCTTGGGGGTACTGAGAAAAACACTCCATTATTCACCCTAGAGTATTCACGATATATCTCTGTTGTAGTCTCCTGTTTTTCATTGTCGCATCCTATAATTAGCACGGCTATTAATGCTAAAAAAAGTTGCTTTATCCATTTTATCCTATCCATTTTTTTCTCTCCGCAATTACTTTATACTTTGGATAAAAGATTTAATATTGACAATGTACCTAACATGTTCACCAATCCCAATGTCACCTTGCTCATCCCAAGCCTTCAAGGTGTATGTAAGCTTGTTGCCCTCAACTTGTTTTAGTGTAGCTTGTGCGCTAACCTTAGTAGCTGCAAGTGTTGGCTTTATGTGCTTAACACTTACATATGAACCTACTGTAGTTTGCTCTTTTGGTAAATATTTTTGGGCTAACAGCATACTAGCATTTTCCATTAAGGCAATCATTGATGGTGTAGAAAACACTTCCAAATCACCAGAACCAACCTGTTTGGCTAATAAAGATTGGGTTACAAGTATTGTAGTTGTATGTGTATCTCCAACTTTCATGTATCAATTTTGGGCAAATATATTCATTCTTTTAAACCTACGATAACCAATTTTGTTTCGTAAATTTACTTCGATTGCAAAATAATGAGCTTAATACCCATGCCCATTAAAAAGCATTACAACTTTTTTTAGCAAATGTCAAAGTTCAACGAAACTACCCTTGCTATACTTGCAGGAGGAAATGCCCTACGAATGCAAGGAGCAAACAAAGCGCTCCTAAAGCATAACGGTATTACTTTTATCAATCGCATAGTAAATGAACTTTCTGAACTATTCGCGGAAACCATTATTATATCGAACACAAACGATATTAGAGATTTTACACCATTTAGTGTTTACAAAGATATTTTCGCAGGCAAGGGTCCACTTGGAGGGATACATGCTGCCCTTAACCATTCATTAACTCCTTGGGTTTTTATTGTTTCGTGCGACATGCCTTTAGTAAATACAATAACAGCTGAAAAAATAATTTCTCATATCAATGTAAATAGCCCCTTTGGGGCTTTAGTGCCTTTGCACAGGAAAAAAATTGAGCCCCTTTTTGCCATTTATTCTACAAAAACAATTAACGCCTTAGCTGATGTATTAAGCGGCAACAACCTTTCGATAAAGCGATTTTTAGACTGTATAAAAACAAAATACGTTGAACTGCCTGATTTAGCTGATGTTGACGAATGCTTTACAAACATTAATACTTTAGAGGATTTAAACTCGCTAAATAAAAGGGGATAGTATTACTCATTTTTTGCATTGGCAAGAACCTTAGTCGAGAGTCTATCCATCTTATCGAAAGCCGCGCGGTTGCCCAGAATAATGCTAAGCATCAGATTAATACTACATCCTGTAAAAATTGCCAGCATTATCATTATTTGGTACCGAATTGCTGTTGAGGGTGAACTCCCTCCCAAAATCTGACCGGTCATCATGCCCGGAAGCGAAATTAACCCCATTACCGAAGTGTTTGCAATCATTGGGTTAAGCGCTTTTCTTATTGCCTGAACAATGAATGGGTTAATGGCTGTTTTCTTGTTCTGACCATTTATTAATAGGAAGTAGTATAGATTCTGATTATTGGCCAACCCCTCAAAATAGGCATTTAATCCAACTATATTGTGGTTCATGGCATTACCAAGTATCATCCCCGAAATTGGAATAAAATATTGCGACTCGAACAGATAAGGCAATCGGATAATAAAACCTAGAAAAAATGCATCAACAATTAGCAAGCTAGTAACTCCTGAAATAATGAGGGGGACGGCCAAAACACGCAGGTTTAGATTGCTACGTTTTAGGGTTGTATAAACTCCAACCAGAATCATTATTAATACCCATGCAGAGTTTAGAAATGCATTATTTTGCTCAAAAATAAACTCAAGGTATAGTGCCACAGCCGAAAGTTGAATGGTCATACGCGCAATGGCAATTAGCGTGGCCTTGGTTAAACCAACTTTATAATACCAAAAACCAGCTAGGGGAATAAGTATAATGGTGAATCCTAAGAAAAGGTTTATCCACGAAATATCTTGAATTGTGCTCATAGACTAATTACTTTGTCGCAATGCTCAACCCAAATAGTATTGTGCGAAGTGGAAACTAAAGTAAGTTGTGTTTGGCTCCAAATTAAATCAATAACCTTTTTAATTGAAGTATCATCAAGCGCTGATGTAGGTTCATCGAGAAATAAAATTGATCTTTTCAATCCAAGTATTATTGATATGAGCATTCGCTGCCTTTCGCCTCCGCTTAGTTCAGCCATAGGCTGATTAAGGGCTTGCGCGTTTAACCCAAGTGCATTAAGCGAGTCAACAACCTTATCGTTATCAACTGCTAGCATACGGCATAGCTCATTACCATCGTTAACCATCAAATCGATACCCTGCGGAAGGTAAGCTATATGGTTGCGAATGGTTTTTGCGGTGATAGTATTAAACTCTTTATCGTTGTATAAAACTCGTCCACTGTCGGCTTCAGCAATTCCGGCAAGAATTCGAAGTAGTGTTGTTTTTCCTTTCCCTGACTCACCCTTAATTGCAACCCTTTGCCCTTGCTCCACAAAAATGTTAAGCGAATGAAATATAGTTTTGTCACCAAAACTCTTAGTCAAACCCAACGCCTCAATAGTGGCCATAAGTACTAATTTATTAAAAACTACAATCGTATTGGACGCATGGTTTTGCTAACTGCGGATAGCGTAAAAACTCCATTAATTGCAAGCTCTTTTGTGTCGTTTGCAAAAGTAAACCCCTGAACTTCAACCTCTACCTTAACATTCCCCTTAGCAATAATTCTTGCTCTTAGCTCAACTATTTCATTCTGCAAAACAGGCTTTACAAACGAAACCGAATTTACCTTAACAGTAACAAAATCTTTGCTATACTCCCTCGATGCGGCAATAAAGGCTATCTCATCCATCCACTTTAAAGCCTGACCGCCAAATAGGGTTTTATGATGATTAGTAAACTCAGGAAAGACAACCCTAGTCATTATAATTTCCATAAGCTAAAATTTATTTTCAGCAAAGATAGTAAGCATTATTGAAAAAGTTAATAGAATAAAAAAGGTGACATGGTATAAATCCACGTCACCTTTAAATCGAATTGCTTAGGTATTAGAGAATCTTTTTTCCAATAAACTTTGAGTTCATGAGCCTAGCAACTGCCATGTACGATGGGGTAAACTTTACCTTATCGCCAACCCTGTATTTACAATTTTTCCCTTTTTCAACTGGGCCAAGGTCGTATACGCTCATATCCGATGTGGTTCCGGCAAATCGCATGTCCTTATCTTTTGGGGTAAGCTCATCAATATCAACATCGAGAATACCAAAATCGACAATGGCACGGTAGCTTCTGTCGTAATCCCAATCATCGGAAGTATGGCCAATATTGCCTTCGGTAAGTATACCATCGGGAGTGGTTTCTTTTACTTCAAGCTCGATTATATTACTAAGGTACTCGAAAGTATCGGTGGACAAATCTCGAAACTTTTTCCCGTCAAATGGGCTTGTTCCCAGAAATGCAGTTTCACCAATTCGCAGATGATTAATATTCTTTGGCATTGCAGGCTTTCCAACCAACGGAAGCGTTATTGAGCTACCACCCGATATAATTGGCAAATTGGTATTGAACTTGGCATCAATAATTTGCTTGTACAGCGAAAGCTGAAGCAGCTTATCGTAAGTAGGCTGAATACCATACATACACCCTAAATTTGTTCCAATGCCCTCAATATCTATATTATTAAGATTGAATACGCTTTGGTAAAAGCTTATCACCTTATCCCTAAGAATGCCTTCGCGAAGTTCACCGAGTTCAATCATAATTACCACCCGATGCCTTTTGCCTTGCTTTGCCGCTTCTTTATCGAGCGCTTCGATGGTTCGAAATGACGAGTTCAAGGAAATATCGGCGTAGGCTACAACCGATTTAATTGTATCGATTGGTGGTGGTTTAACATACATAGTAACAATATCGGGGTTTAGCTCCTTTATCGCCTTTAAGCCCGATATTCGGGAATCGCCAACGCTATGTAACTTTTTTACTACGGGATTAAAAAGGAGTTTCTTTAGAAACTCCTTATGCCCTGATAAAACTTTAACAACCAGACTCCACTCAACATTATGCCTTTCAAGTATTTTGTTAAGCTTCTCAACGTTGCTAATAATCTTATCGGATTTTATAACTAGTTCAGCCATTGCTTACTTGCTTTTTGTGTAACGCATTTCAGCATACTTAGTGGTAAACCCAATACGCTCGTATAAACGTTTTGCTGGGTTATCGTATTCTACGTGAAGTTTTACGTCGCCTTCGGCTCTGTTAATGGCCTCTTCCATAAGCTGACGGCCAATTCCTTTTCCTCGGAGACTAGCATCAACTGCAATGTACACTAATATATTTTCGGGAATGTATCCCTCCATACCTGTTTTGTTCATAACCACTGCACCAACTAGCTTGCCATCGTAATGCCCTGTAACCACAAACCCTCCTTTTCCAGCATTCTTCTCAAATGCATAATCTAAGCATTTTCCAATTGCAATTTTATCATCGCGAAAGCGATCGAGATGCGTGTGCAAGAAGTCAATCAGCTCTTGTCTTGTTACTTCTGTTAATTCTTCTTCTTTGTTAATCTGTTTAATAGATAGCATAATACTATTTTTAGTTAGACATGTTGCTGCAGATGGTAAAAAACCGAAAGGATAAAATTCTGCAGCAGAAAAGCAATTTATGCAAATATAACAATTTTTGCATGAGTTACCAAATCAGTATTTTGTGTAATAAACATCATTTTCGCAACGTTTCATATATTAAAAAAGCCCTGATTACTCAGGGCTTCAATATATAATAGCATTAAAGTTTGCTTAGTTTTTGCTTAAACCACTTCGGGTTAAAAGGGCATCTACAGTAGGTTCTTGTCCTCTGAAACGCTTGTATAGAAGCATTGGGTGCTCGCTTCCTCCCTTCGAGAGGATATTATCGCGAAACGACTTTGCCACCTCAGCGTTAAAAATACCTTTCTGCTGAAAAACGGAATAAGCATCGGCATCGAGTACCTCGGCCCATTTATAGCTATAATAACCAGCAGCATAGCCTCCAGCAAAAATATGGCTAAATGCGGGGCTAAAAGCAGTATTCTTAACAGCAGGAAGTACATCGGCTTGGCTCATATACTTATTTTCAAATGATAAAACATCGGCATTAAAGGGTTTCTCAATGCTATGCCATGCCATATCAACGAGTCCAAAACTGAGCTGACGAATAGAAAGGTTTCCCGCTAAAAAGTTACGGCTATCGATAATACTTTGAACCATGCTTTGTGGAATTGGTTCGCCTGTTTGGTAGTGGGTAGCAAACTGATCGAGAAAATCTTTTTCAATGGCCCAGTTCTCTAAAATTTGAGAGGGTAGCTCTACAAAATCCCGATATACCGATGTTCCCGACAGATTTGGGTAAGTTGTATTTGCTAGCATACCGTGCAGCGCATGGCCAAACTCGTGTAAAAAGGTGGTAAACTCACCAAATGTCAATAGCGATGGGCTATCGCTAGTGGGCTTGGTAAAATTTGTTACCACCGAAACTAGTGGCCTAACATTTTCGCCATCATGTATATACTGATCTCTAAAGCTGGTCATCCAAGCACCACCGCTTTTTCCCTCACGAGGGAAAAAATCGAGGTAAAGTAGCGACAAGAACGATCCGTCGGCATCGAAAACCTCGTAAACAAGCACATCGGAATGATAAACAGGCACGTTATCAACCTGCTTAAACGATAGGCCAAAAAGCTTATTGGAAAGCATAAAAATTCCCTCCTTAACTTTCTCAAGCTGGAAATAGGGTTTTAGCTCTTCCTCGTTGAAATTGAATTGCTTCTCCTTCAACTTCTCTGAATAGAAAGCCCAATCCCACTTCTCAATTTTATGCTTAGCTCCCATTGACATTGCCAGCACTTCAACATCTTTTAACTCCTGTTTTGCTGCAGGCAATGAAGCCTCAAGCAACTCATTTAAAAACGACATCACCTTATCGGCCGATTGAGCCATTCGCTCCTCAAGCACAAAATCGGCGTACGATTGGTATCCCAAAAGGTTAGCCAGTTCAAGCCTTAGGTTGACAATCTGCTCGATGAGCGGTGAATTATCCTTCTCATCACCTTTAAATGCACGTGTGTTATAGGCCTTGTACATTTTTTCGCGGAGCGATCTGTTCTCGGCATACTTCATAAAAGGGAAATACATTGGCATATGCAGAGTAAAAACCCAACCTTCAAGTTCTCGTTGCTTGGCCTCTAATGCAGCAGCATTGATAAGGCTTTTGGGCAAGCCCGCTAAATCTGCTTCATTGGTAATGTGCAGTGTAAAACTGTTGGTTTCGGCAAGCACATTCTCGTTAAATTGCAAGGACAAATCGGATAGCTTACGCGTAATTTCCCTGTATTTTTCCTTATCGGCTTCGGATAAGTTAGCGCCACTCCGAACGAACCCTTTATATGTTTTATCTAATAAGGTAATTTGTTCAGGTGTTAGCTTTTCGCGATTAACCGAGTTGTAAACCATTTTAACCTTCCCGAAAAGATCGGGGTTTAGGTTAATGTCATTCTGAAAATCGGTGAGCTTTGGAGCTATTTGCCTAATAACCTTTTGCAAGCTGGTGTCAGTTTCGGCATGGTTAAGGTTGAATAGAATAGACGAAATGCTGCCCAAACGCATACCCGAAAAAGCAAGGGCTTCAATGGTATTCTCAAAAGTTGGCTCGTCGGTATTCGCAATAATTGCCTCAACTTCAACCTTAGCCTCAGCCATTGCTGAGTCCATTGCTGGCATGTAATGCTCAACTTTTATCCTGTCAAATGGTGGAGCATTATGCTTGGTTTTAAATTCAGCTAAAAGTGGATTTTCGTTTTTTGAACCTTCTGTATTACATGAAGCCAAAGAAAAACCGATAATTAATGTCATAATTGAAAATGTAATTGTTCTCATTTGTTTTTGATAATGATGATTTGGGGCGCAAATTAGCGAAATATTAGCTTTTCTGTTATATTTTTAGCTAGTTTTATGAAAGGAAATATAAACCCATTAATGGTGTGCATTTCGAAATGAGAATTAACCAAATATTAGCCATTCTGGTTTACATAGCGTTTTTCACAATCCTCTCACTTGGGGTTTATGCTCAAAACCCTCAAGATGCTATAAATCCCGATATCCCAAACTTTAAATATTTAGAACACCTAATAAAGCAAAAAGTTGATAGCATTAGGCACAAACACAACCTGCCTTCATTGGTAAACGACACAGCACTATACCTTGCAAGCCGCGATCATGCGCGCTATTTAACCCGAAACAACGACTTAAGCCATTACCAAACGGGTAGTCGTCGCAAACGAACATACCATGAAAGAGCCATAAAGTATGGGGCCGAAGATTACTACGTATCGGAGAATATTGGTTTGGTAAAAATTGTTAGGAATAAAAAACCTGTCACCTTTAACAAAGCAGCAAACTACATAATTAATACTTGGGTTGAATCGAACAGCAATTTGGCTAATATTATTGCACAAACCCATGCTATTGTGGGTGTTGCCTCGTGGTTCGACAAGGATAACTTTGAGTATAGAATTGCTGCTAGCTTTGCTGCTGTAACCAAGGATTACAAACCTCAAAAATCGACCGACTACTTTCCGTACGAGCCCGAAAATGACATTAGCCCTTACTACTTTGAGAAACCTGAGCGAAAGTATGACTGGGGAATAAATCCAAAACCCAGCAAATCGATACTGGATAACTACAGGCGATTAGCTCGCAGTATCAATACACTTGACATTACCATTCGCAACGACTCGGTTTTCGTTGTGTTTAACAATGTTCGTAAAGTTGAAAAGCTATTCGAAAAGCGAAACGATGGCGTAGCCATTGAAATAATTCCTCACAGCTACTATGGTTGCAAAAACCATATTGCTGAACCAATTCGTAGTGAAGAAGAGTTTACCATTAAAGGTGAAATTCTTGAGCCAGTTTACCGTGATTACCTCCTAGAGAATATCGAGGCGCAAAGGCGAAAACCGAAGGTTGATTTACGACTTGTAGCAACCATTCCGCCCGAATATCGTGGTAAAAGCTACTCTTTAAACCTCATTATTCTGAAAAGCAATCGTATTGCCGATATCATTACAGTTAATGAAACTCCGGCAAAAGTTTTTGATATAGCACTAAGAGCAGCCCCAGCAAAGGATAGCATTCCAAGCCCCGAAGTATATATTCCTAAACTCCGTCGCGATACGCTAAAGCTAAGGGTTTACTTTGACCAAAACGAAACTTATGTGCTTCCAACTGTGGGCGACAGTATCCGAAGCTGGGTTAAAGACAAAAAAATTCAGCGAGCGGCTGTTTACGCCTATGCCAGCGTTGAAGGCACCGATGATATTAATAAAAAACTAGCAGAACAACGTGCCGATGAGATGATCGTGTTTTTTGACCCAAGCACTGGCAGAAATGTATCAACCCGAAAGGTAACACGCGAAAACTGGTTCGACTTTTTTAAAGATATTCAGGGATCGAAATACGAGTTTCTGACAAACCTCGATACTAGCCAAATTCGCCGCTACGTTAACGATAAGCTAAATAGCCGAAAGCTCGAACCAATATTAGCCCGACAACGTTTTACCGACCTCAAAATTTTAGCCTATAAGGTTGTAAACGATGCAACTATAGATGGGCTAGCTGTTTCGGAATACAACTACCTTTTTCAGCAGTTGGCTCACGAATGTAGCAGTCAGCCAATTCCCTGTCAGGTGCTCGATATAATTCCAAAACGGTTAGAGCTAATACACCTTTTTCTCCTTAATAGAAATTTAATGGGACGCGTACCATGGCAAACCGTTAATCAGCTCCCCATTGCCCTGCAACCTGGCAATTTTGACGTTACTACCGAACCTCTCACAGAAGTTTACTACAATAAAATGCGCTACATATTGGCCCACCGAGGACAGCACCTTACTAGCGCCGACAGCCTACAGGTTTTAAGCGAGCTAAACCGATACCCCTTCCCCGACCCAATTATTGCATACAACTACTTTATCACTCTAATTAAGCAACACAATAAATACGAGTACCAACCCTTTTACCAGCAGCGAACGCTAAACGAGCTAGAAGGCTTAATTGTACGACTTGAACAAATATCATTCGACCCTGAAATTGTTGCCCAGCTGAAACTTTACTATCACTTTAAAAATGCTGAGAAGGAGTACTTTATAAACCGATTGGGCGATTTCGATTATCTGATAAAACCCTCCATCGACTACATTTTTGAATACTATTCACAAAACCCTC
Organism: uncultured Rikenellaceae bacterium; assembly: GCA_964527985.1. Taxonomy (GTDB): domain Bacteria; phylum Bacteroidota; class Bacteroidia; order Bacteroidales; family Tenuifilaceae; genus Perlabentimonas. Next base: position 12,004 of record CAZGQZ010000018.1, on the reverse strand, counting down.
CCGAAAAATCGTTTGCCATTGACCTATCAATGTTTTTTTCAGCATTTAAACGATTCGATGAGGCACAGGCAATATTAGAACCCTATGTGCTCACAAATTTTCCATGCAAGCAAACGTTAATGCTATATCTTAAATACTTTTACGCCAATCCGAGGGTAAAGCAGAATACCGATTTTTACCAACTCCTAAAAGATGCTGCCGATATACTATCGCCCACCCAATGGTGCAGCCTATTTACAGGAAAATGGCCTATAAACATGCAGCTAAACGATCACGAACCAGTTCATTTAATGTACTGTAAAATGTGCGGAAGTAAATAGGCTTTTACTTATCAATGAATTGTTACAAGTTGCTTGACTTTAACCCATTTTTTTTGTATAATGCTCATGTAAACTATAATTGTTAGCATGACAGAAAACCAGAAACTCGACCAAATTGCGATAACCGTAAAGTCGCACAGGCTACTCAAAAAGCTGCTTAAAGAAAACCCGAAACTAGAAGAGATAATGCGCAATGCGCGCAACGAAACCGAAGCCTTAATTGGTGTGCGTAACTGGGTGCTAGGCTATTTAAAGCAAAAGCCAGTTGCTTATGAATTTTATAAGCGTACAAAAAAAGGACGAGAATGGTTTGAGCAACTTACTTGGCAAGATTATGCAGCAATTCGAATACTTGATTATGTTGACAACGCTGGCCGCGAATACGAAGACCTTAACCTACGAGGCGAAATTGCCATAAGTAATCCCATAAAGCTAATTTGGTTAGCGGTAAACTTTGGAACTGGCGGAGCCAAACCCTACTTTTTTGAGGATATGCTTTACCTATTTCGGCAATTTGCCGGTAGCTACGAGCGCAAACTCCCTTCAAGAGAGTTGCTAACCGATTGGCTTGAGCGTTTCCCAAGTGGACTCGATCCTCGAATTGTAAAACTTAGAGAGGAAAATAGAGAAAGAATAATCAATATTCTGATTGAGAAAATTGATACTGGTGAAATTAAAAGTGAACGGTATAAGTTTGAGCCTAAAATGTCGCACGAGCAAAAGTATTTGCAAATGCTCGAGTGGTGGGACGACTATAGGTTCCACCTCAGCTTTGCCGTTCGCTCGCCCCTGCTGCTTAACGAGCTATTAGGCAACTCGCTCGACCCCGACACAATGAAGGTTCTTTACGATGCAGAAAAAGCAGGAATACCTTTTTTTGTTAACCCATACTATCTTTCGCTTTTGCATGTACGCGTTCCCTATTTTGCAATTGGAGCCGATTTGGCCATACGGTATTACGTAGTTTATAGCCAACAGCTGGTTGACGAATTTGGTTACATTGTAGCTTGGGAAAAAGAGGACAAGGTTGAGCCTGGGAAACCCAATGCTGCAGGTTGGATTTTGCCAACGCACCACAGCGTACACCGTCGATACCCCGAAGTGGCAATCCTCATTCCCGCCACAATGGGCAGAGCCTGTGGAGGACTTTGCGCATCGTGCCAACGCATGTACGATTTCCAAAGAGGAAACCTCAACTTTAACCTCGATAAGCTTAAGCCCACCGAAACATGGGATGCGCAGCTCGAAAAAATAATGGAGTACTGGGAAACCGATGCTCAACTTCGGGATATACTGATAACCGGCGGCGATGCACTAATGAGCTCTAACACATCGATGAAAAAAATGCTGGATGCTGTGCTTAGCATGGCCATCAGGAAAAAAGAGCGAAACCTAAGTTTACCCGAAGGGGAAAAGTTAGCCGAAATAGTTAGAATTAGGCTCGGAACTCGTTTGCCTGCCTATCTGCCCCAACGAATAACGCCTGAGCTAATTGATATTTTAGCCAAGTTCAGGGAAAAAGCCATTGAAGTGGGCATAAAACAATTTGTTATCCAAACCCATTTCGAGTCGCCCATGGAGATTACCCCGGAAGTAAAAGATTCGGTTAAACGATTTTTGCAATCGGGATGGATGATTACCAATCAGCATGTATTTACTACGGCGTCATCGCGACGAGGCCATACAGCAAAGCTAAGGCAAATATTGAATGAAATTGGCGTTCTCCCCTACTACACCTTCTCGGTGAAAGGATACATGGAAAACTACTTCAACTTTGCTACAAACGCCCGTGCCGTACAGGAGCAAATTGAGGAGAAAGTTTTTGGCACCATAAGCGATAAGAATATTGAAATGATTAAGGAAATATCGCTCGATCCTCAGCATATGGACGAAAACCTAACTAGCATGATGGCGAAAAGCGGTTTACCTTTTTTGGCAACCGACAGAAATGTGCTTAACCTGCCTGGCGTTGGCAAAAGTTTGACCTATCGCGTTATTGGAATTACAAGGTACGGACGGCGTATACTTGAGTTCGATCACGACCAAACCCGTGCCCATAGCCCAATAATACATACCATGGGAAAGGTAATTATTATTGAGAGTAAATCGATTAGCGAATACCTTAGGCAGCTCGAGGAAATTGGCGAAGAAACAGCTGAATACGAAAGCATTTGGGG
>CAZGQZ010000018.1:0-9407 GCA_964527985.1 uncultured Rikenellaceae bacterium | reverse complement strand
TTTAGCGGTATCCTTGTTCTCATTTTTGGATTTATTGCCCTGTTATTCCCAAATATTGCCGTATCGGCGCTAGCCATATACTTTGCACTAGCTATACTTATTGGCGGCGTAGTACTAACTAGCTATGCAATACAGTACCGACATGTTGTACCCAATTGGAAAACGAAGCTGTTTGAGGGATTACTAAGCCTTATTTTAGGAGTAGCCATTATACTGAGCCCCAAATCGGCCGCTGCTTTTTTAATGATAGTAATTGGTGCTTGGGCAATTCTAATTGGCCTAATTTTTATAGGCACTTTTTTCATGAAGAAAACATCGCAAATAATTGATATTCTCAACTTAACTAGCGGTGTAATATCGGTTACACTTGGCGCAGTAATAATTTTCAACCCATTTGATAGCTCACGCTTTGTGGTTATCCTCATTGGTATTTACGCAATTATTTATGGGATACTATCCATGGTGTTTTCCTCAAAAATTCAGAACCACACAAACGAATAAGCACAATTATTTGTTAAAACGAAAAAAGCCTGCATTTAAGCAGGCTTTCTTATCACTATCATACTCTTTCTAACCAATCGGCTTACGAGATTGAAATTTGACGTGCAGGTTTTTCTTTAGCCTCTTCACGCTTAGGTATTGAAATTTTTAGAATACCCTCATTATAGGCAGCTTTAATCTTATCGCCGTCGGCGCTATCGGGTAATGTAAAACTACGCTTGAAAGCGGTGTAGCTAAACTCGCGACGCATAATTTTTTCGCCTTCAACCTCATTCTTCTGCTCCTTCTCGCTTGAAATTGTAAGCATGTTGTTATTAAGGTCAACCTTAAAATCCTTTTTCTCGAGGCCAGGAGCAGCGAGTTCAATTTGGTAATCGTCCTTCGATTCAACAATGTTTACGGCAGGCACTGTTCCCGCATTAGCATTATCGAAGAAGTTTGAAAGTAAATCATCGCCAAAAAAGAAATCAACTAAGTTTGGCATGTTTGCTCTTTTAGGTCTTAACATTGGTATCATGGCTTAATCCTCCATATTTTTAAGTTAAACATCAATTTAACGATTTATTAAAAATTGTTTTCAACCCAACACGATCAACCAAAATGCCAAACGCAATAATACGCCACTTTGACTTACACAGGCATCTGTATGATGCCATGTTGACACGAAGAAAAAAAGTAACCTCCAAAAATATGGATATTTTACATGGCGTAAACCATAGAAAACAGCAATGATTTAAATGCATTGCCTTTTCAATAATTTTTTATTAGCCTTATTAAAACTATATTTACTTTTCAAATAAGAAAGGTGACTATCCATCTTAAGAAATCACATATAATACCAGTAAATGCAAACATTCCTCAAACTTGTTGCTGCCGATTTATGGAAACGTTTTGGCGATAACATATCGAATGTTACGCTTGTTTTTCCCAGTCGTAGGGCTGGTCTATTCTTTAGCGCAAACCTTGCAGAGCACATTAACAATCCTGTTTGGGCACCTAAAACAACTACAATTAACGAGCTAATGCAACGCATTGCAAACCTCAGCGTTGACGAGAGCATCAGGCTTGTTACCCGTCTTTTCGATGTTTACAAAAGAGTGAAAAATACTGATGAAACCTTTGATAGTTTCTACTTTTGGGGCGAAGTAATGCTATCGGATTTCGATCAGATTGACAAATACCTTGTTGATCCAAAGCAGCTTTTTGGAAACATTAAGGATTTAAAACAGATTGAGGAACAGTTTAGCGAGCTAACACCAGAACAAGCCTCTGCGCTAAGCAGCTACCTTGGAGTAATGGCAAACGACCAAAATTCGGAGATTAAAAAAAACTACCTGAGCATTTGGGACAAACTCTTTGAAATATATCAACTCTTTTGGAACGAACTTGAAAGCGAGGGACTTGCCTACGAAGGGATGATTTACCGAAAAAGCGCTCATATTTTAAGCGATATGAGCTCATCTCCAGAACTCCCATCGCACATTGCCTTTATTGGCTTTAATGCGCTTAACGAGTGCGAGAAAAGTCTTTTCCATCGCTGTAAAAACGAGGGGAATGCACTTTTTTACTGGGACTACGACCCCATGTTTTTGGGTAAAATTGAACACGAAGCAGGCCTATTCATTCGCAAAAACCTTACACTCTTCCCCAATGCTCTTGGCAACAAGTATTTTGAATCAACATCCACAGCACAAAAAAAAATACAATTGGTTGCAGCGCCATCAACGGTAACTCAAACAAAGCTCATACCCCGCCTACTCGACGATATAACCGCTAGTGGACAAAAACTTGATATTGAAACGGCCATTATTTTCCCAAAAGAGAACATTCTACTACCCGCTCTTCAGGCCATTCCACCAAGTGTTGAATCGCTCAACATAACCATGGGTTACCCCCTAAAAGAAACGCCCGCTTATAGCTTAGCCGAGTTTCTTGTACGTCTCCAAATTAGCGCCAACCAAACCAAAGAAAAGGCAACCCGCTTTTACCATAAAGATGTTTTAGCAATCCTTAACCATCCATACGTTAGGCATACAGAACCAAGCATAATTGATGAAATTGTGCGAGATGTAAAAAAGGGAAATAAAATTTATCCGCTTGCTACCGATTTGAGCAAAACGGAACTTCTAAATAATATTTTCAGGATTCAACCCCCTGAAAAGCCGTTAACGGAATACCTTATAGCTATTTGCCATTACGTTGCCGAAAGCATTAGCCAAAAAATTGATTCAAGCGACGAGAATCAGCTACGCATCGATCTTGAATTTCTCTACACTCTTCATAAAAGCATAACACGCTTAGGCGATGTGCTTAAAGGTATTAGCATACCAATTTCGCATAAAACTTATTTACAGCTTTTGCGCAAGGCATTTAATCAGGAGCGAGTTTCGTTTACCGGCGAACCCCTAAGCGGTTTACAGATAATGGGCTTTCTTGAATCGAGAGCACTCGATTTTGAGAATCTAATCATTCTATCATTTAACGATGACGTAATTCCGGGGAAAGATCATCCGGTATCATTTATCACTCCTTCGTTACGTGTAGCATTTAACCTCCCCGACTATAAGCATCACGATGCGGTTTATGCCTACTATTTTTACCGTTTGCTTAATCGGGCGAAGAATATTTACCTTGTTTACAGCAGTAGAACCGAAGGTTTATCGACTGGCGAGAAAAGTCGATTTGCTCTTCAGCTCGAAATGGAACAGCTCTACGGAAGCATCCAAAGTATTAACGTGGGCTATAATATCTCATTAGCCGCAAATCTCCCCATTGAAATAGCCAAAACCGATGAGGTAATGCATGCCCTTACCTCTAACCTAACCAAAAAAGGGACCGAAATAACCCTTTCGCCCAGCGGATTAACCACATATATTACCTGCCCTCTTAGGTTTTACTTTAGGTATGCCGTTGGGCTATACGACGAGGATGAGATAACCGAAGAGGTTGGTGCCCTTGAGTTTGGCCGAATTATTCACAGCACTATGGAAGAGCTGTACAAAGAGCATTCGGGCAAACAGGTAACAAGGCAAATGGTTGAAGCAATACTAGCTAACCCTAGCTATGTTGAGCAAACGCTCAACATGGTTTTTGTTGAAATTTTCTTCAACAACCAGCATGATGCAATTGAAAGCCTATCGGGCCGAAACCTGCTAGCCCATAATGCATTGCTCCACACCATAAAAAAAATGCTTTACCTCGACATGCAAAGGGCTCCGTTTAAACTCATTAGCCACGAAGAGCAGGTTTTTATTCAGCTACCAATTAATGTTCTTGGCAGCAGCAAGCAGATTACCCTTGGTGGATACGTTGACAGAATTGAGCAAAACGAAGGAAGCGTATGGTCAATTGATTACAAAACTGGCAAAGCAGATAACAAAGGAAAATTCAGCGCCATTGACGATTTGTTTAACCCAAAAATTGTTGATACGCATAAAGAGGTTTTTCAAACCTTTTGCTACAGCCTTGCCTTAACCCAGAAATACCCCAATATGCCAATTCGGCCAATGCTATGGTTTGTAAAAACAGCCAAAACCGCCAACGACTTTAGCATTAAGCTCAAAAACGGAAAAGCCTCACACACAGCCGTTACCGATTTTAATCCGTTCCTCGAAGAGTTTAGGCAAAGCCTAATTGAGCTACTAAACAAAATTTATAACAAAGAGGTTGCCTTTAGCCAAACCCCACACGAAGAAAAGTGTAAAACATGCCCGTTTGTTAGCATTTGCGGCAGAGACTAAGCTTATAACCTTAAATAGCAGTCGACCAGTAGTTAAAATATTAGTTTAATTTAAAATTCTCAAGTATATTTATACCAAAACAGTGATGAACTAACCGAACAACATGGCCCGAAGCTTCGACATTTATAAAGTTAGCATTGAGGATAAAACCTTTTATCGTCAGGATGGATTTTCAACCGAGCAAACAGCTCACATTATACTATTTAACTCCAAAGGAAAAGAAATTGAAGAGCTATTCCTAGCCTATCCCAAGCTTAATGAAATTTACGAAGCAATTGAAAATGGCAATCCCATTAATCTCGATAATTGCTACATAAAAGGATTTTCTCTAACTGCTTGCCGCAGATATTTGCTTAAAAATAAGTTTGACCAAATTGATATCGAATCGTTCTCAGCTCAAAATGCATTCTTCCACTCACCATACGATATCGATTTTTCGTTCGCAAACTTTAAGGGTGAAAAACTAAACCTTTCAAACACTTCATTTGTGGGGGGTACACTCAACTTCCGCGAAGCAACTTTCAATTGCAATGAGGTTTTATTTAACGATCAGTTTGCAAGAGTTGACAAGCTGGATATGACCCAGTGCCAGTTTAACGGAAAAATTCTCACGCTTAAAAATACAATTTTTGCGGAGGGTGTAAAAGATTTTCAGGATACTGATTTTGGCCAAGGTGATATAAGCTTTGTAAATACCGACTTTGGTTCGGGTAACGTTTCATTCATTAACACTCAGTTTAACAATAGCAATGTTAGCTTTAAAATTGCTCGTTTTGGCAGTGGAAAAGAAGATTTTCGTTTTGCCAAGTTTGGATGTGGAACAGTTTCATTTGATCAAACTGATTTTGGCCCAGGGCGAATCGATTTTCGAAACGTTGAATTTGGTTCGGGCAAGACCAGCTTTAACCGTTGCATTTTTAGCGAGGGTGAAGTAACATTCGAAGGAGCTGAGGTTCGCAAGGGAAAAATAACTTTCCTACGATCGAGTTTTGGAGCCATGGATGTTTCGTTCGAAATTTTTGAAGGGCATGAAGCCGAGATGGTATTTGAAAAAGTTATCTTCCCTGGAAATGTAAACTTTACAAATGGCCTTTTTAAAAAGCTAACCTTTAATCTTTGTCAGTTTAACGGAACGCTAAACCTACATGTAGATAAAGCAAAGGAAATTGACCTTTACGGATGCATTGCCCGCGATATTATTGATTACTACTCGCATGGCGATAGTCCTAAAGTAGAAACGTTCAACATTACCGGTTTAAGGCTTCTGGGCAGGCTATACGTACAATGGGAAGCTAACGGTATAAAAAAGCTAATCTACTCGCAGTCCGACACAACCATCGACGAAAAAGCTTCGCAGTTCAGAGTGCTTAAAGAGAATTTTAACGGACTAGGCCGTTACGAAGATGAGGACAAAGCCTACGTTGAATACATGCGCTGCACGCAAAAGGGCTATCTTGAAAAGGATTTAGCCAAATCTATGATTAGTAAAGCTGTTGCCTATCCAAAATACTATTCCAAGCTGCTTATATTCGATTGGATGGGGCTTTATGCCACATCGCCAGTAAGAGTAATTTTTAGCATATTAGTAATTCAAGTAATCTTCTCCCTTCTCTATTCTCTTTTTTCAATTATTGGTATTGGAGATGTTGTAAGCAATCTAAATCCAGAGCCAATGCTATTCTTTAAATCGCTTTACATATGCGTTATCACTTTCTTTACAGTAGGTTACGGAGAATTCATCCCACTTGGGTACTCACGAGTTTTAAGCGGACTTGTAGGGTTTATGGGTGTTTTCCTAATGTCTTACTTTACCGTTGCCTTTGTGAGGAAAATATTAAGATAGGGAATTGGGAAAAATTTGTTGGGTTGAAAAAAGAAGATTGTGCATTAATCTAGAAGTTTCCCTTTTTAATCATTAGCAAAGCGATAATATTAAAAATTTCAAGTCTTCCCAAAAGCATATTTAGCGTAAGCAGAAACTTTCCTGCAGAAGGAATAGACGCAAAGTTTGACAACGAGCTAACTTCACCAAAGCCTGGCCCCACGTTTCCTATTGTTGCAATAGATGCACTAAATGCGGTATACAAGTCAACATCCAAAGCAGTTAGGCCAATTGTAGTAATAAATAGGGTGAGAAAATAGAGCACGATAAAAACTAGCGTTAAGGTTTCCAAATGCTCACTTACAACTCTGCGGTTAATCTTTAGCGCAATAATTGCTTTTGGATGCTGCAATAGCTTTAGCTGACGCTTAAGCGATTTAAAAAAGAGATATATTCTATCGAATTTCAGACCCCCAGAAGTTGACCCGACCATGGCACATTGAATAGTAAAATAAATTAGAATTATGTGCGTAAATGCAGGCCATGGAGCACTATCGGCGGTTGCAAAACCAGTTGTTGTTCCCAACGAAATAACCTGAAATGCGCCATAACGAATTGAGTTCCAAAAGCCATATGTTTCGGAAATATACAGCTTCCCCGAAACCAATACAACACCAGCTAAAAGAACAATTAGAAATGCCTTAACAACTGGTGAAACAAAAATATTCTCCCGCTTTAAAGTAAACGTGCCATACAAAAGTCCAAAATGGATACCAGAAAGAACCATGAAAAACATGATAATTCCATCAATCAATGCACTATCAAAAAATGCTACACTCGTATTTTTTGTTGAAAATCCACCTGTTGCAATTGTTGCAAAAGAGTGGTTAACAGCATCAAAAACGTTCATTCCTGCAAATACCAGCAAAATGGTTTGTACAAGAGTTAGTCCAACATAAACAATAACAAGCACATGAACTATTTTCCGAGCTTTGTACCTAAAATTATACTTCGATAATTCGCTCATTTCGGCGTTAAGCAATGTAAGCCTAGTGCTTGTTGCATGAGGAAGTATTAATAGCACAAACATGATTACGCCTACGCCCCCAATCCAATGAGTGGCTGAACGCCAAAAGAGTAAACCTTTAGGCAACGCTTCAATATTATTCAGTATTGAAGAGCCTGTTGTTGTAAAACCCGATACGCTCTCGAACCATGCGTTTATTAGCGTAAATTCACCTCCCCACATTATGTAGGGCAACATGCCAATTAAGCATGTTATTAGCCAACCTCCAACAACTATTGCGAGCCCTTCGGAAAAGGAAATTTCATTATGATCCTCAACAAAGATGAAAGGAAAAAAACCAAATATAACACAAATTAATCCGCTAAAAAGGAACGGTATTGTTGATGATTCGTTGTTAAAAATTGATATAGCCGAGGCTATAAAAAGGAATACTGCATTAAACAGTAAAACATAACCAATAAACTTAATAACAACCTCTTTTCTCATTTTCTATCAGCTATTTCCAAATGCTTTTTAAGCCTAACAATAAGAGCATTAACCTCATCTTCAATTCTTTTAATCTCGTCCTCTGATTTAATGCATGATTTCAAATACTTTTCTCGGGGATGAAAACTTCTAATAGCCTCGGCTAAATTGCTCAAAGGAGCCACAAAGTACTTTGAAATGAAAAAGCTAAGAATTAGAGAAAAAACTAGCGCTCCAACTATTGCAATTATGCCTGGCATTACTGCTCTGTGCGATTTATTCTTAAGCATCGTAGCCTCTTCGTACATGCTGCTTTGGTTCAACATCATTAAATCATCTACAGCATGCTTAACCTTAGAAAACGATTGGTAAAGTTCACGCTGATACCAAACCATATCGCCAATTGCAATATTATTATTTAGCACCTCACTCACATTAGCATTGAAGGTTGCAGCTAAAGAATCGATTTTTGCAATATAATCCTCTTCGTTGGTTTCTGTAATATTATTCTTAACAATCCCATATGCAACCTCGAAATTTGCATTTGCCGAATCAATAATCATTCGTCCCTCATCTCTTTCACCCAAAAGCATAAGTAGTACGCCAGAATCTTTACGCTCAAGCGACTCCAATAGCTTTTTTGACGCCTCTATTGTTTTGTAGTTGTCCTCAATTAGCGCATTAACCGATGAGCTTAGTTTAACAAACTCGACTACTGAAACTGCTCCAGCTACCATTAGCAAGGCAATAAGAAGCATAAACCCAGCAAGAATCTTTAGCTTTATTCTTTTCTTCATAAAAAATTATATTAAGGAGGGAAATGGCATACAAAGGTATATACAAATGACCCTGATTATTCTATTTAATTAAAAATTATAACCAAGAAACACACATTTATATCACCTTGATTTTATAGAAAAGGGGAAAGACATTTATGTCTGTTAGGCTTTTACTACCCCTTTATTCTTCCATTTACCCGTTCGGAAATAGACAAATGCACCCAAAGCACCAAAAAACCAGGCAATTGGTATCGCCCACCAAATACCCTGCTCGCCCATATACTTACTAAGAAAAACTGCTAGAGGAATTCGGACTAACCAAAGTGAGAACAGGGTAATAAACATAGGTATTAGCGTTGCACCTGCTCCACGAAGCAGTCCGTTAAAAACAAACATAGTTGAAAACAAAAGGTAAAAAAGGCTAACCGTAATAAGGTATTCGCGTCCAACTGCTATAACTGCAGCATCGTTTGAAAAGAGTTTCATTAACGGTACCGACCAAAAAATTGCCACAATACTCATAACTACGCTAATAACCGATGCAAAAATTAATGCAACTCTTAACCCTTTGTATATTCGCTCAACCTTTTTGGCTCCAATGTTTTGACCTACAAAAACAGATAGAGCAACGGATAAAGTCATGGCAGGTATTGCAGCCAGCGAATCAATACGGCTAGCACCAGTAAAGCCAGCAATTACATTTGTACCAAATGTATTTACAATACCCATTAAAGCCATCATACCTAGCGCCACAAAAGTATGCTGAATACCAGTGGGCAATCCTATACGAACGCTCTGTTTAAAAATCTCCCAGTCAAATGTAATCCCAACAATTGCAAGGCGAATAACGCTATGCCTTTTGTTTACATGAATTACTGCAATAATAAAAGCCGCAGCTTGTGCTATTACACTTGCCCATGCTGCACCTGCAATTCCCCAGTTAAACTTGAGAATAAACAGCAAATCAAGTCCAATATTCAAAAAAGTGGCAATTATTAAATAGTATAGCGGATTTTTCGAATCGCCTACTCCTCTTAAAATTGATGTTATTGAATTAAATCCAAAGAAAACCA
>CAZGQZ010000017.1:22284-25774 GCA_964527985.1 uncultured Rikenellaceae bacterium | reverse complement strand
TTTAAATAAACAACATATAACATGAGCTTTAGCGGACAATCACCTTTTCAGAATATACCTCCGGTAGTTAAGAACCTTATAATAATTAATGCAATTATGCTGCTTGCAACTATTGTTTTAAGCGGCAGAATTGATCTAACCCGTACACTCGGGCTTTTCTACTTCGAATCGCCAAACTTTAAGCCATTTCAACTGGTCACCCATATTTTTATGCACGGAGGTATTGCTCACCTTTTTTTCAATATGTTTGCCCTTTTCATGTTTGGTCGAGTGCTCGAGCAGGTATGGGGAAGCAAAAGGTTTTTCATTTTCTACTTTTTTACTGGGCTTGGAGCAGCCGCGCTGCATACCTTTGTTAACTACATTGAGGCAAAATCGATTATGGCCAGCCTCTCGCCCGAGCAAATTGAGCTAGTTAAAAACGAGGGAAGAGCCATACTAATGCAAAACAAAAACTACATAAACCAAGCCATGGGCGCCCTGAATATGCTTTTCAATACGCCAACTGTTGGAGCATCGGGAGCCGTATTTGGTGTGCTATTGGCCTTTGGTATGTATTTCCCAAATACGCAGCTAATGCTGCTCTTTCCTCCTATACCCATTAAGGCAAAGTACTTTGTAATTGGCTATGGCCTAATTGAACTTTACCTCGGGTTTACCCAAGCAAACAGCAGTGTGGCGCACTTTGCACACCTTGGAGGTATGCTATTTGGCTTTATACTGATAAAAATTTGGTCGAAAAAAAGGGATAGATTCTACTAATTTTCTGAAACACCATGAACAGCATTCTAAACGAAATTAAGCAATCTTTTAAAACCGGAGGGACACTGGTTAAACTCATCTATGTAAACCTTGGGGTTTTCCTAGCCTTCAACATACTATTGGCAATTCTTTTCCTAGCCAAAAGCGATTTAGGATTTATTGTATCAAAATATATAGCCGTACCAGCCCATTTGCCAACCCTAGCCAGCAGGCCATGGACCATAGTTACCTATATGTTTTTTCATGAGGGGTTTATCCATATCCTGTTTAATCTGCTTTGGTTATACTGGCTAGGTAGAATTTTCCTCAGTTTTATGTCGGAACGCAAGCTCCTCGGTGTTTACATAATGGGAGGCATTTGGGGTGCAGCACTTTACATTCTGTTTTACAATGTATTTCCGGTATTTGCTGAGAACCTTCCGGTTTCATTTGCCCTCGGTGCTTCGGCATCGGTTTATGCCATTGTTTTTGCTGCCGTTGCCTACGCGCCAAACCTATCGCTTAACCTTTTACTTATTGGTCAGGTAAGGCTCAAATACATTGGAGTTGCCCTAATTGTAATGGATATTATTGGCATAGCAGGATCGAATGCAGGCGGACATATTGCGCACCTTGGCGGTGCGCTTTTTGGCTTTTTGTTTATCTACTTTCAAAACCAAGGCGTTGATATGGTTAAACCGGTTAGCTGGGTAATCGATGCGTTTACCTCAAGCCCATCGACAAACAGGCGAAAGAAGATGAAGGTAAACTACACCAAGCCAAGGGACGATTATGAGTACAATAAAATGAAAGCTGAGCAACAAGCCGAAATAGATAGAATTCTCGATAAAATTTCGAAGGGGGGTTACGAAAGCCTAACAAAAGAAGAAAAAGAAACACTCTTTAGGATGAAAGGAAGATAAGTTGGCTTTTTTCGCTTTTAAGTTGCCGCTTTGAGCAATAGATGCTATTTTTATATAGCATTACCCAATTGTTAAAGTTTATGCGAAAGCTAACTACTATAACGCTTCTCTTTTTTACGGCTATTGCAGCATTCACGCTGCTGTTATCGTACCTATCGGTTCATGTTAGCCCTTCAACATTCTGGTTTCTTGGCCTTATTGGCCTAGCGTATCCTTTCATTTTGCTAGCAAATATTGCATCCTTAGTTTACTGGATTATACGTTGGAAGCGATATTTCCTAATCCCTCTGCTTTCAATTCTTATAGGTATAACGCACTTTACCAGCTTTTTTCAGTTCCCGTTTGGTAAAAGCGAGCAAGAAAAGAAAAATCAGCTAAAAATTGGCACTTACAACGTAAACCTTTTTCAGCTATACGCTTGGGCTACCCAGCCACCAAACCATAACGAAATACTCAATTTTATAGTTCATGAAGAACTAGATATTGTATGCCTTCAGGAGTTTTACGTGGCAAATGGTAAGTTTACAACTAGCGATGCAAAAAGAATAATTGGCACAAACACACATATTGAATTTATCCTGAAAAAGGAAAATTCGGCTTATGGACTGGCAACTTTCAGCAAATTCCCTATTGTTGGCAAAGGGAGCATAAAATTTGAGAGCAGCGCAAATGCATGTATTTTCACCGATTTGCTAATTGGAAACGACACAGTTAGGATTTACAACACCCACCTTCAGTCGCTTAGGCTTAAGGAAAGAAATCTGAACTTTCTGCTAAATCAAAATTTCAGGAAGGAAGCACAACGCATGGATGAAATAAGGGAGATATCGTTTCGATACAGAGATGCCCTTAAAAAGAGAGCCGAGCAAGTTAATAAGGTTACAACCCATATTGTCAATAGCCCTTATCCTGCAATTGTTTGTGGCGACTTTAACGAATCGCCAATATCATACAACTACCACAAAATGCGTAAGCACCTTAACGATGCTTTTGTTGATGCTGGTGTTGGTGTAGGCCATACCTATAAAGGGCTTTTCCCATCATTCCGAATCGATTACATTCTTTACGATGAGGCCTTTAAAGCCACAAGCTACTATAGCCCAAAGGTTGGGTACTCCGATCATTATCCGGTTATTACTACCCTCACCCGAAACAAATAGGAATATATAGTTTTGCTATTTGCTACTAACCATACTGTCAGGATTCACCCACTTATCAAACTGCTCCTCATTTACAAAACCAAGCTTCAGCGCTGCTTCTTTTAGGGTGATATTCTCAGCATACGCCAATTTAGCAACAGCTGCCGATTTTTCGTAGCCAATGTGTGGGTTCAGCGCAGTAATTAGCATTAGCGAATTGCTTACATTGTGTTTAATCCGATCAATATTTGGGGTTATGCCAATCAAGGCTCTTGTAACAAAGCTGTCAACCGATTGAGCCAGCAGATTTGCCGATTGAAGAAAATTGAACGCGATAAGCGGTTTATAAACGTTTAGTTCAAAATTACCATTCATTGCTCCAACAGCAATGGCCGAATCGTTCCCAACTACCTGTGCACAAACCATTGTTAACGCCTCAATTTGGGTTGGGTTAACCTTGCCTGGCATAATGGATGATCCTGGCTCGTTTGCAGGCAGGGTTAGTTCACCAATACCACTGCGAGGCCCCGATGCCATTATGCGAATATCGTTAGCAATTTTCATAATGCTTATGGCAATCTGTTTAAGCGCTCCATGAGCCTCAACCATGGCATCGTGTGAGGCCATGGCCTCAAATTTATTTTTTGCGGTTACAAAAGGGAATCCTGTCAAGCGCGCTATCTCCCT
>CAZGQZ010000017.1:0-22274 GCA_964527985.1 uncultured Rikenellaceae bacterium | reverse complement strand
CGGAAAACATGTGGCTGTTGAGGTGCCTGCTGCTGTAACAATGGAGGAGGGCTGGCAGCTTGTCGAAACTTCCGACAAATTTATTTTTTGCGGTTACAAAGGGGAATCCTGTTAAATTCGCTATCTCACTAGCCACTTCAACATCGAAACCCTTTGGCGAGTTAATTCCGGTACCAACTGCCGTTCCGCCCAAAGCAAGTTCAAGCAAGTGAGGAAGAGTGTTCTCAACGGCCTTTATACCATGCTCAATTTGCGATGCATAACCCGAAAACTCTTGCCCAAGCGTTAAAGGCGTGGCATCCATCCAATGGGTGCGACCAATTTTTACAATACCGTTAAACTCGTTACTTTTTGCTAGCAATTCATTATAAAGCCCTTTTAACGCTGGAAGCGTTTTATTTACAATAGCACCATACGCTGCAATATGCATTGCCGTTGGGAAAGTATCGTTGCTACTTTGCGAAAGGTTAACATCATCGTTTGGGTGAAGCACTTTACTGCTATCGCTGAGCGTTCCACCAGAAAGTATTTGGGCACGATTTGCAATTACCTCGTTTAAATTCATGTTTGTTTGGGTACCCGACCCAGTTTGCCAAACCACCAAAGGGAACTCATGAGTGTGTTTGCCTTCCAATATTTCATCGCAAACCGCTGCTATAAGTTCGGCTTTATGCTTAGGCAAAACGCCAAACTGCTGATTGACTTTTGCAGAGGCTTTTTTAACAATGGCCATTGCGTATATTATCTCATCGGGCATTCGTTCCGTTCCAATCGGGAAGTTTTGTAATGAACGCTGAGTTTGCGCACCCCAAAGCTTTTCTGCTGGAACGCTAACCTCACCCATTGTGTCATTTTCAACTCTATACATACTTGTAAAATTTGCAGTAGTAGTTAATAAAAAAAGGAGAAAGCCAAATGCCTTCTCCTTTATGCGAATAACAATTATTTCCGTTATTTGTTCTTAATAGTACCTGACCCCGAAACCTTTGCGTCAACTAACGGATTACCAGCGTAAACAATGTCGCCACTGCCAACTACCCTAGCATTTAGGTTTTCAGTAGCATGCAGAAAAGCATCACCCGAACCCGAAATACTAATATCGGCATCTTGAAAGCGAATGCCCTTAAGCGAAACATCGCCCGAACCAGTAATTCGGACTTTTGCCGAAGTTGACGAACCCTCTCCCGAAACTTCCACGTCGCCTGAGCCAGATATGGATGCTGAAAGTGAGTTTATGGCTAGCTGAGGGATTAGCACATCGCCACTTCCCGAAATTTTTATTGTAAGGTCGTGAGCATTAATTGGGGTTACCGCCTTAATGTCGCCCGAACCTGAAATTGATAGCCCCTCAACTTCGGGCATAGTGATATAGACTTTTACCTCAAGATTACTAAAGCCAAAGCTAACCCAGTTTTCGGTTTTTATTACAAGCGTATTTCCTCTAACCTCGGTTACAACCTTTTCCAAATAGTCCTTATCACCTTCAATTGTAAAACTATAGCCTTCGCCCTGTGTTAGGTAAACATCGGCTGCAATTGATAGTTCAATTGCGTTAAAATCCTCAACATTTCGGCTCTCCTTTTTTTGTTCGCCGCTCATTGTTGTTGTACACGACGATAAAACTATTGCCACGCTCAGCGATATGGCAATACTCATGCGTTTTAATGTGCTTTTCATTAGCTTAACAATTTTTTGATTTAATGCCATAACGACGAGTTTAATGGTTAAAATGCTGCATTTAGCAAAAAATAAATGCGCTACTTATTTAGCTGCTGATAAAAATCGTTACCCTTATTGTCAACAAGTATGAATGCGGGAAAATATTCAACTTCAATTTTATAAATGGCTTCCATGCCTAACTCTGGATACTCAAGCAGTTCAACCTTTTTAATGTTTTCCTGCGCCAGAATAGCTGCTGGACCACCAATGCTTCCGAGATAAAAACCGCCATGCTTTTTACAAGCATCGGTTACCGCTTGGCTCCTGTTGCCTTTGGCAATCATAATTAGGCTTCCGCCATTGCTTTGGAACAAATCGACATACGAGTCCATTCGGCCAGCTGTGGTTGGGCCAAACGAGCCCGAGGCCATTCCGGCGGGTGTTTTTGCTGGGCCAGCATAGTATATTGGGTGATCCTTTATATACTGAGGCAATCCTTCGCCTTTCTCTATCCTCTCCTTTAGCTTGGCATGAGCAATATCGCGACCAACAATAATAGTTCCGCTAAGCGATAAGCGAGTGCCCACTGGGTACTTTGAGATTTCGGAAAGAATTTGGGGCATAGGCAAATTTAAGTTGATGCTAACAGCGCCACCCTTATCCTCGGTACGGTATTCCTCTGGGATAAAACGACCGGGGTTATTGTCGAGCTGCTCAACCCAAATACCCTCTTTGTTAATTTTAGCCTTAATATTCCTATCGGCTGCACACGAAACCCCCATGCCAACAGGGCATGAGGCACCGTGCCTTGGTAGGCGAACAATTCGAATATCGAGAGCAAAATGCTTACCACCAAATTGGGCTCCAATTCCCAACTTATAGGCTTTCTTCAGAACTTTTTTCTCAAGTTCTGTATCTCTAAATGCCTGTCCACCTTCATTTCCCTTTTCGGGCAATCCATCAAGATAGCGCGCTGAGGCCAACTTCACATACTTAAGGCAGGCCTCAGCCGAAGTGCCTCCAATTACAAAGGCAATGTGGTAGGGTGGGCATGCGGCCGTTCCTAAACTGCGCATTTTTTCAACCAAGTAATTCTCTAGTTTGTCGGGCTTAAGTAGCGCCTTAGTTTCCTGAAAAAGCATAGTTTTATTTGCCGACCCACCACCTTTTGCTACAAATAAAAACTGGTAATCATCTCCGCAAGTTGCCGTAATGTCTATTTGGGCGGGAAGATTCGTGCCTGAATTCTTCTCGGTATACATATCGAGCGGAATAGTCTGAGAATATCTTAAGTTTTCCTGAGTATAGGTTTTGTATACTCCTAGCGAAATGGCTTCGGCATCGTTGGCACCTGTCCAAACGCTCTGTCCTTTCTTGGCAAATACTGTTGCAGTGCCAGTATCCTGGCAAAAAGGGAGAACGCCCTTTGCCGAAATTTCGGCATTTTTAAGCATTGTAAGTGCTACAAACTTATCGTTTTCGCTTGCGTCGGAATCGGTAAGTATTGCGCCCATTTGCTCTAAGTGCTCGGTACGCAGCTTAAATGAAACTTCGCGAAAGGCAACCTGGGCTAATAACGTTAACCCCTCGGGGTTAATCTTCAAAACCTGTTGTCCATCGAAAACGGAGGTTGTAACGTAATCCTTTGTTAGCAAATAGTAACGGGTTTTATCTTCGCCCAGCGGGTATGGGTCAAAATACTTAAATTCTGGCGTTGGCATGGCAGTTAGGTTTTAGGTAAGGGTAATAGGTAATGCAAAGTTTTAACTATGCTTTTTCACAATAGCTTATCTGTTAACTCTGGAGGATTGGCAACAACAGCCTTTAACTTTCCAACAACTATTGGACGTTGCAGCAGTTTTGGGTTTTCAACAATAATGCGAATCCACTCATGCTTGTTGAAGTTTTTGCCCTTCAGGTTTTTTTTGTAGTAATCTTCCTGTGTACGCACTAATTCGCTTGGTTGAAGATTAGATTTTAGAAGGATTTCCTCCACTTCATCTTTCGTTAAGGGATCTTTTAAATACTCACGAACTTGAAAGTCTTGGGTTTTTGACTTAAGGTATTCGAAGCCAGCACGGCTGTGCTTACAGCGCGAATTGTGAAAAATTTTCAGCATATAAAATGTGTTTAATTTCAACACAAGTTAAGGCTAAAATAGCAATGAGTCAACAGGAAAATATGGACAATTTTAAAGAGCAACTACTTTGGCTTAGGGCCAAAATCCTTAACCATTTTATACCTGCGGTAAAGGTTAAGCTTACGCTTAGCGGGAACTCCATGGTCACTAATATACTTCTCAACAGCCTTAATCATTCTGTGCGATGAGCGGCCATCGGTATAGGGATGATACATCCGGATGAGGTCTGTGCGCTTTTCGGCAAAAATATCGTTTGTAATCGCATCGTTAAAGGCCTTGGCAAGTTGCTTAGGTTCACTAATATTACTCCACACTATATGGGGCGAGCGAGAGTTTAATGTAATAACTGGCTTGTTTAAAAAAACGAACTCGTACACTACCGATGAGGTATCGCTAATCATAACATCGGCCATTTTTAACGTGTTGAGGATATTACGCTCCTTAACTATTTCAACATTACTGTTTTTTTGAGCCTCATACTCATACTGGGCTGCTATCTGCCTATCCATAAGATCGTGAAACTTAATGAGCAGAAATATATCCTCATTCTGAGCTAGCCTAAAAACATGCTCCTTAAGCTCAACTGTAGATGTTAACGATGGCGAAAAGGTTGGAGCATAGAGTACAAGATGCTTTTTATTGTGTTTTTTTAGCAACTCATCGCGTTGCTTATTGTATTGCTCTGTGTTTTGGTAAAGCGGATCGAGCTTGCACCAACCTGTTTCCATAACTAAAAAATCGTTATACTTTGATGCTAGCTCCTGAAACCGATTTGTGAAGTATGGCCCTTGGGTTAGGTAAAGATCAAAATAGTGCCTAATGCGGAAATGCCCTTTCTTTTCGCCAGCCATACCATGAAATATTTGGACCTTAACCCCTGGAAGATAATGCGGCACCTCGTTACCTGGCACAAATATGGCATCGCTGCCAAAATGGTAAACTTCGGGAATTGAAGTAGTAAAGGCTACATCAGCCTGAAAAGGGAAACTCGAAAGATGTTTTTGAGGAACAAACCAAAGAACGCTATGACCCTCATTTAGCAGCTCATCGCTTAGAGGCTTAAGGATACCAAATGCGTAAGGGTTGGCGCAAAATAGGGTTGCCCTCATAGAAACACAGGTTAAAACAGCTTGTTTGCCTTGTCGAGGTCTTCCTTAAAATCGACCTCAAGACATCGAAAATCGGAAATATTAATGGGTAATACTTTTAGATTGTCTTTTGCAATTGACAGCTCGAGGCCACGCTCAAAGTAATCGTTATCTTCGCATTCCTCGAGCCTATTGATAAATGCTTTAATGTCGTTTTTTGATATAAAATTTATTCCCACAGCCTCTCCTAACCCATCGGTTATTACCTTTGATATATCTTTAATAAATCCATCGGGGCTAAGGTTATACTTCACCTCCTCGTCGCCAACCTCCGAGTTATTTACGCATACAAACGACTGCTCTTTTTGTATGTACTCTTTTAGCCCTTTAAAGAGGTTTGAGTCGAAGACAACATCGCCATTAAGCCAAAGAACGGATTCGTGCCTGTTCTTCTTTAATGCTTTTAGCAAACTTTTAGAAGTATTTGTTGTGTCAAAGTTTTGGTTATAAATATAGCTAGCATCGGGGAACGACTCCATTATGAGATCCTTTTTAAAACCAACAACGATGTTTATATCATCGGGATTAAAAAAAGCAGACACATTATCAATCTGCTGTTGCATAATGGTTTTCCCACTATTTAGTACCGTTAATGGTTTTGGCATTGGGTTGCCTAAACGCGAACCTATACCTGCTGCTAGAATTACAATTTTCATCTCAAAAGAATTTATGATGCAATTTTTACTCGTTTCTTCTTTTTTACCAATCCGTTTCCATTATTTCCACGGCTCTCGAGTATTAGCTGCCTGAGCTTAACGTACTTTAAAAAACTAGTATATGCCGAAAAAGAGCTAATTACAAACCCATTAAACCCATCTAAAAAGCCCAATCGAATTACATATGCTTTAAAAAATCGCCATCCGGTATTGATAAGAATCTTTGGGAATGAGCTTTTTCTTCCAAGCCTAAAGTACTCGTTGGCTGCTATGGTGCTAAAATTGTTGGCTTTAGCAATATGTGCTTCGTACGAGTCGAGTACCCAATGCAGAATATCACCCTTAAGCCTTACCGACGTACAGCTACGGTTAAGAATAAACCTATCGTGAGGGTTTATTCCTCCCCAGTGGCCTTTGTGCCTATTAAAAAGCCTAAGCTTTTTATCGGGATACCAGTTTGAATGGTATATCCATTGTCCGCAGTAATTATTTAACCTGTTAAAAATGTAGCCGTCGTACTTTAGGTTTCCCTTTACCTTAAGAATGGAATTTTTCAGCTCATCCGATAGGGCTTCATCCGCATCAAGCGAAAGTACATAATCGAAATTTGCATAGGCTAATGCATCGTTTTTTTGCTCGCGGTAGCCTGCAAACTTTTGCTGATAAAACCGTGCCCCAAGGCTTTTGCAAATCTCTTCGGTTCTGTCGGTTGAGAATGAATCGAGCACTACTACTTCATCGGCAACAGGAAGCAAAGACTTAATGCAGCGTTCAATATTTTTCTCTTCGTTATAGGTAATTATTACGGCGGAAATCTGAGCCATTGTAAATCTTAAGAAATTGTTAATTCGCAAAGATAAATATATAATCTTTTTTAACGAATAATTTGGTGTTATAGTATGGGCTTTAAGACTTTTTGAGGTAATAATCTAAATCAACAACACCACTAATTGCTCTAACTAAATAATTATCTACTTTTGCAATTTGCAAAACAATTAACCCATGCTTCATAAAAACTCACCAGAGCTAACAAAAAGAAATTTAGCCCGCGCCAGAAAAGTGCTATTTGACGTAGTTGACTTCTTAGAAAACGAAGGAATTGGCTACCATTTAGAGGGAGGCACACTACTAGGACTAGTCCGTGATGGCGACCTATTACCTTGGGATCACGATATCGACCTTTCGATTTCGGTTAACGATGCCGAGAGATTTGCTGCTAACAAGACCAAGCTAGCAAAAAAAGGGTATAGAATTACCCAGCGCAAAATGCATAAAGATATTGGCGGATTAAAAAAGGATAATTTTAGGATATTTAAGGTGAAAAGGTTTTGGCCATCATTACTAAAAGCAATTTTCCCAATTTTTCATAAGCACATGGTTGTTGCCGACATTTTTGTTAAGGCCAACGACGACCAGTTTACCTACTGGCAAGCAATGGAAAAAATACTTCGCGTTGACAAGGAGCACTATGCTTCGTTTGAAACGGTATTGTACATGGGCAGAGAGCTACGCATTCCCAACATGCATGAAAAATATCTGACCGAAAAATACGGCGATTGGTCAGTTCCTAAAAAAGATTGGGTTTGCGCCAACGATGAGAAAACGATTGTTGAGGATGCGTATAAGTAGGTGGTTGCTTTTAAACCAATCGCTTACTATAGATTACGCTTAAGTAGTTTGTGCTTCCCCATTTTACGTTTTCAATAAAACGATAATGGTTCTTTTTGTAAAAATTAAGGAGTATTTGATGGCTCTCGGCTGTATCGAAGGCTATTTCGGTTGCTCCATGTTTCTTGGCAATTATTTCTGTTAGCCTAATTAGGTGCGAAGCAATTCCTCTTTTCTGAAATTCAGGATCAACAGCCAATAAATTTCTTTTGGCTACAAAAGGCTTGTTAAACCAAGGGCTTCCTTTACTTCTGTGTGGTGCTTTATATGTTATAGTTCCAACCATTCTGCCACTCAATTTTTCAACTACTACAATACAAATTCCCTTGCGTATTCTCTTTAGGGTTGTTTTTTCATCCTGTGAAGCGCCCAAAAAGTTTAACCCTTTTTCAGCATTTTCCCTATATGCAGCATTAATAAGACTTGTCAGTTCGGATATACTGTCAATCTTTTTTAGTAACCTATACTCTAAATCGGAGCTATTCGTAAACAGGGCTTTATTTGCAAAATACCTACTAATAAAGCCCAGCCTAACAATTTGTCTAATAAAAAATCTCATTTTTAAAGATATTGTATACGTGCATTTCAACGGTAAAATTAAAACAAAATTCAGCATAGATGAAGCTAAAAGAATCCAACTCTAATATTTATCCTCCAATAATTATTTTGATAGCTAATTATTAGATATTTTTGGCAAATAAAAAAAGTTATGAATACAGCAGTTTTCTTATTGGCCGGAAGAGGCAGCAGACTTAATCGTTATACCGAAATAATACCGAAATGCTTGGTTGAAGTATCGGGTAGGCCAATACTAGAGCGAATGCTAAATATTTTATTAAAAATTGGTATTAAAAAGGTAGTTCTAGTAGTTGGTTACCGATATGAAGATATATACCGCTTTGTGGGCGACAACTGGAAAGGAATTGACATTAAATATGTTAATAATGAAAACTGGGAAAAAACAAACAATATTGTTTCGTTTTACATGGCAAAAGACCTAATTACCGATAACTTTTTACTTATTGAGGGAGACATACTGATTGACGAACATGCCCTTAACCAATTTGTTGATGGGAAAAACCAAATGGCCATAAGCGCATATAAACCTTTTATGGATGGAACTGTAGTTACAAAATCATCGAGTAATAATGTTGAGAAAATAGTTTTGAAATCGGATATTGATTTATCAATTAACCTTGAAGAAACCTATAAAACGGTAAACATATACGGGATAAATAAGCCGACTTTTCACAACCACATAGCCCCTGAATTAAAAAGAATTATTGATAGTGGAAAAGTAAACTCATACTACGAGCAAGCATTTGCTAAACTAGTAAACGCTGGTGAAGTTAATTTTGAAGTTGTGGATTACTCGAACCTTAAGTGGTACGAGGTTGATAATGAGGAAGACCTTATTGAGGCTGAAAAGATTTTTGGCTAGCACTCATCCAATATTTCTCTTACATTACAATCATCTGTTCTGAAATTCCACTCTTTTATAGGAGTTCGCCAATTCTTGCCATAGTGGCACTCCAAATATCCCTCAAAATCTTCTGGAACAGAAAAGTCTTTATCTCTAAATCTATGATTTGTGAGGTTATCGTAAAAAGTTTCTGGCACCGACTTCAATACTGGAGGCTTTAAGCCAACTGTCCAATAGTACTCATCGCCAATTTTTCTCTTAATAAAAATATCTAGCAAAATCTCTCTTCTAAAAAAATAATAGGGGTTTAAATACCATACTTTAACTATCCTAACTTCTCCCTCCTTAAAATAGCCAAGGTCTTTCGTGTAGTGCTTAACCCTTACCTTATAGCCAAAAAGTTTTAACTTCCACAAGTGTTTTAAAAGCTTTTTCTCGTATGTGCGCGTAATTGTTAAATCCAAATCATTGTCCCAAGGTAAAAGCCTGTCCTCACGAATTACGCCAAGCAATGTTCCTGCTTCAAGAAGATATGGAATGCCATTACGCTCAAGTAAGCGGGTAACCCTTTTGAGCATTTTAACTGCTCTTATTGCATTTTTCCCTTCTAGGCTAAGTTCTCCAGACATAATTATCCATTCTAAACAGCTACACTATAATCCCTTAGCGCATCGTTAAGCGAGGTTTTTAAATCGGTTGATTGCTTACGCTTACCAATTATTAACGCACACGGAACTTGATATTCTCCTGCCGGAAACTGTTTGGTGAACGAACCGGGAATTACAACCGATCGTGCAGGCACTTCACCTTTATACTCAATGGGCGAAGGCCCTGTAACATCAATAATTTTTGTTGATTTGGTAATAACCACATTGGCTCCCAATACGGCCTCTTTACCAACCCTAACACCCTCAACCACAATGCAGCGCGAACCAATAAAACAGCCATCCTCAATAATAACGGGGGCAGCCTGAACAGGCTCCAGAACTCCGCCAATACCAACGCCACCCGAAAGATGCACATCCTTCCCAATTTGTGCACACGAGCCCACCGTTGCCCAAGTATCAACCATTGTTCTTTCGTCAACAAAAGCACCTATATTTACATACGAAGGCATCATTATTACACCTGGAGCAACGAATGATCCATAGCGGGCTATTGCATGCGGAACCACTCTAACTCCCAATTCGGCATAATTTCGCTTAAGACCAATCTTATCGTGAAACTCAAAGGGACCAATTTCTATGGTTTCCATTTTACGGGTTGGAAAATAAAGAATTACGGCTTTCTTAACCCATTCGTTTACCTTCCACCCATCCTTTGCGGGCTCAGCAACCCTTAGCTTTCCCTTATCGAGCTGTTCAATAACCGTTTCAATAGCGTTAACCATTTCAATGGTTAAATTCGTCTTTTTCTCCCAAGCTTTTTCTATTATTGCCTTAACATTTTTCATGAATAAAAATTTTCAACTAATCCATATTCCGTTTTCGTTGTCAAAAATACAGGTTTTTTTAAGTTGAAGTAATATCCTACGAGCTAAATTGGAAAATACTATCTGTTTAAATAATTGCAAATTCGTAAACTACAATAAAACTCGCTGCCATGAAAAGAATACTTCTTGTTGCTACGCTCTCAGCGTTAATGCTGTCGAAAGTACAAAGCCAAGAGACTACCCGTTACATGGATCCCCCAAAGGAATTAATGGAGATTATTGATGCTCCATCAACTCCAGCGCTACTGGTTAACCCTAGTAAAACGCATGCACTGCTCGCCTATCCTCAGGAAATGCCCGACATTAGCGAAATGGCACAGCCCGAACTTAGGTTGGCAGGTTTGCGAATTAATCCTAAAAACTTTGGCGATAGCAAACCC
This sequence comes from uncultured Rikenellaceae bacterium, assembly GCA_964527985.1. GTDB lineage: Bacteria > Bacteroidota > Bacteroidia > Bacteroidales > Tenuifilaceae > Perlabentimonas. The sequence goes on along the minus strand of CAZGQZ010000017.1, from coordinate 11,708 downwards.
CGCTTCTGGGAAAATTTATCTTTAAAAGAGATTGATGGAGATAATAGCTACCCAATAACCGGTTTGCCAAAAAATGGCAATATTCGCCTTTTCCGTTGGTCGCCTAACGGACAAAAGCTGGCCATTTTAGTCTACCAAAAAAACACCATTGAGCTTTGGGTGGCTAGCGTTTTTACCGGCGAAGCAACGCTTTGGGCAACAAACCTTCACTCATCAGCAATTCGTATTCCTATTGAGTGGGCACCCAATAGCAAAACCATATACTTCACCTCCAGAGTGCTAAGCAGAGAGATTCAAAGCTTTGAAGATGCGTTACCTGTTGGCCCTTCGGTTCAGGTAACCAGCGGCAAAAAAACTACGGTACGTACTTATCAGGATATGCTGCAAAACCCCACTGATGAGCAAAAGTTTGAGTACTATGCCACATCAACTTTAGCCAAAGTAACGGAGAACAGCAAACCCGAATATTTGGGAAATCCTGGAATCATCAGCAACTTTTCCGTTTCGCCAAATGGCGAATACCTGCTCGTTGAGCAAATTATGCGTCCATTCTCATACATCGTTCCCTACTATCGGTTCCCTGTATGGGTTGAAATATGGAATAGTGAAGGGCAGCTACTTAAAAAGCTTGCCGAAATACCGCTTGCCGAAAATATTCCGCAAGGCTTTAGTGCCGTTCGCGAAGGCCCCAGAAGCCATCAATGGCGAGCCGACAAACCCGCTACTGTAGTTTGGGTTGAAGCGCAAGATGGTGGCGACCCCAAAAAGGTTGCCGAAATTCGAGAACTTCTATTCAGCCTCAACGAACCCTTTAAGGACAAACCCACACCGTTCCTGTCGCTTAACTTCAGGTACTCAGGAATAACCTGGGGCTTGGATAGCCTTGCCGTTGTTTATGAGCGCTGGTGGGACACGCGACGAATTGTAACAAGTTTTTTCAACCCATCGAACCCAAAGGAGGAGAAAAAAGTGGTATGGGATAGGTCGTGGCAAGATGCCTATAGCGATCCAGGGTCGTTCGTTTTAGAAACAAATAGCTTTGGTTACAACATTCTTAAAACGAACAAGAAAAAAACTAAACTTTACCTTACAGGAGATGGTGCTTCGCCTAAAGGAAACATGCCCTTTTTAGATGAGTATAGCCTAACATCTGGTAAAACAAAACGATTATGGCAATGCGAAGCACCATACTATGAGCAATTAGTTACAATACTCGACAATGAAGTGAGAAAAGTTTTAACCCAGCGCGAGTCGGAAGTTGAACAGCCAAACTTTTTTGTAAGAGATTTAAAAAGAAAAAGGCTTAAGCCTTTCACATCATTCCCTCATCCATACCCACAGCTTGCAAGCGTTCAGAAAGAGCTAGTAAGATATAAACGATCCGATGGTATTGACCTCACAGCAACCCTCTACCTCCCTGCCAGCTATAAAAAGGGGTCGAAACCCCTACCCGTTTTAATGTGGGCCTATCCAAGAGAATACGTTGATGCCAACCTTGCAGCTCAGGTAACCGAATCGCCTTACAGGTTTATAAGGCCATCGAGGCTTTCGCCTGTTATGTGGGTAGCTCGGGGTTATGCTGTACTCGACAGGGTTGGAATGCCAATTGTTGCTCGCGACTCCCTTTTACCAAACGATACTTTTATTGAGCAACTTGAGGAGAACGCCGAAGCAGCTATAAACTACTTGGTTGAACAGAATATTGCCGATCCAAAACGCATTGCAGTTGGAGGTCACTCATACGGAGCCTTTATGACTGCCAATCTGCTTGCACACACAAACCTTTTTGCTGCCGGAATTGCACGAAGCGGTGCTTACAATCGCACGCTCACCCCATTCGGATTTCAGGGCGAAGAGCGAACCTACTGGGAAGCTCCTCACATCTACAATCAAATGTCGCCTTTTATGCATGCCGATAAGCTCAAAAAACCAATCCTGTTAATTCATGGCGTTGATGATAACAACAGTGGAACTTTCCCAATGCAAAGCGAAAGGCTATATCAGGCAATAAACGGGCACGGAGGAACTGCTCGGTTGGTTATGCTGCCTTTCGAAAGCCATGGATACAGGGCAAGGCAATCGATACTTCATCAAGCATGGGAAATTGACCAATGGCTCCAGAAGTATTTGGCTGAATAAAAAAACGACTAAACTCGCATAAAAAAATACTACGCACAATGCCGTTAAAAAGCGTTAAGCTTTAACGGCATTGTGCGTATAATTAAAACATCAATGTAAATTTGGGGGAACAAATTCGCAAAAAGTTGAAAAAGCCTTTCGCCCTCATATTATTTGCATTAATAAACTTTGCTGCATATAGTACGCAAAAAAACGATACCATTCCTGCAGTTCACTTCCAAATAGTTGATGCTACCAACGGCAAACCAATATCACTTGGACACATTATAAACACTGGACTAATGAAAGGGGTTGCCGCCGATATGCTAGGTTTTTTTAAAATGCCCATAAGGAAAGGCGATACGCTAATTATAACGGCACTGGGCTATCACCAAATGCGTATTCCATCGTGGGGCCAATTCTCAAGCGATTCACTTTACTACCCAATTAGATTAGTCCCTCGATCGTACCAAATACGTGAGATACGGATAACCCGATTTGGATCGTACCAGCGATTTATTAGAGAGGTAACGGCAATGGAACTGCCAAAAACCGATCAGGAAATTTTACAGGAGAAGCTTGAAAAGTATTTCAGAGAACAAATATCGAGACTCGATCTGAAAAGTTTACCCAGTGCGCAAGGAGGTTTTTCATTTGGCGAAGACTGGATATCGAAGCAAAAAGCCCTAATTCAGGAAAAGGTTGAAGAGGAGTTAAGGTGGGAGGTGATGCTCAATAAGTTCTCGGCCGACATTGTTGAAGAGCTAACTGGGCTGAAAGGTATTGAAGCAATACAATTCATGGAATACTGCGACTTTACCGAAGCATTTATCCTGCTTGCTAGCGACTATGAGGTTCGGAAAAGAATTGTTGATAAATTTGAGGATTACAAAAAAGAAAAACTTGCACCAGATGAAGGCTCCGACAAAAAATGATATTGAAAAGGCATACGCAACTGTTTCCGAATATGCGCATAAAACACCCATGCTTACCTCGCAATCGGTTAATAAGATTTTGGGATGCGATGCCTACTTTAAGTGCGAGAACTTCCAAAAAGTAGGCGCTTTTAAGTTTCGTGGTGCATCCAATGCGGTTTTTAACCTGCCCTCTGAGCTTGCCAATAAAGGCGTTTGTACCCACAGCTCGGGAAACCATGCTGCTGCGCTGGCTTTAGCAGCATCGTTACGCGGAATTCCGGCTTACATCGTTATGCCTAGCAACGCCCCAGTAATAAAGCGCAAGGCGGTTGAGGGTTACGGTGCAAAGATTTATACCTGTGAACCAAGCCAAGAAGCTCGCGAAAAAGAGCTGGAACGAGTGAAGTCCGAAACCGGGGCAACGTTTATTCACCCTTACGAAAATTTTGATGTGATATGCGGGCAGGGCACTGCTTCGTTAGAGCTGCTTCAAGAAGTTCCAAACCTACAAACCATAATTGCTCCCGTTGGCGGCGGTGGGCTATTCTCCGGAACGCTAATATACTCCAAGGAAACTAATCCAGCCATAGAGGTTTACGCTGGCGAGCCACTAAATGCCGACGATGCTTTTCGCTCGCTTCGCGATGGGGTGCTCCACCCATCAATCAACCCCAATACCATTGCCGATGGGCTACGCACCTCGCTTTGTCCGCTCACGCTATCAATTATTCAAAAATATGCCGATGGCATACTAACCGTTACCGAAGATGCTATTGTTGAGGCTATGCGCGTGATTTGGGAAAGGATGAAAATAATTATTGAGCCCTCGTCGGCAGTGCCTGTTGCTGCCATAATGCTAAACCGCAAGGTTTTCGAGGGGAAAAAGGTGGGTGTCATTATATCGGGCGGTAATGTTGATGTTGAAAAACTTCCGTTTTAAGTAAGAGTTAAATCATAATCTGCTTTTGGTTTATCAAACGTTATGTCGTATGTTTGCGTCATAAAACATAACGCAAAATGACATACCACAAAACCGACCTGTTTGATGCTGATTTGCAAGAGATTTCTACTCTAGCCAAAGTGCTATCGCACCCAGCAAGGCTGGCAATACTTAGGTATTTAGCCAAAGCTAACACTTGCATATCGGGCGACATATCGAACGATATGCCCCTTAGCCGCACAACCATTTCGCAGCACCTACAGGAGCTAAAAAAGGCTGGACTAATACACGGCGAAATTGAAGGGACACGCGTTTGCTACTGCATTTGCAAAGAAACTTTTGGCAAGCTAAAAACGCTGTTCAACGCATTTTTTACCGAGATTGAAAACAGTACCATAAACACTTGCACTAGGTAACATCAAAAAAAAATATCTACAGGAAACAATAAAAACTATATAGTATGAAAATCCTAATACTTTGCACCGGAAACTCATGTCGCAGCCAAATGGCCGAGGGTTTCCTAAAATCGTTCGACGATACCATTGAGGTTTACTCGGCTGGCACCGAGCCTTCAAGTCAGGTTCACCCACTAGCCATAAAGGCTATGGCCGAGATGAATATCGACATCTCAAAAAATCGACCTAAAAGCGTTGATGAGTTTATACACCAATCGTTCGACTACGTTATAACCGTTTGCGGTGGAGCCAACGAGAGCTGTCCAACCTTTACCGGCAGGGTGAACAACCGCTGGCACATTGGGTTCGACGACCCCGCCGAAGCCACCGGAACCAACGAGGAGGTTATGGCCGAATTTCGCCGCATTCGCAATGAGATAGCCGAAGGATTTTACGGTTTTTACAAGGCCGAAATTAAAAATGATGGAGGGTGCTGCTGCTGTGGATAAAACGAATATTAAGGATGTGGTTCGCCAGAAGTACTCGCAAATTGCATTACAAAACCAAAACTCGGGCTGTTGCTGCGGTTGCGGCTGCTCAGGAGCCAATTCGCCGGCAAATTATAGCGCTTTTAGCGAAAGCTACGAGCACTTTAAAGGCTACAACCCAAACGCCAACCTAAACCTGGGTTGCGGTTTACCAACCGAATTTGCGCAAATAAAAAAGGGCAACACGGTTGTGGACCTAGGCTCGGGTGCCGGAAACGACTGCTTTGTGGCGCGTGCCGAAGTGGGCGAAACAGGCAAAGTAATTGGCATTGACTTTACCGACCAAATGATTGCAAAGGCTTGTGAAAATGCTGAAAAGCTACAGCTTAAAAACGTTGAGTTTATTAAGGGCGATATTGAGGAAATTCCGCTAAGCAGCAGCATTGCCGATGTTGTGGTAAGCAACTGTGTACTTAATCTTGTACCAAATAAGCAAAAGGCTTTTAACGAGATATATCGCATCCTTAAACCCGGCGGCCACTTTAGCATAAGCGATGTGGTACTGGTTGGTGAGCTACCCGAAAAGCTACGCCAAAACGTCGAACTTTACGCAGGATGCGTTTCGGGGGCAATTCAAAAACACGATTACATAAACACCATTCGCAATGCAGGTTTTTCCGATATCAGCATTCAGAAAGAGAAACCAATTGAAATACCCGACCTTACGCTGCTTAGCATCATGAAAAAAGATGAGGTTGCCGATTTTAAGAATAGAAAAACCGGCATTTACAGCATAACAATATTTGGCAAGAAGGTTTAACCGCAAAAACCCCAATACTATGGAGAATAACAAACGAATAGGTTTTTTTGAGAAATACCTAACCCTTTGGGTTGCACTTTGCATTGCTGCAGGTATTGCTATTGGATCCATTGCTGGCGATAGCATGAAAGTTCTAAGCGATCTTGAAATTTATAATGTGAACATACCCGTTGCCATTCTTATCTGGGCAATGATTTACCCCATGATGCTTCAGGTCGATTTTTCATCGATTAAAAATGTTGGCAAAAAGCCCAAAGGGCTACTGCTTACGCTAACAGTAAACTGGCTGATAAAACCATTCACCATGGCATTCTTTGCGTGGATATTCTTTGCAAAGCTTTACGGTGCATTCATAAACCCAGCCCAAGCGGGTGAGTATATAGCAGGGGCCATAATTCTTGGCGCGGCTCCCTGCACAGCCATGGTTTTTGTTTGGAGCTACCTAACCAATGGCGACCCCAACTATACGCTGGTTCAGGTATCGGTGAACGATTTGATAATACTAGTACTCTTTGTGCCAATTGTAGGTTTGCTTTTGGGGATAACAGATATAGCAATCCCTTACGAAACGCTAATTTCATCAGTAGTAATATTTGTTGTAATTCCTCTGCTGGCGGGGTATTTAACCCATAAACTGCTAATAAAAAAGAAGGGCGAGGCATGGTTTAGGAAAGAGTTTTTGCCAAAGTTCCGACCCGTTTCCATAGTGGCTTTGCTAACCACGTTGATACTGCTTTTTGCTTTTCAGGGAAAAACAATAATTGAGAAACCCCTAATTATTCTGCTTGTAGCCATTCCGCTGGTTATACAAACCTACCTAATATTTGCCATTGCTTGGTTTGGCGGTCGTTGGCTTAAGTTACCCCATGCCGTATGCTCGCCCGCAGCAATGATTGGCGCCAGCAACTTTTTTGAGCTAGCTGTTGCAGTGGCCATTGCGCTTTTTGGGCTACAATCGCCCGCAGCCATGGTAACTGTAGTGGGTGTGCTGGTTGAGGTTCCGGTTATGCTATCGCTGGTTTGGTTTGCCAATAGAAATAAATTTTAATCGTAAAAGGTAGATGATAAATAAGTGGACATTTTTTTATAATTTCACAGGTATAAATACTCTAAAAAAATGACACTTCTAAGCTTAAACGCATGGTGGGACAGCCTATCCACCATTCAACTGATCTACTGGATCATAACCATCCCAGCATCATTAGTTTTTGTTATACAGCTTGTGCTAACTTTTGTTGGTGCCGATGCTGATGGCGATGGACTTGATGCTGTTGGCGACGCAGACTTGAGCGTCGATTCCGATACGGGCGTAGGTTTTCAATTCATCAGTATTAAAAATTTCGTAGCTTTCTTCACCGTATTTGGTTGGGTAGGCTTGGCCTGCATTTACGGAAACCTTGCTAATTGGTTAACTCTCCTTATTTCAACAGCATCTGGTATTGTAATGATGTTTATTATGGCATCAATTTACTACATGATGGGAAGACTAACCGAATCGGGCTCGTTAAACATGAGATCGGCCATCGGAAAAACGGCTACGGTTTACCTGTTTATACCCGAAAAGCGCAAAGCCACAGGTAAGGTTCAGCTCAACCTCCAAGGTTACAGAACTCTGGATGCAATGACTGACGACGATGAGATTATCCCCACAGGAGCCATTGTTCAAGTTGTTGATATACTAAACGATGAAATATTGCTTGTGAAAAAATCATAGAAACACCCCATAAAATAACCTCAATTACAAAAGTATGGCTCAATACGTATTAATAGGCATAATTGCCTTAGTTGTATTCATTTTTATCCTCATTGTATCACTCTTAAAACGATACAAGCGTTGCCCTTCCGACAGAGTTCTGGTTGTATACGGAAAGGTTGGAAAAGGAAAATCCGATTTATCTCGATCTGCAAAATGCATTCATGGTGGTGCAGCATTTATTTGGCCAGTTATTCAGGATTACTCATTCCTCAACCTAACTCCACTCTCAATTGAGATTAACCTAACCAATGCTCTTAGCCAGCAGAACATTAGGGTTGATGTACCCTCGCGTTTTACAGTTGGTATCTCAACCGAACCAGGCATTATGGATAATGCTGCTGAACGTCTTTTGGGGCTTGCTCAGGACGACATTAGCAATCTGGCTAAAGATATTATTTTTGGTCAGCTGCGTTTGGTTGTTGCCACAATGGAAATTGAGGAGATTAACAATAATCGCGATAAATTTCTTGCTGCTGTATCGGCCAATGTTGAAGCTGAACTAAAGAAAATTGGCTTAAAGCTAATTAACGTAAACGTAACCGACATTAACGATGAGTCGGGTTACATTGAGACACGAGGAAAAGAAGCATCAGCAAAGGCAATAAACGATGCCAAAAAGAGCGTTGCTGAAAAAAACAGAGACGGATCAATTGGTGAAGCAAATGCAGTACGAGACCAGCGTATCGAGGTTTCGAGCGCCGATGCTACAGCTGTTGAAGGTGAAAACGAAGCAAAAATTACCATTGCCAACTCAAACGCTATTCGTCGCGAAAACGAGGCCGAAGCAGAGCGTAAAGCAGTAGCAGCCGAAAAGGTTGCCCGTGCTAAAGCACTGGAAGAAGCTTATGCCGCTGAAAGAGCAGCAGAAACCGCTCGTGCTCAACGTGAGGAGGCAACACAAAAAGCAGACATCGTTATTCCTGCTCAAATCAACAAAGAAAAAGTTGAAATTGATGCCGAGGCATTAGCCGAGCAAATTAGGCGTAAAGCACGAGGTGAGGCCGACGCAATTTTCATGAAAATGGATGCCGAAGCAAAAGGTATACTTGAGATACTAACCAAGCAAGCACAAGGTTTTGAAAAGCTATCAAAAGCCGCTGGTAACTCTCAAGATGCAGTTATGATGATGATAACCGACAAGCTACCTGAGCTAGTTAAAACACAGGTTGAAGCCGTTAAAAACCTTAAAATTGACAAGGTTACTGTTTGGGATAATATGGGATCGGGAAAAGACGGCAAAACACCAGCAACCGCAAACTTCCTTTCAGGAATGCTTGGATCAATTCCTCCTTTCGAAGAGCTTTTTAAAATGGCCGGAATGGAACTACCAAGCTACCTTAAAGGGAAAGCTACTGAAGCCGAGAAACCAAAAAAGAAGAATAATAAAGCCGAAGATATTGAACCTATTCAGGAATAGGTTAATAAAAAAAGGAAAAGGCTGTCCGGTTTTTTTGGACAGCCTTTTTTTTATAGCACTTAAATACTATCTAACCAAACAAAAACTCATAGTTACCTTTGCCGATAATGGTTTACCGTATGGTTTTTCTGGTTTCCAGCCGGGCATTTGGCTAACAACACGCTCCAACTCGGCATCAACCTGGGGGCTTACGCCTTTGGTTACCATAACATCGGCTATTTCACCTTCCTTAGTTAGGTTAAATTCAACCTCAACCACATCAAAATTAATTTCACTGGGTTTGTAAGATTTAGGATATTTCATACTCTCATGAATATAGCTTAGTGGCCAGCTGGTGGCGTCCTCCCCAACCCTTTGTAGATTTGTATCAAAAATGTTAGAGTTTATTTTTATATCAGACGCTGAACTATCTTCATACTTAATCAAAACGCTTAGATAATCGGGGTTACCAGGTTCCGACCTATTTACCGAAAATTCCAGATTCTTTGTCTCTATTATAATTTCGTCCTCATCATCCTCTTCAACAACCTCAGCATTTTTTGGAGCCGAATAGGAAAGTACGTTTACATCTTCCTCGCTTTCATCATCAGATACTAGTCTTAGAACATCAATTGTTGCTGTAGTGTTATTTTCTTTCTCCTTTAGGTAAATTGTTTTATTCATTACCTTAAAACCAAAATCAATTTCCCCGTCAGTGCCCTTGGGCAAAGCAAGGTAGTAAAGCACTTCAGTTTGCTTCTGCGGATTGCTAAGCTTAACATTATACTCACCAGCCTTTTCAACAAGGTAGGTTTGCTTAACAAGTTCGCGAGTAATCTGCTCTGCATTTGGTTTTACTACAGAACCGTTTTCTTTAGATGTAACGACAAACCGAGGCATTTCATCGCCAAAGGCGGTTGCCAAAATAGTAAATGGGGTATTGTTGCCAACTATTAAGTTTCCAAAAAACAGGTCAGCTTCTGGCTTTTGAAATGCTGACATGATCTTCTCCAAGCCATCATCAAGAGCATCATCGAGGCGCTTGTAAAGGATAGTTGAATCACTTGCCGATAATCCATTCATCACGTAATCTTCTGTTCCACTCTGCAAGTTAACCTTGGGCTTGTCCAATTTCTCAACCCTTGTAACGACCGTTGTTGAGGGGTCATTCTCAACAGCCAACGGCTCAACAACACCGTTCTCCTCATGCTGCACATATTCAACCTTACGCTCAACGGTAAACGAAAACAATCCAAAAAGTAAAGCCGCAATGGGCACAAGAAGCAAATATCTAAAAATGCCTCTACGTTCTTCAACATTTGAAAGCATAGCAAATCTGTTTTTTAAAAGTTTAGCACTAAAAGAATTGGCTACCCGCGGGGCAACCGAGGTGGAAATGCAGTCGAGTATAAGCTGCTTATACTTTAGGCTGTCGGCACCATGGCGCACAACGCACTTGTCGGCAATAAACTCATGCACCTCGGCCAGCGAGCGCTTAAACCAATAAACAAGCGGGTTGAACCAGAACACAACGGCAAACAGCTCGGCCAAAAGCAAATCGAGCGAATGCAGCTGATGGGCATGCACCAACTCGTGCTGCAGTAAAAGATGGCGATTGCGATTTCGAAAATCCTTCTCAGAAAAAACTATCAATCCAAAAAACGAGAATGTTTGTCCCCAGCTATCGCACACCCATACTTTTGTAGAACCAACAAACTCTAGGCGAGCCGATTTTTGCAGCATTACAACAAACCTTGCAACCTGCCAAATTAGTCGTAAAGCCAATAGGCCAACTACAGCAAAATAGGCCATTAGCCAAAAGGGCCAAGTGAGGATAAAGGAGTTCGCTTGATTTTCTCTATAATTGCTTGCGGCAGTAGCTTTATCCAAATTACCTGCATCAACAATTTCGTTTGATGAAAAATTTGGGTTTGCAACAAGGTTGTTGCTTACGGCAACATCAACTACCTGGGTAACCGTGTAGCTAACCGATAGCAATGGCAAACCAAGCGACACAACAATTGCTGCAAGCAAAACAAACCGATTGGCAACAGGCTTTTTCTGCCTTGCCAAAAGCAGCAAATAAAAGCCATACAGCAGCAAAAAGCAAACGGTTGCTTTTGCTAGGTAAATAAATAAGCTAGGAATTGTCATGGCTGTCGCCCTCCTTTCTTTTGTTGATTTCCTGCTCTAGCATAGCCTTCATCTCTTCCAGCTCCGTTAGGCTCAAATCGTTATCTGCCGCAAAAAACGAGGCAAAGCGCTTTACCGAGCTATTAAAATGCTTAGCAAGCACATGCTTAAAACCGAGCCTTGCATAATCCTTACGACTAACAACCGGGTAGTACTGATGATTTTTGCCATACGCCGTATGGTAAACCATTCCCTTTTGCTCCAAAATTCGCACAATGGTCGATACCGTTGTGTAGGCTGGCTTGGGGTTTGGAAACAACTCTAAAATATCGCGAATGAAGGCTCGCTCTAGTTTCCATAAGTATTCCATTACTTGCTCCTCGGCTTTTGTTAACTCTTTCGTTTTCATACCACAAATATATAACTATATTTTATAGTTATACAACTATTTTTTATAGTTTATTTTAATATTCCAATTTTTATTCTGAAATTTTTTTCTATTCTTATCGATAAAAGTTAGATTTTTTTATGGAAACCTCCTCCATCATGTATCATAATAGAAAAAACATACGTTATGATAATAAAGGCCCTTACATTACTAACCCCTAAATCTTGATGCCATGAAAACAAAAAGCAGAAAAGCAGATCTTGAAAGGAGGAAATCAATATTCTTCCAAATTGGGCTTATCGCGGCATTAGCCCTAGTTCTAACGGCCTTTGAGTGGCCTAGCTCTGGCGAGGGAAA
>CAZGQZ010000016.1:22158-25960 GCA_964527985.1 uncultured Rikenellaceae bacterium | reverse complement strand
GCAATAATTCTAGTTGAAGATTCGGTAAGATACTACTCGGCATACCTACCAAACCTGTTCAAAATTGTACTTACCCAAAGTAAGCAGTTTATGACCGAGGGCCTTAACGAGCACCAAAAAATGCTCCGAATGCGCGGTCGCCCAAAAATTATGCTTGCCCGCAATTTTGAGCAAGCCGAAATGCTTTATAAAACCTACAAGCACAACTTACTTGGCATTATTACCGATATGAGCTATCCGCACAACGGAAGCATGGAGAAAAGAGCAGGTGTTAAGCTCATTGAGATGATTAAGGCCGACAACCCATACATGCCTATCCTTCTACAATCATCGGATATAAACAACCAGCTAATTGCAAAGCAAATGAGGGTTGGGTTTATTCATAAATACTCAAAAACCCTCTCGTTGGAGCTACACGATTTTGTTGTAAAATACTTTGCCTTTGGCGATTTTATTTTTACCGAACCCCATTCGGGTCGTGAAATTTTTAGGGCAAAGGACCTTAAAACGTTACAAGAAATCATCTATCAAGTACCCGACGAATCGCTGCAATACCATATAAAACGAAACCATTTTGCAAAATGGCTTACCGCGCGAGCGCTATTCCCTATTGCCGATATTTTCAAGTACATTACTGCCGACGATTTTGAGAATATTGATGAAGTTCGCAGGTTTATATTCGATACCATCGACCGCTACCGACAGAGTAAAGGTAGGGGTATAATTGCTAAATTTTATCGCGACAGCTACGACGAGTACCAAATATTCTCGCGTATTGGCGATGGCTCGCTTGGGGGGAAAGGGCGCGGATTAGCCTTCATCGATCAGGTAATAAAGCGCAGCTACCTTATGCATAAGTTCGACAACGTAGTTGTTACCATACCTCGAACAGTGGTTATTTGTACCGATGTATTCGATGAGTTTATGGAAACCAACGACCTATACCCCATTGCCTTATCGGATGCAAGTAACGACGAAATTTTAAGATACTTCCTAAACGCATCGCTTCCCGTTCGCATACATAAGGATTTGTACGCTTTTATTGCTGTTGCTCGTAATCCGTTAGCAATTCGATCGTCGAGTTTACTCGAAGACTCGCACTACCAGCCTTTTGCAGGAATATACTCTACCTACATGGTACCAAACGTAAAAGAGAGCGCAAGGCAAATGCTTGAGCTACTTAGCCAAGCAATAAAATGCGTTTATGCTTCGGTATACTATAAAGAGAGTAAAGCATACATGAAAGCCACTCACAACGTAATTAGCGAAGAGCGAATGGCCATAGTGCTACAAGAGGTAACCGGAACTGCATACGGCGATAGGTTTTACCCAAACCTATCGGGTGTAGCCCGCTCGTTAAACTTTTACCCCATTGAGCCCGAAAAGCCAGCCGATGGAATTGCCAGCATTGCCCTTGGGCTTGGTAAACACGTTGTTGAGGGTAAACCCTCTCTCCGATTCTCTCCAAAGTACCCAAAAAAATTACTACAATTCTCATCGCCAGAAATGGCCCTAAAAGAAACTCAAAAAAACTTTTATGCCCTCGATCTTAAACCCACAAGCTTTGTCCCATCAACCAACGATGACATAAACCTTGTTGAGTTCAGCATTAAAGATGCGCAAGAAGATGGTACGCTTACCATAGCCGGATCGACATACGATTACGAAAACCAGCGCATTTCCGATGGGTATATGGGCGAAGGCTTACCAATAATTAGCTTTGCATCAATTTTAAAGCATAAGCAATTCCCTTTACCCGAAATTTTGCAAACCATGCTTGAGGTTGGTCAGGTTGAAATGAACAACCCAGTGGAAATTGAATTTGCAGTAAACCTGAATACCCCAAAGGATAAGCCCAAAATTTTTAGCATGCTGCAAATTAGGCCAATTGTGCAAAACCGCGACCTAATTAACGCTGATATCGACTCAATTAGCAAGAACGATTTGGTGCTTTACTCACCATCGGCCTTAGGAAATGGAATTATTAATGGCATTTGCGATGTGGTTTACGTAAAATCTGACAAGTTTGATCCATCTAAAACACACCAAATTGCAGCCGAGCTTGAGCAAATAAACCAAGCCTTTAGCAACTCCGATAAAAAATACATTTTAATTGGCCCTGGTCGATGGGGCTCGAGCGATAGCTGGCTTGGGATACCCGTAAAGTGGCCACATATTTCGGAAGCAAAAATTATTATTGAAGCTGGTCAGGATAACTACAAAATTGACCCTAGTCAGGGTACCCATTTCTTTCAAAACCTCACCTCGTTTAGGGTGGGCTACATGACCGTGAATGAGTATATGGAGGAAGGTTTTATTGACTATGATTACTTATCGAAACTAAACGCTTGCACCGAAACGGAGATGATAAGGCATGTTTGCTTTAACAGCCCATTGCAAATAGTGATAAATGGGCAAAAACGAGTTGGAGTTATCCTTAAAGAAGGAGTAAAACTTGTGTAGCACAAAGCAAACACTTACTTTTTGCTGGCAGACAGCTTACCTAAAATATCTTTTCCTCTTGCGCGTAACGAGGGCGCACAATATGCTAGTTGATTCTCAATAATTGCTGGCAATTCTTCGGCTATCCACTTTTCACGAGTCGATAGCAGGTACAAAATCTCTAAGCAATGAACCCTTAATGCACTTTTTGATTTTTCATCGATAAACCCATTAAAACAGAACTCCTGAAGGGATTCGTGATTCGCACTCCAGAATGCTTTTATAAAAATTTTTGCTGCTTTATGGCTTACAATGCGATTTAACCCAACTGCAAGTATTTTTGCAAAGTGCCGCTTTACGCTATCGGTTTTAACCAAGGGTAACCGATGTGCAATTTCGAGCAAGTAGTAATCGAGCGCTTGCATATTCTGTAACAGAACATTTTCCAATACCCAAGCTGCCCTAAACCCAACCCTCGAAGGTTGTAAAGCCAGTTCGATTAGCTCATCGGGCTTAACCTGAAGTTGAATAAACGACTCGGCCAGCTGAATAACCTCAACCTTTCTCATCGCAAAGTTTAACCGACTAATCAACCTTTCTTTTTCCAATTCTGCAGCATTTTATACTATACTCAAATATACCAATTGCAAATAGTATTTACTAAAATATGCATAATGAATTTTTAAATACTAATGATTTGCTAACTTTGGGATAACTGATTTGTATTTGCAATGAGCGATATTCTTAGTAAACTTTTCAACAAATACCCGTTTAACAATTCTCAGGTTGAGCAAGCTATTACAGGGAAAAAATGCTTAGCCATAATGCTAAAAAATGGCAACATTGGTGTATGCTCAACACTTTGCAATACCATTGCCGAGCCTATTGAGGAGATTCTTTCAAAGCCGAACTTGAGCAATTATCACCATCGAATTGCAGTTAACACATGGGTAAATGCCTGTACAAACTATACGCTTGAGCCAAGCGGACTGGGTGATATTTCATCTGTAATAAACTTCACTGAGGTTCACAACCTGGTTATGATTGGATATTTTGGCTCGCTTGCAAATAGGCTTAAGCAAAATGGCACAAGGCTAAAAATTTTCGACTATAATGAAGAGCATGGGATTACCGAACCCATGGAAAAACAGGTTGAGGAAATTAGCCAAGCACAGGCAATTATTCTCACCTCAACATCAATAGCAAACAATACCTTCACTAACATAGTAAAAACGGCCAAGCCTACGTGTAATATATATATGCTAGGGCCATCAACTCCGCTAAGTGGCGTGATGTTTAATAATCCGAATATAGCAGGATTATTTGGTGCTCGGTTTAAACCATTCGATTTCGATGTGCT
>CAZGQZ010000016.1:20801-22058 GCA_964527985.1 uncultured Rikenellaceae bacterium | reverse complement strand
CTTTTGCAGATTGATAAGCTAGAATCGCTTATGGCTGCTGCCGAAACATTGGGAATAAGCTATAGGAATGCCTGGGGAAAACTACGTGAAATTGAACAAAACCTTGGTTTTAGCATTGTTGAAAAGGTAAGAGGAGGAAAAGAAGGCGGTAAAACAATTTTAAACCCAGAAGGAAGAAAGCTTATTGAAGCCTACAGGGATTTTCTTTCCGAGATTGATACCCTAATGCACGATTCAGCACGTCGATTTTGGGCAAAAGTGAACGATTAGCTTCAAACAAATCATTTCTAAACTCTTTTTCCGAATTTTGCTTTTTTAATTCAATTCGATATGCTTTTTTTACATATCGTAAAATGGTAACTATGAAAAGAATAATCGCTCTCGCAGTTTTTGCAATATCCTTTGCAGCATGCAATACATCCAGCAAGGATGCTAAAACGCTAACCATTTTCCATGCAGGAAGCTTATCGATGCCTATTAAAGCCATAGCCGATAGCTTTAAGGCCGAAAACCCCGATGTAAGATTTTTTCTGGAAGCGGCTGGTAGCGTTGAATGTGCACGAAAGATAACTGAGCTTAATCGTAAAGCCGATATCATGGCCTCGGCCGATTATAAGATTATTGATGAGCTATTAATCCCTAGTTATGCTGATTTTAACATCCTTTTTGCGGGCAACGAAATGGCACTAGTTCACACTAGCAAATCGAAATTTGCAGATCAAATTAGTAGCGAAAACTGGTACCAGATACTACAAAACCCTGAGGTACAATATGGTCGCAGCGATCCTAATGCCGACCCTTGCGGTTACCGCACGCTACTAACTCTTCAGCTCGCTGAAATATATTACAGTAAACCAAACCTAGCAAAATCTATTGAGAATAAGGATAACCGCTTTATTCGACCCAAGGAGGTTGATCTGATTGCGCTACTTGAAACGGGAGCAATCGACTATATTTTTCTTTACCGCTCGGTAGCAGTACAGCATAGTTTGCCATACCTGTCTTTGCCATCGGAAATAAATTTGGGAAACCCAAAACACGAAGAGTTTTACAAGAAAGCTAGCGTTACCATTAGGGGCTCATCTCCGGGCGATTCGCTAATAATTGTGGGCGAACCTATGGTATACGGTATAACAATTCCAAAGAATGCTCCAAACAAAGAGCTAGCTCAGAAATTTTTAGAATACTATACTAATAAAGATAAAGGGCTGAAGATAATTGAATCGATGGGCATGCCGGTGATTTGGCCGTTGGTTA
>CAZGQZ010000016.1:0-20701 GCA_964527985.1 uncultured Rikenellaceae bacterium | reverse complement strand
AAAGGGCTGAAGATAATTGAATCGATGGGCATGCCGGTGATTTGGCCGTTGGTTACTAGGTAAGGTGGTTGGTGTTCGTTGTTTGTTGATGGTTGATGGTTGATGGTTGATAGTTGAGGGTTGTTTGTTGATGGTTAACATAATTAGGCATCGATTAAGTTGAGGTAAAGTTTGGATGATTGGCCAGGCAGACAGGTTGCTAGTCTCAGCTTGTCTCGTATGCGATAGCTGACGAGGAAATACGAAGTATAACGAGGGCTGCGAGGCAGATTGATTGATTCGTCCTTCATTGCCAACTGCTATTTGGCTTTTGCCAACTTTAATTATGATTGAATAATTGATGTTTAACCTATAATCATTGGATGTTGTTATTACAATAATCTTTCGTGTTTATAATTGAAGAAAAAACCTAATTGCGAATGCAAAGGTCTACTATAAAACTAATTTTTGCTTTTCTGGGAGGTGTGGTACTGCTTTTCATTGTTGCACCATTAATAGGAATGGTGTTTGCCACTCCCCTAGCCTCGTTGATTGAAACATCATCGGATATTGAAGTTCAGCAAAGCATTTGGCTTACCCTAACCGTTTCGATGGGTGCCACATTAGCCTTTTCGTTTCTTGCCATTCCACTAGCATATATGCTCGCTAGGCATAGTTTTCCTCTTAAAAATGTTGTACTTGGAATTATCGATTTACCCATAGTCATACCTCACTCTGCTGCGGGCATTGCGCTACTGGGCTTTATTAGCCGCGACTCAGTAATTGGCAAAATTGCCGAATCGATGGGGTTTAACCTAGTAGGAAGTCCCATGGCCATTGCCTTTGCCATGGCATTTGTTAGTCTTCCGTTTCTTTTAAATGCCGCACGCGACGGCTTTTCAGCAGTACCCGAACGCCTTGAGAAAGCCGCTCTGGTTCTTGGAGCATCGCCAACACGAGTGTTTTTCACTATTTCGCTACCCTTGGCATGGCGAAGTATAGTTTCGGGATTAGTAATGATGTTTGCGCGCGGCATGAGCGAGTTTGGCGCAGTGGTTATTGTTGCATACCATCCAATGGTTGCGCCAGTGCTTATCTTCGACAGGTTTAATGCCTTTGGATTGAAGTACGCACGGCCTGCTGCCGTTCTGTTCATCGCCATTAGCCTTGCAGTATTTATAGGAATTAGGCTAATTGCCATAAAGCGTAAAAAAAATGCTTAGCGTTAACAACATAAATAAAACCCTTGGGGTTTTCAATCTTAAAGATATTTCGTTTAGAGTGAACAAAGGCGAATATTTTGTTCTCTTAGGGCCATCGGGAGCAGGAAAATCCATTTTGCTAGAAATAATTGCAGGATTAATAACACCCGACTCAGGCGAAATAATGATTAATGGCGTAAATCAATATCGGAAGCGAATCCAAGAACGTAATGTAGGCTTGGTTTTTCAGGATTTGGCCATATTTCCGCATCTCTCAGTAAGACATAACATTGCGTATCCTTTGCAACACAAAGGACTTAAAAAATCGGAGATTAACCGTTTGGTTATTGAGGCTGCCCAAAGCCTTTCCATTGAGCATCTGCTAAGGCGTAGCACAACCACACTATCGGGTGGAGAACAGCAACGAGTTGCTCTTGCCCGAACGCTGGTTACAAAACCCGATGTGCTTCTGCTCGACGAACCGCTCTCGTCACTCGATGTGGAGCGCAGAACAGAGATTAGAAAGTTGCTACGCTATATTAACCGTAAGGGGCAAACCATTATTCATGTTACCCACGATTACGATGAGGCTATTGCGCTAGCGCAGCGCATTGCAGTGATGAACAATGGGATAATTGAACAAACTGGAACACCTCAAGAGGTTTTTAGCAAACCAGTATCGTCATTTGTTGCTGGTTTTGGGGGTATAAAAAATTTCTTTAGCGTAAATTCTGTTTCACAAAATGCTCAAACCATCACCAAAGCTAATATAGGGGCTGGAATACCAGTTTATTTACTGGGCGAAGCAAGTGATAATGGCTATGTTACTTTTCCTGAAAATGCTGTTAGCATTAGCAAAACGCCTATGGATTCGAGTTCGCAAAACGTTTTTTCTGGTAATGTAATCGACATCTATCCTCAGCGCTATGGTGTTGAAGTTGTTGTTAATATTGGTGTAAATATATACTCCTTGGTTTCCATGGAATCGATTGAGAAGTTAGGTATTGAAATTGGATCGGAGGTATGGGTTACATTTAAAGCGAGTAGTGTTCGGTTTATTGAGGGATAAGGGGTTGACAGGTGACGGGTGACGAGTATAACTATGTGAATATGCAAAAAGCTATGTTTGCTTTGTGTTTAATAGAGAATTAATTGAATTATTAACCTTAGCTAATCATCTATCATTTCCATCCAATCATCCTTTCGTAGTATTAAGGGTATGAAAAATAAGTTCTAACTTCTGATCCATACTGAAATTCCCATCAATCCAATGAATTGTTAACCCATTGCGCTCCATGCGCCTAAACCAGGTCATTTGCCTTTTGGCAAATTGGTGAATTGCCGTATTTAGGCCATTAAACATTTCGTTGTACGAAATTTTACCAAGCACATGCATAGTTATCCACTTGTACTCAAGTCCATAGTAAATTAAACTTTCAGGACTCACACCATTGTCTAAAATACCCTTCACCTCATCAATCATACCTTCTGTCAGTCGTTGCCGTAGGCGTTGCGTTATTCGCTCACGTTGCTGAAGCCTTGGAAATTTTACTCCGAAAATTATATTTTTCAGATCTGGGTATTCAAAGTCTTTGGCAGGAGTATTGGCATAATGATGTTCAATTTCGATAGCCCTAACCAAACGCTTGCGCGTATCGGTATCGGTATGGTTATGCAACTTCTTCATTGAAGCCAACATTTGCTCAAGTTCAGCATGCGATTTAGTAGCAAGTTCGGCTCGTAGGGTTGGATTTTCAGGCACCTCAATAAGCCTATACCCGCGAATGGCCGCCTCAATGTATAGTCCCGACCCACCGCAAAGTATTGGCATTGCCTTACGGCTTTGCACATCGTTAAATGCATTTACAAAATGCGATTGGAACTCATATACATTAAACTTATAGCCTGGCTCAAAAATATCAATTAAATGGTACGGAATTGCCTTTCCGTTTACGGTATAATCGTCAATATCCTTACCTGTTCCTAAATCCATTTTGCGGTAAACCTGACGCGAATCGCCACTTATAATCTCTCCTCCAATGCGGTATGCCAAGTTTGCCGCTACAGCGGTTTTCCCTCCTGCAGTCGGTCCTAAAATGGTAATTAGGTTGTAATTGTTACAAGTCCATTCGCTCATATATAACGTTTTATGAATTACGATTTCACTGGATAAAAATAGTAAAATTGAAGCTACAATTAAGGAATGGTTGAAGAATGGTTTAGCAAAAACATCAGCTCACCATTATTCGCTATTGCAATTTGATTTGTTTTAAATAGGCTATAAAAATTGAAGCATTTTAGCTAATTTCGCTGCCCAAACAATTGAAAAAACTAGTTTCAGCGAATATGGCGGTTCAGAACAAGGTTGTAATAAAAAACAAGAAAGCCTTTTTTCAGTACGAGATACTGGAAACCTTTACTGCTGGTATTGTGCTAACTGGAACCGAGATTAAATCAATAAGGCTTAGCAAAGCCAGCATGGTTGATGCCTACTGTAAGTTTATTAAGGGCGAACTTTGGCTCACTGGAATGCATGTTGCCGAGTACTCGTTTGGCACATACAACAACCATGAGCCTAAGCGCGAGCGCAAACTCCTGTTAAACAGGAATGAGCTACGCAAGCTTTTCAGAAGTTCGCAAGAAAAGGGACTAACCATTGTTGCGCTAAAGCTATTCTTAAATAGCAGAGGCTTAGCCAAAGTGGATATTGGCTTAGCCAGAGGAAAGAAAATGCACGATAAACGGGAAGATCTAAAAAAGAAGGATACCAAGCGAGAGCTTGATCGATTAAGAAAATACTAAGTATTGCGTTTGGGTAACCTAAACCCCATAGTGCTACCTTCTCCTTCTTTACTCTGAATTTCCATAACGCCACCGTGAAATTCAACAAATTCTTTACAAAGAATAAGGCCAAGGCCAGTACCCGATTCGTTTGCTGTACCTCGAGCTATATTTTTTGTGTCAATTCTAAAAAGATTTTCCAGCTGTTCACTGCTCATTCCAACGCCATAATCTCGTACAAAAAGAGCAACTGAATCGGGATTATCATTGGCAAAAATTTCAATTTTCCCTTCGGGAAATGAGAACTTAATGGCGTTACTTATTAAATTCCTCAAAACGGTTTGCATCATATTAACATCAGCAAAAATGAATATGTCATTCGACACCTTGTTCTCAATTTCAATGCTTTTATTAATGGCATTTTGCGAAACCACAGTTAGTGTTTTTCCTAAAAGTTCAAATAGGTTGCTCTGCACTGGATTAAAATCGAGCCCACCAACTTGCGATTTACCCCACTTCAGCAAGTTCTCGAGTAATTCGAGCATATTCTCGGCAAGTAAAGAAAGCTCCTTCAAATTCGTTTTAACCTCCTCACGGGGCATTTCTTCAATTCGCTCCTGAATAAGCTGCATGAAGCCAATAAAAGCGGATAGCGGATTCTTTAGGTCGTGACCAATAATTGAAAAAAATTTATTTTTTGTTGCGTTAATTGCTGCTAGCTCATCATTTTGCTCTTCAATTTTTTTGTTCTTCTCTAAAAGCTGCTTATTCGCCTTTACCTTTACCCTATAGTTAAACAGAAGGATTAGAACGATAAGTGCAGCAATTACACTCATCAGAATAAAAAAGCGTTGTAACCATTTATGCTCCTTTGTTTTTTTATCGAGTTGATGCTTGGCTTCCAAATCAGCAATTTTGCTATCAACTTCCAGCTTATAAATGCTATCAACAATGCTATTCTGGTTTTTTAAATTATGGAAAGCCTGTTCGTACTTCCCCTGTGATTCATAAAAACGCCAAAGAGCAGAATATGAATTACTTAAGGTATTCAACGAACTTGTTTGCTTTGCAAACTCTAAACTTTTATTAAAATACGCTTCGGCTTTATCAAAATGGCCCATTCGCAGGTATTGGTAGCCAATATTTCGGGAAATGTTTGTTAGCCCAAAAATATTGGCAGTTGCTTCGTAAATCTCAAGCGCTTTAAGCGCAAATTGAAGAGCATTCTCATAATCCTCCAGTATCTCAAAAGTTATTGAAAGGTTTTGCGAGGCGAGGGCAATATTGGGTTGATCGTTAAGTTGAGAAAATAATTCGTAGGCTTTTTGGTAGTATTCAAGAGCATGTTGATACTCGCTGCGAAAATAGCTTATGTTACCAATGTTTATAAGTGCTAGGCCCTGATTTTTTGTATTGTTAAGCTTAGCAAAAAGCCTTTCCGCTTTCTGGTAATGGTCAACAGCCTTGTCGAACTTCTGTTGCTGCATGTAGATTAGCCCTATGTTGTTGTAGGCCGATGCAATACCATGTTCGTTGTTCTGCTTTTCAGCAAACTCTAAAGAAGTAAAATGAGCCTCAAGTGCTTTATCATACTCTCCAGTATAGTAAAATGCATTTCCAATAAACCTTTGCAAACGACTCATACCTATGAGATCGTTACTCTTTTGAACTATTGCAAAGGCTAATTTATAGGTATCAATAGCCTTTGCGTATTTGCCATTGTTTACATACAAATCGGCCAACTGCTCTGCTTGTAGGGCGATTACTGAATCGTTGCCGAGGGTTTGAGCAACCTCAAGCGCTTGCACCTTGTAGGTGATGCTAAGCTCTAATGAGTCTTCCAGAAAAGTATCGGAAAGGTTTGATAAAACCTCAATACGCTCTTTTGGCGCAAGCTTATTTAACGCTTTATGGCTATTCTCCTGCGCATAAACTTGCTGTGTAAAAAAAGTAAAAAGGATTTGAGTTAATACTATGGTTAAAAACCTAAACATTCCACAAAAAGTTTTATTAACAAACTTACAGCTTTTAACCGCTGTTTTAACCATGTTGATGCAAAAAAGTTAAAAACTAAGAAGTACAATAGGATAAGCAAAGAATACTAATTCGCTTAAAACATCAATATAATTTTGAACTAACTAAATATAATACACCTTATTGACTATATATGCTTTGTAGCTTAACGAAATAAATTTTACTAACGCAACCTTTTTATCACAACCAACATCTCATTAGCAGAGATTTGTTTTTGTCCCAATTTTTCTCCAGCCTAGAAAAACCAAAAGCTCGCTAAGGAAATTATCCGAAGCGAGCTTTTCCTTTATATCAGTTTTTGCATTAAGGGTTGTACCTTGCCTTATTCAGAATGCTCTGATAATCGTTCACAAGCATAAGCATTTCGAGGGTGTATTCATTGTTACGCTTCATAAAGGCGTTTACAATTTTATAGCCTAACCATACAGCGGCCCTTCCGGGCGATTCTTTAGTGAAATTAGGCGTAAACGGAGCATCGTTAACGTACTGGTTTACCGTAAAAGCATCGGTATTAAAAAGAAGCTTATGCTCAACCAAATATGCCCACATCTCCTTTTCGTTTCGCTGGCACCATTTCATTTGCTTTGGCGTAAAGCCGAAAATGAGGCTATCGGGTTGATTTGGCAAAAGTTGCTTTGTTAGGTACATTAGCGTTCCCTCGTAAATCATATTATTGAGCAGATTATCAATGGAATCGTTAAACTGAAACTCACCAAAAGCCCACGCTCGAACTAAGTCGGAAGGAATTTTACCTGGATGCATTTTATACTGAAGGTACTTGTGAATGCCAAGCTGAGGATAGTATTCGCAATCGCGCCCCAAATACCTATCGAACCCTACGGCCAAAACGCTATCGGCAATTACAACCGAGTTGTTAAAACCCGACACAAAACCGTAAACCGCAGGGATTTGTCTGCCAGGAAAATAGTATCGATATCGCTTAAAAGCGTTGGTTAGCTCATTGTTCAATTCGGCTGTATTTGGGAAAACCTGCTGCACCTGCTTATACGTTTCGCTAACCATTCTATCCTCAATAAAACTTGTTAGATATATTGAGAAATCCTCATCCTCAGGGGTGCCAATTCCAATTACTCCCTCAGCAAATAGCGAAAAAAAGGTTGGGTACTCTTGACTTATCCTTGCTATTTCGTGGTCAATAGAATCAGTATTGATGCTAAATAAATCCCTGTCAAACCTTCGCAACTCAACGGTAACATCAATCTCATCCAAAGGAACTCTCTCTTTCCGTGTACATTCACACGACGCGAAAAACATTAGCATAACCGCCAATGGAACCAGATTTAATTTACTCTTCATGCTAAATAAAAATTGGTTATACATCAATATTAAACACCAGCAGGCAAATATAGCAGTAATAATACAATTGTTTGTAATACATTAGGCATAACGAAACCTAATGTATGTAAAGTATTTTCAATGAGTATAATTGAAAAATTGAGCATAAACCACTACTTTTATTGCACAGCAAACATCACAAAATTAGCATAGTATTAATGGAAGTTGAAATTGATAACCGTTTAAATTTAGCATATCAGTTCGTTGAGGAAACTGGGGCAAATATTTTTTTAACGGGAAAAGCAGGAACGGGCAAAACCACCTTTTTACGAAACCTAAAGTCGAAAATTCATAAACGAATGATTGTGGTTGCTCCAACAGGAGTTGCTGCAATTAATGCCGGTGGAGTAACTATCCACTCATTTTTTCAGCTACCATTTGGTCCGCAAATACCACAAAGCAGTAAGCATAGCTTTAGCAGTAGCAATAGCCAATCGGACAAGGAGAAGCTACAGCGATTTAGCAAAGAGAAAATTAACATTATTAGGAGCCTCGACCTACTAATTATTGATGAGATAAGCATGGTGCGAGCCGATTTGCTTGATGGGATTGACGCTGTGTTGAAACGATTCAGAAAAAACAGCAAGCCTTTTGGTGGAGTTCAGCTACTTATGATTGGCGATATGCAACAGCTTGCCCCCATTGCCCGCGATAACGAGTGGAATATTTTAAGAGAATACTATGATACTGTTTACTTTTTCAGCAGCCTAGCCCTAAAACAAACAAGCTACATAAGCATTGAGCTAAAGCACATTTTCAGGCAAAGCGATAGCCAATTCATTTCGTTACTCAACAAGGTTAGAAACAACCAACTTGACGACGAATCGGTAAAACTCCTTAACAGCAGGTTTTTACCCAACTTTGTTCCCGACGATAGCCAAGGCTACATAACCCTTACCACACACAACCACCAAGCACAAAGCATAAATTCATCAAAACTCGATGCTTTAAACACAAAGCCATCCTCGTTCACAGCCATTGTTGAGGGCGATTTCCCAGAGCATGCTTTCCCCACCGATAGCACACTTACTCTAAAAGAGGGTGCTCAGGTTATGTTCATTAAGAATGATCCCTCGCATGAAAAGCTATTTTACAACGGCAAAATTGGTAAGGTAATGGCCATTGACGATGATATAGTTTACGTTGAATGCCCTGGCGATGAATCGCCAATTGAGGTAACTCCGCTTCTTTGGGAGAATACAAAATACTCGCTCGACCCGTTTACCAAGGAAATAAACGAAACTATTACAGGCACGTTTACCCAATATCCACTAAAGCTTGCATGGGCAATTACCATACATAAAAGTCAAGGGTTAACTTTCGACAAAGCAATAATTGATGCCAATGCCGCTTTTGCACACGGTCAGGTTTACGTTGCCCTTAGCCGATGCCGTTCGCTAGAGGGCCTTGTACTTAGCAAACCTATTGAAAACAGGGCAATTATTAACGACAATACTGTAGTTAGCTTTAATAGCAAAATTGAGGAGAACCACCCAAATTCGCAAAAGCTTACCGAGGCTAAATGTGAATACCAAAAACAGCTAATTGACGATTTGTTTAGCTTTGGCAATATTCAAAAACAAATAAGCTATGCTCACAGCATTGTCCGTAAGTCAGGCAATGCCTTTAACCCATCAGCCCAAATAGCCTTACAAGAAATTGCTACTAAAGTTCAAATTGACATAGCTAACGTTGCCGAAAAGTTTATTGCTCAGGTTATCAGAATTGCACAGGCAGAGCAACAGGTTGAAGACTCGGAGCTTATTCAGCAAAGAATTAGTAAAGCGATAGGCTATTTCGAGCCAAAAATTGAGAATGAAATACTTAGCCTGCTCCAAGGTCTCGATACAGAAAGCGATAATAAAGAGCAAAAAACCAAGCTTAAAGAAATACTCGATAGCGCTGAAAACATGCTAAACATTAAGCTCAAATGTTTTAGCGCATGTAAAAAAGGATTTAATAGCAGCGATTATATAAAAGCTCGTGCATTAGCATCAATTGAACCATTTGGCAAAAAGAGGAAGAGCCAAAAAGCCGCCAACGACATATCGTTATCGAGCACAAAACATCCTGAGCTATACAAAAAGCTTATTGCATGGCGAAACAAGATAGCTAACGAAAAAGACATTCCGGTTTACCGAGTACTCAAACTTACTTCGGCCATTGAGATTTGCGAAAATCTCCCTCAAAGTGCAACATCGCTTAAAAGCATAAATGGCTTTGGCAAAAAGAAGATTGCCGATTACGGCAAAGAAATTCTTGATACCGTAAACAGCTACCGTAAAGAGCAAGGATTGCCCTATTCGGAAAATATTGATTTTTCATTGGTTGAGGAATCAACAAAGAAGAAAGAAAAATCGCATGCCACTAGCTACAAACTATTTTGCCAGGGAAAAACCATTGATGAAATTGCTGCTGAAAGGCAAATTACTCCACAAACAGTTTATAACCACTTAGGAGTTTACATTGAGCAAGGCGAGCTTGAAATTGAGAAAGTGGTGCCCAATGATAAGCTAAAGGAAATTATTGCACACTTTGAAAGGGCGGAAACCAAATCGGCAACCTATGCAAAAAAAATGCTAGGCGAAAGCATAACATTTGATGAGATTAGAAGCGTTCAGAAATACCTAATGGCTAAAAAAAATGCCCCGGGCACCACCCCGGGGCAAACCAACAAACCATAAACTAAACCTATAAAAAAACCAACTAAAAAGCTACAGGGTTATAGGCACACCTCTGTAGAAATCGAGTATTTTAAGCTTAAGCACGTAGCTATACTTTGCATGAAGCAAATCGGCTTGCGCTTTTACCAAGTTATTCTGTGCAATTCCTACCTCAATGGCATTTACCATTCCCAAATTAAACTTGTTAACGGTTTGGTCAAAAAGTTCCTTGTAGCTTTCCACTGTCTCACTAAAAGCTAAGTAGTTATCCCACGACAACTGTGCATCCGACAAAGAACTCTGAACATCCTTATAAACAGCCTTTTGAGCCTCTTCTAGCGCATAGTTTGCATCTAAAAGCTGAATTTTAGACTTGCTAATTTGCAAATGGTTTGAAAGCTTTTGAAAAATTGGTATGCTTACCCTAAAATAAATTCTATGCTGAATGTAATCGTTAAGCTGCTGTCGATAGGTATAGCTTGGGTACTGAACAAAAACGCTATCGGGAGTAATGTACCATGCTGACTGGTCGTAACCCGAACCTAACTGGTAACCAAGAGTTATCCGAGGACTTAACAAACCATACGACATGTTAAGCCCTTTCTTTGCCGATTTAAGCATAAATTCAGCTTTTTTAATCTCGGGCCGATGCTGAGCAATATCGTTGTGAATTGCATCAAAACTTATTGAGTGAACATCAGCATCGCTTGCCATGATTGAAGGAATAGCAATAGTAAAATTTTCAACATCATTTACCTCTAACAGCTGCGCAAGTTCAAGGGTATAATACTTAAACCTGTTACGGGCACTGGTTAGCAATGCTTTCTGGTTTATACTTTGAGCCTTAAGATTTAGATAATCGGCCTGAGAAACTTTTCCTAATTTTAGCTCAGCTTCAGCTTTATCAAGCTGTTTTTGCGAAAGCTCATATTGCTCTTCTGCGAGATTGAGCATTTCCGATTCGAGCAAAACCTGCAGATATGCTGCCACAACATTTAGCGTAACGCTATTCTTTAGCACTTCCGATTGCTGCTTAGCTGCCTCAAGCTGATACTTTAATCGAGCCCTATTGTTTATCGAGTAAAAACCATCAAAAAGGGTAATTTCTGAACTTAACCCTAAACTTCCCGATTGGTTCTTAAGGCTTTCGAACTTAAGGGTATACTGATTAAATGTTGTCCCATTCAGCAGTTGGTGATTGTAAAACCCTGAAAGGTTTGGCCCAAGCTCAAATGTGCTTTGAGTAAACTCCTTTTGCGAAACCCTTTCTTGCAACTCGCTCCGCTTTAGCTGGATATTATTCTGTAATGCATGGTTAATGCAATCCTCAAGAGTCCAACTTTGCTGCGCAGAAACAACCTGATGGAGAAACAAAAGGCTTAAAATCTGAAGTATTCTTAGTGATCTTATCATGGCTAAAGTATTTCTAAAATGTGTAACGAGTCATCATCGAGCCAGCATGAAGCAGGGTAAATCAGAATAAAGTATGCTTTCACAATAGGATTTTGCTTAAGAAAGCAGTAATCATCTTCGTTGATAAATGGGAGGTAAAGCTCATCATTAAAAAAACTCTCTCCAAAAAAATAGTAATGTCTCCCATTTATAACAACTTCATCCGAACTAGCTTCGTGTTTATCCAAGCTAACATCAACGGCGTGTTGCACATTGGGTACCTCGAGAGAATTGCTCTCTGCTTTTTCGGCTATCGCTTTTGTGCTATTGCACAGTAAGAGGATTATGCTTGCCAGCAATAGTAATGCCTTTGTTTTCATATGCTTGAATTATACTTAGCTATTAAAAATGCTTATGCAATATTTCGCTTTCGAAAAAGAACCTGTATATGAGTTGCACTCTTAGCAGGAGTATAAATTTGTATTAGCTCCCACTCTCGGCTATAGCTTGCCAGACTTTTCCTGAGCATTTCAATTTGTTCAAGTGTGGCATGGTTATGCTCATCTTCATCGTCAATCTCACTTTCAATGCGCCAAGGAAACGACTCAACCCTATAGCTATAGCTAACCTTTTTGTTATCTATTGTTAGCGTAACCTCTGCAATTTGATCGTTTCCAAATGCTGGTACAGGTATGCAAATCTCTCTCATGGGTTAAAGTTTTTAACTGACAGTTCTAGTTCAATTCGTTAAAGCAACTTCTTAACGTTTTCAGTTACAATGTGTCCATCGAATAGCTGTACAATACGGTGAGCCTTCTCAGCATCGCTTGGCGAGTGGGTAACCATTACAATTGTAGTTCCCTCGTTATTTAGCTCGGAGAGCAAGTTCATAACCTCTTCGCCATTGGCCGAATCGAGGTTACCTGTTGGCTCATCGGCAAGTATAAGCTTTGGATTTGCAACAACAGCCCTTGCTATGGCTACTCTTTGCTGTTGTCCTCCCGAAAGCTGCTGAGGGAAGTGCTTTTTACGATGCGAAATTTTCATGCGCTCAAGTACAGCTTCAACCATGCGCTTTCGCTCCGACGAAGGAATGTTCATGTAAAGGAGCGGTAATTCAACGTTTTCGAAAACTGTAAGCTCATCGATTAGGTTGAAACTTTGAAACACAAAACCGATGTTGGCTTTCCGCATGTTTGTCCGCTGTTTCTCCTTAAATTTTGAAACCTCAACTCCATTAAAGAAAAATTCGCCATTTGTAGGATTATCTAGCAATCCCAAAATATTAAGTAGAGTTGATTTTCCGCATCCTGATGGACCCATGATGGCAACAAATTCGCCATCTTTAATTTCCAAATCAACATTATTAAGCGCTGTGGTTTCAACCTCTTCGGTTCTGAAAACTTTAACTAAGCTTTTGGTTTGAATGGTTAAATTGTTGTTGTTCATAGCTGTAGGTTATTTAGTTTTATCTGAATTATGTTTGATTTTATGGTTTACTTACTGAGAATAAGCCTATCGAAATCGCCAAAGTTATCGTAGCTTGATACAATTACTCTCTCTCCAGGTTCAAGTCCCTCAACCACTTCGTAGTGCCGTGGATTCTGTCTGTTAATTCGGATTGAACGCTTTGTGGCAAATTTTCCTGACGGATCAACCACATATATCCACTGCCCACCAGTACTTTGATAAAATCCACCGCGAGGTATTAGAACGGCCATTTGCGATTCGCCCAACTCTAAACGGATACGAGAAGTTTGACCAATTCTAATGTTCTTAGGCACAACGCTATCGAAAACCATATCAACAGTGAATCTTCCATTACGCACCTCGGGATAAACCTTAGAGATATGAGCAGCATATTGCTCGCTTGAGAATTCACATTCACCCTTCAATCCCCTAACTATCCTTGAAATGTAATGCTCGTCAATATCAACCTTTAGCATATATGAGTCGAGTACATGAATTGTACCTATCCTTGTTCCCATGCTTATTACCTGACCAACTTCTAGGTTAAGCGAAGCAAGTTCGCCCGTAACTGGTGCTCTAAAATCGAGTGCTTCTAACCGGTTGCGAACAATAGCCAAATTCTTCTGAAGGCGGTCGGCATCCTCCTCAAGGGTTTTTATCTGCGTTAACCTGAAAATTGAATCCTGCTTCCAACTCTCACGGAATAGTTCAATCCTCTTTGTGGTAAGCTCGTATGCCTCTTGCGAGCGCTCATACTCCTCTTTGGAAATATGATTCTGCTCGTAAAGGACTTTATTATTCTTGTAGTTTCGCTCTTTTTCCTTAAGCTCAAAGTTTAGGTCGAGCAAGCGGCTTTTAGTATCAAGCGTTTGCTTTTCCATCTGCAAGCGAGTACTCCTTAAATCATTGGTTGTGCGTGATACGTTAGCCTCATTGTTCGAGATATCGAGAATGAGGTTTGTATTACTAAAACGAGCAATCAGATCGCCCTCTTTAACCTTAGTCCCCTCTTTAATAATAACTTCCTCCACTCTACTCCCGCCTTCGGTAGCATCGAGATAGATAGTTTGAATAGGGGCTACATTTCCAATAACGGTAATATAATCGCGATATAAATCGTGCTGAACAGTTTCTATGGTTAGCTTATCTACCTCAACTTTAAGCTTCGAACTCTTATCAACAAAAAATACATAGTAAGCTACTAAAAGAACTGCTGCTGCTATACCGCCTACCCATAGTATTTTTTTGAGTGGCCATTTCTTTTTTTCAATTGCTCTATCCATTGCTAAAAATTTTCGTGTTTGGCATTTCATTTATCATTTTGCATGCCACAATATGTATATATTTAATATAGTTAATGTTAGCAACTTTACTCGTATGCTTTAAATCTTTACGTGTGTTCGAATATGCAACATAACATGTTCGTTATCGCACACTCGTATACTCTTGTGAAAATAGGGAAATTAAAGAAGGAATAAAATCGTAAAATTCAATTTGAAAAAAACAAATGCAGTTGTTGCTGAAAAATATTGAATTGAAAAACTTATTCCATACTTTTAGGGCAACATTTTTAAAAACTCCCCAAAACTATGAGAACTTTTATCGTTACTGCATTTGGTTTGCTTTTCGCTTTAGGCTTATTTGGCCAACCACATAATTACCAAAGGGTAAAAATAAGTATAGCAGATTATACCGATATACAAAAAATTGCTTCAGCAGGCATTTCAACAGAAAATTTACAGCACAAGCCGGGTAATTTCATTATTGGTGAGTTCTCTGAAGATGAACTTAAGCAGATAAAACTTTTAGGCTATAGCTTCGCCATATTAATTGAAAATGTTACCCAGCACTATCAAAATCGAAATATTGGTAAAAGCATTGAAGCACAAAACCAGCAAATAAAAGCTGCCAAACGCAACATTAAAGGTTATACTACTCCTGCAAATTTCAAGCTAGGAAGCATGGGAGGATATCATACCTATCAAGAGTTACTGGATGAACTTGATGAGATGAAGCAGCTTTACCCAAACCTTATTTCAGAGATAGCTCCCATTGATGAAACTTTAACCATAGAGGGCCGAGAGGTATTTTGGGTTCGTATATCCAATAACCCTAATGTTGATCAGGATAAACCGCAGGTACTCTATACCGCTCTCACCCATGCACGCGAACCAGTTTCGATGCAGCAAATGCTTTACCAAATGTGGTATATTTTAGAAAACTACGAGAGCGATACCGAAATTGCCTACCTAGTTAACAACCTAGAAATGTACTTCATTCCATGCGTAAACCCTGATGGTTACATATACAACGAAACAACCGACCCAAATGGTGGCGGAATGTGGCGAAAAAACCGCAGAAACAATGGTGATGGTACCTATGGCGTTGATGTTAACCGAAATTTTGGCTACATGTGGGGTCACGACGATAGCGGCTCTTCGCCAAACGGTTGGTCTGAAACATTCAGGGGTACATCTGGTTTTAGCGAACCCGAAACCCAGCTGGTAAAACAATTCTGCGAAGAAAAAAACATACTACTTGCGCTTAACAACCATACCTATAGCGACATACTAATTTACCCTTGGGGGTATGCCAACACTACAACACCCGATTCCGAACTTTTTGAAGCCTACGCCCAGCTGCTAACCGAAGAGAACGGCTACGAGTACGGTACCTGTTACCAAACATTACAGTACGTTGCTAATGGCGGTAGCGACGACTGGTTTTACGGCGAGCAAGATACTAAGAACAAAATAATTGCTTTTACACCCGAAGCAGGAAGCCCTAGCGACGGGTTTTGGCCAGCAATTGACAGGATTGAGGAAATTTGTGCTGGGCATACCGGCATGAACCTCAACCTTGCACGTCTCGCCCTCCCTTTTGCCAAAACAACCGATTTATCGTACAGGTTTTACAATGGCAGTGAAGTTGAAATACCAATAAAAGTTCAATCGTTAGGTGTTGTTTCTCCTGCTGATTACACGATGAGCATTGAGCCTCTCTCTGCAAATATTCAGGATGTTTCAATTGACGCTAACCTAGCAAACATGGAAACGCTTGATGAAAGAACAGTTACAGCAAATATGACGTTTGCCCCAACCATTGCTAACGGAGAAGAGGTAAAGTTTGTTATACTACTAAACAATGGGCTTTACTCCTTTACCGATACAATTACCAAACTCTACGGAAATGCCGAAATTATTGTTGATGAGAATGGCGATAACCTTAACAATTGGACAAGCACTACCTGGGGTATAACCAATGAGGATGCTTACTCTGCGCCATCATCAATCTCCGATAGCCCTCAAGAAAACTACTCTGACAACGCAAATACCTTCATTGAGTACAACCAAGAAATTGATTTAACCAACGCTATAGTTGCTTACGCAGAGTATTGGGCAAAATGGGATATTGAAACAGGCTGGGATTACGCCCAATTCCTCGTCTCAACCGATGGAGGAACAACTTGGATTCCACAATCCGGAATGTTTACTGCAATTGGCAGCTCCACTCAAGATTACGAACAACCTCTTTACCATGGAAATCAGGCTCAATGGGTTAAGGAAGAAATTGACCTTACCCCTTATACTGGCGAAACCATTAAAGTACGCTTTAGACTAGTTAGCGATGTATCAGTTAATAAAGATGGCTTTTACTTTGATGACTTTAGGGTAGAACAAATGACCTATACAACCCTGAATTTACCCAACGAGCTAACCTTTATACAGCACGAAACGCTAACGTTTGACTTACGCAGCTATATATCGAACTTTTCAGACGACCTTACCATAACCTGGCAAGGAAACGATAATATTGCAATTACTAATAACGATTGGACAATAAGCATATCGAGCAGCGGATGGTTAGGAACCGAAACAGTTACCTTTACTATTTCGGGCGATTTTGGCGAAGTAAGCAAGCAGGTTGCCATATCATGCGTTAGTCCTAACGCAACTCCAGTAATTACAGGTCAGCAAACGGTAACAACTAACATAAACCAACCAATTACGCTTACGCTAAACATGCTTCATGTTGATGATGTCGACAATATTTTTCCAGATGATTTCGCACTCACCGTGTACGAAGGCAATAATTATTCGTTTAATAACCATACGGTAACTCCTGCAAACAATTTTACTGGCTTTTTGGATATTCCACTTTCGATAAACGATGGAGCTAATGAAAGCGAAATATATAACTTTTCGCTCGAGGTAGTTAACCCATCCAGTATTGAAAACACGACCAATGCAGTAGCAATATTTTATAGTCCAAATAGCAACTTGCTTACCGTTAATATTAATAATTCCGACACATTTAATCAGCTTCAAATAATCGATATGCAGGGAAAAAGAGTTTTAAGCAAAAACATGCAACTGCAAAATGGTCAAAGCCAAATCAGCATAAGCAAAATTCCTACAGGCCTCTACATTGTTAGGCTAGTGGGTAAGCAAAAAGTGCACGTTTGTAAAATGGTATTTTAGGTTGCTATTTCGATTTTTGCAAATATTAATAACTTTACCAACATACAGTTTGTAATAAAATAAGTTAGCCATGCCAGTTAAATCAGGAAAAATTTTAGTTGTTGACGATAATGAGGATATACTATTTGCCTTAAAATTACTACTAAAACCGCATGTTGAACAGGTTCAGACAACATCGAGCCCGCAGGATATTCCTGACCTTTTAAGCAAAAACGATTTCGATGTTATCCTGCTCGACATGAACTTTACCAAGGATGCTATTAGCGGTCAGGAAGGGTTCGACTGGCTTGCCAAAATAATTGAAATAGACCCAACCGCAATAGTTGTTTTCATAACAGCATACGGCGATGCCGAAAAGGCAGTAAAAGCAATTAAAGCAGGGGCAACTGACTTTATTCTTAAACCTTGGCAAAACGAAAAGCTAATTGCAACTGTATCATCAGCTGTAAAGCTGAAAAAATCGCAACGCGAGGTCTCAACCCTTAAGGAGAAGCAGAAAGAAATTAGCAGCGTTATCGATAGCCGCTTTCACGACTTTGTGGGTAATTCGGAAGCCATGCTCGAAGTATTTAACACCATACAAAAAGTGGCAAAAACCGATGCTAATGTGCTAATTCTGGGCGAAAACGGAACAGGCAAAGAGCTTGTTGCCCGTGCCCTACACCGCGACTCACCCCGAAGCGAAGAGGTTTTTATTAGCGTTGATTTGGGCTCAATTGCCGAAACCCTTTTTGAAAGCGAACTGTTTGGGCACGAACGGGGTGCATTTACCGATGCAAAAAAAGATAAACCCGGTCGTTTCGAGATTGCCTCATCTGGTACCCTCTTCCTCGATGAGATTGGAAACCTCTCGCTACCGCTACAGGCAAAATTACTTACAGTTATTGAGCGAAGAGAGGTGATTCGTGTTGGTGCTACCAAGCCCAAACCCATTGATGTTAGGCTCATATGCGCTACTAACAATAATATTCACCAAATGGTATCGGAAGGTACCTTTAGGCAAGACTTGCTTTACCGTGTTAATACCGTCGAAATTCACCTTCCTCCCCTCCGCGAGCGGTATGGCGATATCCCTTTGCTTGCCAAACATTTTCTTGGAGTTTATGCAAAAAAATATAAGAAGGCTATCAAGGGAATTTCTAACGAAGCCATTAAAAAACTTGAGGGCTACCGTTGGCCAGGAAATGTGCGTGAACTTCAACATGCCATTGAGCGAGCCATAATTATGAGCGACTCAGAAATACTTCAACCCTCCGATTTCTTTCTCTCGGCCAACAAACAATCGGGACCGGGTGATGGTATCGATTTCGAAACCTTCAACCTCGATGAGATTGAAAAATCGGTAATTATTAAAGTGCTTAAGCAATTTCAGGGTAATATTACGCAAGCAGCCAATGAACTAGGCATTACCAGAACATCACTTTACCGCAGAATGGAGAAGTATGATTTATAAGAACTACAGGATAACCATCGTTATAAGGCTATCGCTCCTTGCGCTAACCATTTACGCCTTTTTTTACACCTGGTTAAACTACCAGTTCTTTATTACGCCAATGCTAATTGCCGCAGCTGGAGTAATACAAATTTACTCCATGTTTAAATACATCGACAAAACAAACCGTGACCTAGCCAGTTTTCTCGAATCGATAAGATTTTCAGAATTTACCCGATCGTTTCAAATTGAGGGAATGGGCAGCTCGTACGATGAGCTAAGCAAAGCCTTTAACGATGTAATTAAAGACTTTCAGACCGTTAGGAGCGAAAAGGAGGAGCATTTTCAATACTTGCAAAGCATTGTACAAAATATTGATGTTAGTATTGTTGCCTTTCAAAAAGATGGTACGGTTGAAATGATTAACAAAGCAGCAAAAAAGCTTTTTCAATTATCTGGTCTTAAAAATGTAAAGCAGCTATATGCAATAAGCCCCGAAATAGTTGATAAACTGCTCAACCTAAACCCAGGCGAAAATCAGCTGGTAAAAGTTCAACAAGAGGACGACATACTTCAACTTGCGGTAAATGGCACCGAAATAAAAGTTCACAACAAGCACATTATACTAGCAACAATAAAAAACATTCAAAGCGTACTCGAAGAGCAAGAAACCGAGGCATGGCAAAAGCTAATACGAGTGCTTACGCACGAAATAATGAACTCAATAACGCCAATTGCTTCGCTTTCATCAACAATAGATATGATGATAAAATCGTTGAATGAGGCTCAGGTAGAAGATCCAAACGCTACTCTCGACGAAGAAACGGTTGATGAAATACAGCAAGGTTTACAAACCATACACAAGCGTAGTACTGGGCTAATGCATTTTGTTGATACATACCGAAATTTAACTCGTATTCCGAAACCAAACTTTAAAATTGTAGCCGTTACAACCCTCTTCAATAACATTACTCCGCTAATGGATGAAGAGATTAGAAATTCAAACATCAACTTTACCGTTAGCGTTGATCCTGACAATATTGACCTCTCATGCGATGTGGAGCTAATTGAGCAAGTTATTATCAATTTGCTCAAAAATGCTATTCATGCACTCGAAAATAGGCCAAATCCAACAATCTCTCTCACAGGATTTCTTAACAAAAGAGGACGAGTTACCATACAGGTTACCGATAACGGAGAAGGAATATTACCCGAAGTACTCGACAAGATTTTCATACCCTTCTTCACAACAAAACCCAAAGGCTCTGGAATTGGGCTTAGCCTTTCGCGCCAAATTATGCGCCTGCACAACGGGAGTATTAATGCATTCTCCAAGCCTGACCATGGAACAACCTTTACGCTTACCTTCTAGGCAAGCAACGTTACCTTTGCAATTCGAGCTGTTTTTCGTAATTTTGCAGTATAATTCAACGAAAGAAGTATGAGAATTACCCTTAACCATAACCCCGAAGTTCTTGACACCAACAAAGATGAAATTTCAGTTGAACAGCTTCTTGCTCTGAAAAACTTCACCTTTGAACTACTTATTGTTAGGGTTAACGGAGATCTTGTTAAAAAGGACAACTATTCGTCAACGTTAATAAAAGAGGGCGATAACGTTCAGGTAATTCATGTTTTTGGAGGAGGTTAGCGCGATTTCACGAAACTCTATCTTGTTATCTCCAACAGCTACCAATAACTACTAATTATGAACTCAGCATCAATTTGGCAAAAAGTAAACCCCTGGCTAAAAAACAAGTACATTCTCACCTTAGCCATTTTTGTTCTTTGGATGCTCCTGTTTGATAGTAGCAACTGGGTTGATGTTTACAGGGAGTACAAGCGAATAAAAAAACTTGAACAGGATAAAGAATACTACACCAATAAAATTGAAAACGACAGGAATAGGCT
>CAZGQZ010000015.1:8838-26447 GCA_964527985.1 uncultured Rikenellaceae bacterium | reverse complement strand
GACCTGTACCAAGGAGGTTTAACTGAGAAGCTATATTCGGCTATACGGCTCTCGGTACCGAACACGTTACGAGTTTTTACCTTAAAGGTGTATGATCCCTCCGATAGGTTGGTGTATATTGGAGTAGGATTGTTGGTCCATTTACTCCACTCCTTCTCATAGCCCTCAAGGATGTAGCTATACTCGGTTCTCTCAACACTTTCGTAGAACGAAGAGGAAACATGGAAGGTAACGCTATTAAACTCATACGATAGGGTTGGTATTTGCGACTCATGCTGCC
Organism: uncultured Rikenellaceae bacterium; assembly: GCA_964527985.1. Classification (GTDB taxonomy): domain Bacteria; phylum Bacteroidota; class Bacteroidia; order Bacteroidales; family Tenuifilaceae; genus Perlabentimonas. Next base: position 26,167 of record CAZGQZ010000015.1, on the reverse strand, counting down.
CTAAGCAGGTAACAACGCTACCATCATCAAGAATATTAATAAAGGCTCCGTTAAAGAGCACCGAATCGGCTTTAGTTGTAACCCGTCGAACTAAAGCGTTGAATGGTTTCTCATAGTTTTGGTAAACATTGCTATTGTACGTGTATAGCTCGGTTGAAATTGCTATCCAGAGTATATCTTCATCGGCAAACAGGTAGTCACACCACCTGTTAGGCAATACCCTGAAAGGCTTTGCAACGATGACTTTCTCGGAACTTTTGACGATATTGTGAATTTCAATCCACCTGTGCCCCTTTTCATTATTGCAAGCTAAAACGTAGCCCTGCTTAAATGGGATAACCCGTGAAACTCCCTTTTCGTCAATTTTATAATCTAACCCTGTCAACTCCGCAGGTTCAAACCTATTTATAGCTTCGTTAAATTGTAAAATACCTCCGCTAGTTAAAAAGTAAACTTCGCCTTCAACTTCAATGGTTGAATTATCTTTAAGGGAAGGGAGTCCTTGCTCAAGGCCAAAGTCGGTGATTATGGTATCGGCACCAAGTTGAACTCTTGTAACCCCATCGCTATAAGTTGCTATCCATAGGTCGTTTGGTTTTACTTCGGCTATAGCCCTATACTCTTTTTTGAGTATATTCCTTTCTAGTCTCCCTCGGTTTCTCCAAGTAACACCATTCCACTCCATTTCAGCAAACGAGCCACTCATGCCAATATATACCTTGTTTGGATTTGCTTTACTTTGATGCATTGAGTAGGCAACGTGCGCAATATTTTTAAACTCAGGGTTGTTGCTTATGCTTTTAACACGGAAATTTTCGTCTATCTCAAAAATTCCGTTTGTTAACGTTCCAATAAGTAACCGCTCTTTTTGTGTTTTCGGATCAACAAAGTGCAAATGTGACCATGCCGCTGAATTAATCTGCTTTAGCTGCTTAAAATAAGCTATTCCTCTACTGTCGAAATCTTGGTAAAAAACACCTGACATGGTGAAAACGAAAAGGGTTCCATTATATCTGGTAACACCAGAGATTCCTCCGTCTAAACCCGATTCTTCTGCAAATTTACTAATTGGAGAATGAATATCGACCTGGCTAATTCCCACGCTAAGGGGGAGCCAAAGAGGTGAAGAACTTCCATTTGAACCTTCCTGATAGGAGTAGGTTACGGAATTATCTAAAAGACCGTTTGCTTTATTTAATAAGCGAAGTGGTTCCCCGCTATTGTTGTACTGTATAAACCCATTATCCTTGTCGAATATAAAGGAAACACCCAGCGTAGTATCGTTAAGCGAGCCACCATGGTAAACCTGCACATTCTGCTCCATGAGCTTACCGTAAAACGCATCGTTATGCTCAAGTTTACTAACCTCACCGCTTCGCTGGTTGTATCGAAAAAGCCCTTGTTCACTTACAACAGTTGCAACCGAATCGTTATGGGGCAGCATGCCCCAAATATTATCCTCATAAAAAAACTCTCCGTTTGGGGCAATAACTAATGAAGTATCAATAAGTTCACGTAAACCTCCTCGATACGAGCCAATATAGTAGCGGTTGTTAACTACAAATGAGAGCAGGTTGTAGTATCGTTTATCTTTATTCAAATCCTTTACGTAAACGCTGTCGCCGTTGTATATAAAAAGATTTGATCTGTGAAAAAAGAGAATATTTCCTTTAAACTCATGAATTCTGTATACTTCTGAGAAATGATCAATGGAATCGACTAACTTAGGCAATAAGGACTTGTAGGTAAGATTCCCCATTTCGTCAGGTGCTAAGTAGCCAAAATCGCCAACAGTACCAACATAAACTCTACCCGAAGAATCGACAGCAAGCGAGCGAACTGAGGCATTTTTGGGTACAGGAATCTTTCGCCAAGTTCGGCCGTCGTACTCGAGTACTCCCCTGTCGTTATTTCCAAAATACATAACTCCTCGATGATCCTGAACTGCGCACCAATTCTGGTCGCTAGCATCGTACTCTTCGGGGATAAAATTTCGTATTATTGGCAATCCGTGCTGATTAACCTGTGCCGATAGCACAAGCGTTAGTAAAACCAGCTGTAGTAAAACCAATAGTCTTTTATAAAACTTCATCTCTCTGCTAAATAATGCCAAATTCGGTAAAAAGTATAAAAATTCACTTTATAAAAATAAGCAAATTTATTTGGTAGTAACCTTTTAGCGCAAACAAATTTCCAAAAAATACGAATGCGAACTAATACCCACTGGCCTGTCCATCCTTTCGCGATTCCGAAGCACCAAAGTATACTCCGTTAATCTCGTCCCACATTATTGCCTGATATCCACCGTATCCACCAAGATCCCATTGTATTTTATGGCCTTTGCTAATAAGTGCACGAATGGTTTCCCAGTCAAACCCTGTTTCGAGCAATACTGTTCCGCCATTTGTCATTTCTCCTCCGGTTGGCTCCGATGAGCCAATATGCTGAACTCGGGGCGCATCTCCAGCCTCTTGGAGGTTCATCCCAAAATCGATCATATTTACCACAATTTGCACATGCCCCTGTGGCTGCATGCCGCCTCCCATTACGCCAAAGCTAACGTAGGGCTTACCATCTTTTGTAATAAAACCAGGAATTATGGTATGAAAAGGACGTTTACCGGGAGCATAGGTGTTTAGAAATCCTTCTGCAAGATTAAACCCTTCGCCTCTATCCTGAAGCACAAAGCCCAATCCCCAAGGAGTCATACCCGATCCCATTCCACGGTAATTGCTTTGGATAAGCGATACCATATTCCCATCCTTATCGGCAACGGTAAGGTAAATAGTGCTAGGTGTATCCATGCTTCCGGGTTCATAGCTGCGTGCAGCACGATTCGGATTTAGGAGTTTTCTTCGTTCGGTGGCATACTCCTTAGATATAAGCCTCTCAAGCGGAACATTCGCATGCTGCATATCGGCATAGTGATGCGCTCTGTCCTCGTAAGCGAGCTTTTTAGCCTCGATAAAATGATGCAGATACTCGGCGCTACCAAAACCCATTGAAGCAATATCGAACCCTTCGAGGATATTGAGAATTTGCAGTGCAGCAATTCCTTGTCCGTTTGGAGGCAGTTCCCAAACATCGTATCCTCTGTAGTTTGCCGAAACAGGTTCAACCCACTCCGACTTATGCGAGGCTAAATCGTCGTATGACAGAAACCCACCCTGCTCTTTGATATAGCTAGCAATAGTTTTTGCGATATCGCCCTTATAGAATGCATCGCGACCGCCCTTGGCAATCTTCTCGTATGTGTTAGCCAAATCGGGATTTCTAAAAATTTCGCCCTTAGCTGGCATTTTGCCATTGGGCATATAGGTTTCCTTAAAATTTGGGTATTTACCTAAAACGTAGGCTGAACGCTGCATGTAGTAGGCTATAAGTTCGGTTACCGGAAACCCCTTGCGGGCGTATGTAATTGCTGGTTCAAGAACTTTATCCATGGGTAGGACCCCAAACTTTTTGTGCAGCTCAAACCATCCATCAACAGCCCCTGGAACGGTAACGGGAAGCGGACCGTATGAAGGTACTTTTGTGAGGTTGTTCTCTTTAAAGTACTCAAGTGTTAAATCCTTTGGCGAACGGCCACTGGCATTTAAACCATGTAATTTTTGAGTTTTAGCATCCCAAACAAGGGCAAATAAATCGCCACCAATTCCGCAACCAGTTGGCTCCATGAGGCCTAGTACTGCGTTGGCTGCAATGGCAGCATCAATGGCGGAGCCGCCTGACTTTAAAACATCAATGGCTACTTGAGTAGCCAAAGGGTGGCTAGTGGCAGCCATTCCGTTCTGTGCAATTACCTCGGAGCGTGTGGCAAAGCTGTGACCGGTAATTCTATCCTGAGCAAATACAAAAAGTACAAGTGCATTTAGCAAAAAGGTGAAAGCGAATCGTTTCATAAGCTAGAAGTGTTTATTTGAGTTTATCGTTTGACCCAAGGGCAATAATAAAGTTTACCACTAGGTAACATCTTCTTTATTTATCACACCCTCGTTAAGCAGTTCGCGAATAATTATCTCAGTCATATCACTTTTAAACTGAAACTCGTACCGAATATCCATTACGTAGGCCTTAACCTTCATTTTCAGATAGGACCGTCGTTGCATCACTTCGTTTGCAAAAAGAATTACAATTGGCTTATTTAAGTAGATGAATCTGGATACCTGAGCAGCTTCGAGGGCAATCTTCCGCGCTTTTTGGGTATCCACATCAATGGGTAAAAATATTTCGGCTACTACTTGGCAGTTAAGCTCTCCGGAGTTTGCGTTAGAAACGGCAGTGTTCATTAGCTCCATGTTTGGTACCGAGACAACCGAATCGTCGGGTGTAACAATACGTGTAGCCCTTAAACCGATTTGCAATACTTCGCCGTAGTACTTTCCTGCTTCAATTTTATCGCCAACTTGGAAGGGCCTATCGAAAAGAAGCATTAAACCGCCAAAAACATTTTTGAGCAAATCTTGCGCTGCAAGTCCGACTGCAATAGTAATTGAAGCGCCCATTGCAATTAGCGTTTCGAGCGGAGGATTGTAAATGCCCTTAATAATTGCAAAGATTACCACTACCCAAATAACAATTCGGACAATGGGTATAAGACTTTTAATACGAATTCTGTACTTAGAGCTGCGCTCGGCAAGGAGTTCTAGCAGCTTAATAATTAGCTTGATTACAAAATAGCCAATGGCTAAAAGGATGAGCGTCCAAAAAATTTTCGAAAACGATATTGCCTCAAGCACTTCCGTTGGGGTTTGCTTAAGCTGCTCTTCAACGCTATTAGTGCTTTTTTCTGGAGTTTCGGCTGTATTGGTTTCTGCAATGGTATCGGTAGTAAATTGAACTACCGAATCGGGTACTTGCTGAGCTAAAACACCCAGCAAACTGGCCATTGCGATAATTACTATAAGAACTATTCTTTTCACAGTAAATGATTTGTTGTGTATTCAATTAATTGTAACGCACTCTTAAAGGATAAATATAACTCGTTACTCCTGTGCTTTTAGTTAACAAAATTTCGCGATGCTAAATAGTCGGCAACCGGCTTAAAAATTAGTGGATTAATGTTATACTTATGCTTAGGCTTTATAAGATATCCCTTTTCAAGCATAGGGTTAAGAAGGTTACGGCATACGCTTTCGGGTTTACTAATAACAGACGAAAAGTTATTCAGATTCAAGCCATCGTGCAGAATAAGCGCTTGCAACGCAAAAAGTTCGTCGGCGCTTAGGCTTTTTATAAACGAAAAATCAACCTCGCTAATTGGACGTATCTCAATTGTTTCATCGTTAACCCGTTCAATAGACCTTAGCCAGTAGAGCATAGCTAACGAGATATTTCCGTTGGATAGCTTGGCTAAAACTTTGAAAAATCGCTTCTGAAGAAAGGTTTGCCTCTCGGTTAACTCCATTCGTTTGTACAGCTTGCTGTGTTTAGCCTCAACATCGGGTAGGAATACGATACGGAAGCCACTAAGCGCATTGCGCTTAAAAATAATCTCCTGAATGGTTTCCTCGGAAAGAGGTTCTACAAAGAGTTCGGTTGTAAAGTAGCTCGAAATGTGTATGGTTTTATCCAAATATCGCCACGAATGGTTTGTGTATACCCCAACCCAAAGCACTTTTTTCATGGTGTTAGCCATGAGGTCGAAAAACAGGTTCATGCACTCGAAACCATGCACTTGCTTTATAAACATATGCTGAAGGTTTTCAATTACAACAATACGAGATGAACTGGATGTGTTAAGATAACGGATAATTTCCTCATTGCTTTGGAATTTTTCTTCGCCAAACAATTCGCTGAAAAGGTTGTAATAATCATGTGATGTATACAACTTTTCGTTTAGCTGAGTTGTAACAAGCAATTCATCGTCATGTTCAACCTGCTTTAAAAACATGTTTAAAAGCGAAGTAATTCCGCTGCCCTTTTCGCCAATTACCGAAACGGTAATAAATCTATCCTTTTTCCAGTCTTTAAAAGCTTGCTTAAGCTGAGCCAATTCCTTTTCGCGGTTAGCAAAAAAACGCTCCTCATTTGTAGGACTCAAGCGAAAAAGACGTTGGTAAACGTAGGGTAAATCCTTAAGCGATTGCTGGGTGTTGCTTATAAACTCAGAAAGTTCAAACGAAACTTTTGGAATACTGTCCGCTAGGCCTAATCGCAATTTTAGCCGCTTACGGGAGCGAGCGCCGAAAAGGAAAATTTTCTTGTAGTAGTACTTAACATGAACTATGCCTCGTTTTGCAATGCCTATAAGCTCTTTCCTGAACTGCTTAGTGCGATTTATTGCCTGAATTTTGGCAATTTTCAGGTTTAGCTCAACTATGTTATCGGTGTTTTTAAGCTTAAGTATATCGTCGTTAAAGCTATTTATGGCATCGCTAAAATCCTCTGCCAGCAGCTGTTGAATGGCGTTTATGGCATCTTCCACCTTATGGAGGTAACCCAATGCCCTGTCAAACCCATCGTTCACCGTATTTTTTGCTTTGCTTACCGTACCCTGCTTTCCTTTTAAAAGAAGCATTGCCGACTCAACGCTAAAGTCGCTTACCGTTCCAAGGGCAACAAGGTTTAAACGAGCATTTTCAAGAAGTTTATCAACAGCTAGCCTAATCTCCTTTAGCCTTTGGGTAAACTTTGGTAGCGCTTCAAACTCCAGCAGTTCGCTAGGTGAAATAGTTTTAATTTCACCTATGTTTGTTGGCTTCTCGTAATCCTTATGCTTTAAAAACGAGCGTTCATCGGAAATTTGAGCTACAAGCTCATTTATGCCTTTGCTCAACTTGTCAAAGTCATCAGTAAAGCAATGGGTAAGCATTTCAATACCGTTGGCAATAACCTTATCGTTTAAATCGGCCGAGATTCTCTGGTGAGCTGTTTGAACAATTTCCAACATCTTACTTTTTGCAACCTTTTGCACGCTCAGCTCCTTGCTTATTTTGGAGAGTATGCCCTTAATTTGGCTGAAAAGCTTTTTTAGGTCTTTAGAAGAAAACTTCTGAATTTGATCGGAAAGCAAGTTAAACTCATCGTAAACCGAATAGTAAAGCAGTGTTACTTCAACGTCGAGTAGCCAATCGTCGAGCAAAGTTTGATGTGTGTTTTGCCAATTAGCTATACTAGCTAATGTGTTACTTTGAGCATTTTTAGCAGATTTTTCTACCACTACATGACTGAAAAATTTCCGGGGCAAGTTAAGGGTGTCAACATGGGTAAAAGCATCCTGAAATTCGCTATTCGCTTTTTCGGCTAAAAGCTTAAACTCACTCTCTAATGTCTGTTTGGCTAATTTAAACCCTTTTATCGTCTCGCTAAAAAAAACAGCCGGTTCCCCACTGTCATCGCTACTGCTATCGCTATCAATTCGGTACAAAAGATCTTGAAACTGCTCATCGAGGTTGTTGTCGCCCTCCCAAAGAGTTAGCAACGTTTTACTATATCCCTTAAAGGTTGAGTTTAGAATGGGCAAGCTTTGCTCAACTAGAAATACATTGAGATAGTACCGAAACATATTTCTGAAGGGTACACGCCTCGACCTGTATACCTTTCGCTCCGCTTTGGTTTTAAAAAATACTCGTTGAAACCAATTGGCAAAAGCAGCTGTTTTTTGCCTGAAGAAAAGTAGCGTATTCGACCCTATTTTTCGCAGCAGCTTAATTGGGTTTTCCTTAAACGATAAGTCATAAGGTAATGCCTCTTGCTTTATTTTAAGGGTATGAGGAATTTCAGCAGTTTCGTTTTTAACCAGCTCGTTTAGCTGTAAAACCAAAGAACCATTGCTTTGCTTTACAAAAAGCTGCGCATTGCTTAGCAATTCAAGAAGTTTGCGCTTATACTCTTTTTGCAGTTCAACCTTTGTAGGTAGGTCGCTGGCAGCATCAATAGCCTGAACTAGCTTAGCATAACGCCTTTGCAGTGTGTCAATAAATTGCTTCTCGGATTTCAATCTCTCGTCGAAAAGCAGTTTAAGCTTTGGTAGCGCAACTTGCGCTAAAAACTCATTAAACTTTATAAAATCATCTGAATGCTTTTCCATATCTATTGCGGGTATCACTCAATGCTAAAAGGTAATACAAGATAAGCAAGAAAATTAAGCCAAAATAACCCTTAACACTTTTTTTCAGGAGTTTAGCAAATATTTTTTTTACGCTTAACGCTAAACCTTTCGTTATCATTTCGCCATGACACCACGTTTGCTATCTTTGCAAAAATTTATAAAACACAATGCCATGAGTCAAAGTAACGTAAGAGTACGATTTGCCCCTAGTCCAACCGGACCACTTCATATTGGCGGTGTACGCACTGCTCTTTTTAACTACTTTTTTGCAAGGAAGCACGGCGGAACATTCATTCTCCGCATTGAGGATACCGACTCGCAACGCTTTGTACCTGGCGCCGAAGAGTACATTAACGAATCGCTAGGCTGGTGCGGAATTAACATTGACGAAGGAGTTCAGCAAGGTGGTGCTTTTGGCCCCTATAGGCAAAGCGAACGCAAGGAAATATACAAGCAGTACGCCGACCAACTTGTTGACTCAGGGTATGCCTATTATGCTTTCGATACTGCTGAGGAGCTTGATAAGCTGCGTAAAGAAGCAGAAAGCAAAGGCGAAGCCTTTACCTATGGAAGCAAGATTCGGAATACCATGAGAACTTCGCTAAACCTAAAAGCCGACGAGGTAAAAAAGCTTATTGAGAATGGTGAGCAGTGGGTTATTCGTTTTAAAATGCCCGAAAATGAGGATGTGGCTATGAACGATATAGTTAGGGGCAAGGTAACAGTTAATACATCGACTCTTGACGATAAGGTGCTGTTTAAAAGTGCCGACATGCTTCCGACCTATCATCTGGCCAACGTTACTGATGATTACCTAATGCAAATATCGCACGTTATACGTGGCGAAGAGTGGCTACCCTCGCTCCCTCTGCACGTTTTGCTTTACCGTGCTTTGGGCTGGACCGACAAGATGCCGCAATTTGCTCACCTCCCACTACTTCTTAAGCCTAGCGGAAACGGGAAACTGAGCAAACGCGATGGCGATAAAATGGGCTTCCCGGTTTTTCCACTGGAGTGGAAATCGGCACAGGGTGAAATATCAAGAGGATACCGTGAAGATGGTTATATCCCTGAGGCTTTTGTAAACCTCTTGGCACTTCTTGGATGGAACCCAGGAACAGAGCAGGAACTTTTCACCATGGATGAACTAATTGATCTTTTTACTCTGGAGAGAGTAAATAAATCGGGGGCTCGCTTTGATCCGGAGAAAGCAAAGTGGTTCAATCATCAGTATCTTATTAATAAAAGCGATGCTGAACTTGCCGTACAATTTGCTAAAATTCTTGAGGAGAAAAACATCAGCTTTGATATAGCAAAAGTTGAGAAAATTATTGGCTTGGTGAAAGAGCGTGTGCACTTTGTGCACGAAGTATGGGATCAAGCATCGTTCTTCTTCGAGGCTCCAAGCGCATACAACGAGACAACCGTTAAGAAATTTTGGAAAGATGACAGTGCTGCCATTATGAACGAGGTTGTTCAAATAATAAGTGGCGTTAATCCTTACACTAGCCAAGAAATTGAGCCAGCCATAAAAAACTATATCAACGAAAAAGGTCACGGAATGGGCAAGGTAATGAATGGTATAAGGCTATGCCTTGTTGGTGAGTCGAAAGGACCAGGAGTTGCCGATATTTGCGAACTATTGGGTAAGGAGGAAACCTTAAGACGGATTGAAAAAGCAGCTCAAGTTCTTGGAAAATAGAACAAGTAATTAAAACAAATTAAACATACCTTTGTTACTTCAAACAAATAGTTAATACAAAATGCAAACACATCAAAAGCATATGAAAGACCTTTGTTGTTGCTGGTTACCACACCAAGCGGAAGGGGATTGTTTAGATGTATTGTATTTGGAGTAGTAAACTTATTTATCGCTCACATACAAGCCCTCCCGATACGGAAGGGCTTTTTTTGTTCGTATCAACATAAAAATTAAACTAAATGAATAGCATAAATCAAAGGGAATTACCACCCAAAACCAAGGTAATTGAATTTACAAAAAGCTTAGGTTTTGCACTATTCCCAAATATTGAAGGCGGGAAAGGCAAGATTATTACAGCTAAAAAAATTCAAAAACAGCTTAGAAAGCTACTAAAGCCAATTGCTAGAGATTTTTCATTAAAGGTTGATGAAATCACCCTAAGTTACATTGATGCAATTCCAATTATTCGTAATCAGCTACAAGCCGATGCGGAATTTATTGAGGCCAACGACCCTGCAACAACCTGCATTGAGGAAGTAATTATGGCCTACCCAGGTCTTTACGCCATAATGGTTTATCGGTTAGCCAATAAGCTGCAAGGGCTTGGTGTTCCGCTAATTCCAAGGATAATGACAGAACATGCGCACTCGTTAACAGGAATCGATATTCACCCTGGCGCCACCATTGGGGATGAATTTTTTATTGATCACGGAACGGGTATAGTAATTGGCGAGTCGGCTACCATTGGCGATAGAGTTAAGATATACCAAGGAGTAACATTGGGAGCATTGAGCGTATGCAAAGACACTGCCCAAAGCAAACGCCACCCAACTATTGAGAGCGATGTGGTGATATATGCAGGTGCAACTATACTTGGTGGGAAAACTATTATTGGGCATCACAGCGTAATTGGTGGAAACGTTTGGCTAACCAACAGTGTACCGCCATACTCAACAGTGCAGCACGAGGTTGGAGTTAAAGTAAAGCAGAGGAAGTTTTCGTTAAACTAGTAGTAACTTTATTTAGTTTAGTTCGCAACTTATTGATTTTTCCAAGATCCTGCGGGACGCCTGTCTACCCTGCCTAAACCGTCAGGCAGGCGACAGGTAGATTGGAAAGTAATTAAAATATCGCAATCACCCAACCTGCCATAAACAGGTATTACAATCATTCAACCTGTCTCGGGATGCGGAGCATAACGAGATCATTCAATAACTCAATACAATGAAAGCAAACACAACATTAGAACTTATAGGGAACACACCACATTTACGATTAAATAAGCTATTCCCAAATCACGAGGTGTGGATTAAGTTAGAACAATCAAATCTGGGAGGAAGCATTAAGGATAGAATTGCCCTTGCCATGATTAATGATGCGGAGGAAAAGGGACTGCTTAAACCCGATGGAATAATTGTTGAGCCAACATCGGGCAATACTGGAATTGGACTTGCCCTTGTGGCAGCAGTTAAAGGTTATAGGATTATACTTGTAATGCCCGAATCGATGTCGGTTGAGCGTCGCACACTCCTTAAGGCATACGGAGCCGAATTGGTGCTAACCCCGAGGGATAAAGGGATGAAAGGAGCCATTGAGGAGGCTAAGAGAATTACTGCAGAAAACCAAAACTCATTTATGCCAATGCAATTTGAGAACGAAGCTAATCCCAGAATTCATTATGAGGTTACATCTGAAGAAATACTAAAAGATTTTCCTGCAGGATTTGATTACATTATTACAGGGATTGGCACTGGCGGACATATAAGCGGCGTGGCAAAACGGTTAAAGGAAGTAAACAAGAACACCCAAGTGTTTGGAGTAGAGCCAGAAGCCTCGGCCGTTTTGAGTGGCGGTGACCCTGGGCCACACCCCGTTCAAGGTATTGGTGCTGGATTTGCACCCAAAACGCTCAACATGAAAATTATCGATAAAATAATTCGAGTTACAGGCCCCGAGGCCTTTGAAATGGCAAGAGCCTTGGCAACACAGGAAGGCGTTCTTGCAGGCATATCCACTGGTGCATCGATAGCAGCAATAAGCAAAACAATTGGTTCAATTGAAAAAGGCAAAAGCATATTAACTTTTGCCTACGATACAGGTGAAAGATATTTGAGTGTTGATGGGTTATGGGGATAGCTATAGGAAAATAGAACCTATTTAAGAACTTCGTTGCTCTTTAACTGCACAGAAATATCGAATTATAAAAATAAATACCATTGAAGAAAACCTCATTAAAAAACAATCTATCAGAAAACCCTAATCAACCCGAAAATAGTTCCAACAAAAAAACCAATGGCCCAAAGGCCAACAATAAATAAAACCATATTTAGAAGTATATCTATCGGTTTTAGCCCTATAATTCTGAAAGGAAGTTTTTTCATGCAAAAGAGTAATTGCTAAAAATGGTATCGGAAGTAAAACTGCAACACGTTGTTGTACTGGCCAAAATCGAAATTCCAGAAGTAATAAATATCGCCTGTATGCCTACGAACCGGAACCATTGAGTAGGAGAATGCGGCGCAAAAGCTAAAACTTGGGTTTAGTTTGTACTCAACACCTAGTTGGGCTGCTAATTCTGCTTTTCGAAACTGCGAACCTTCATCAACAGGGTTTTCGTATCCGTTATTCTTCTCTTTCCAACTCCACAAATAGCCAAAGGATATCCCGCCAAAAGGGATTATATCGTCTCTAAAACGATACTCAACCAAAACGGGCAGCTCGGTATAGTTAAGCCTAAGGCTATACTCACCTGTTGTACCACCCGATCCGTCGGTAAAGCGCTTATGGCTGCCCTTTTGGATAAACTTGAGTTCCGCACGCAAGGCAATGGTTCGTGAAAAAGTACGGCTAACCCATACACCAGCATTTGCCCCAATTCTATTGTAACCGCCAAGGCCATCGCCATCAACCTGCGTAGTTGAAATACCGGCAAGTAACCCGCCGTTAAACTCTTGAGCAAAACCTGCAATTGGCAGCAATAATACAGTTAGTAAAATTACTCTTAAGCGCATGGTAAACATGTATTTATTGAGAATAATTGAGTGCTTAATTTTTCTATACTGCTATAAAAGTTCGCGTATATGGTTTAACATTTTTACAACTCCTGTTGATGCAGCCTCTTTAATAAAGGTCACATCGAAGCGTGAGTATACGTAAACATCGTTGGGATCGACAAGGAAGATGGGTATCCCACGTGGGGCATAGTCGAGTAGACCTGCTGCTGGGTATACGTTTAGCGAAGTTCCTACAACAGCAAAAAAATCGGCCTGCGAAACAATATCGGCAGCCTCAGGGATTGCATCAACCGGCTCGCCAAACCAAACTACGTGTGGCCGTAGCTGCGAACCTTTTTCGCAGGTATCGCCAATTTTTATCTCCCTATTGCCCACCTCGTAAACTAGCGTTTCGTCAACCGATGAGCGTACCTTCGACAGCTCACCATGCAGGTGCAATACCTTGCTGCTTCCTGCCCGTTCATGTAGGTTGTCTACGTTTTGGGTGATGATGTGAACGTCAAGCTCTTTCTCGGCTTTTGCCAGCTCTAAATGACCAGCGTTTGGCTCAACCGTAAAAAGCTGCTTTCGACGTTCGTTGTAAAACCTGGTCACCAGCTCCGGATTCTTCATCCATCCCTCGGGGCTCGCCACCTCCATAACATCGTACTCTTCCCAAAGGCCTCCCATATCGCGGAAGGTGCGTATTCCGCTTTCGGCGGATATACCAGCCCCAGTGAGCACAACAAGTTTTTTCATAGGGTAAAAATTCGTTCTAATTGTTAGTGTTTAAAGCCCACTCAACTGCCTTTTGAGCATGAATTGTTGTTGTGTCGAAAACCGGAATATCAACATCGCTTTCGGAGATAAGCAGTGGTATTTCGGTACAGCCCAAAATTACGCCTTGGGCTCCCTCTGCTTTAAGCCAATTTATAATATTTACAAACCTTGCTCTCGATTCATCTTTTATTACTCCTTGCACTAGCTCGTTGTAAATGATGCTATGAATTACTTCACGTTCCTGCTGATTTGGAATAACCGTTTCAATGGCAAACTTCTCGTGCAATGTCTTCTTATAAAAATCCTTCTCCATGGTAAACCGAGTACCCAAAAGGGCAACTTTTGAAACTCCTTTTTCAATAATTGCTTGTCCTGTAGCCTCGGCAATATGTAGAAAAGGAATGGAAATGCTGCTTCGGATTGCCTCCTCGCAAAGGTGCATGGTATTGGTGCAAAGCACCACAATATCGGCTCCGGCTCGTTCGAGACGCATGGCTGCATCGGCCATAATTACATCAAGCTCTGCCCATTTGTCCTCGTGCTGCAGGCGTTGAATCTCGTCGAAATCAACGGTATACATTACATTTTGGCACGAATGGAATTTCCCAAGCTTTTCGCGCACCAAACGGTTGGCAATTTCGTAGTAAACCACCGACGATTCCCAGCTCATTCCGCCAATAAAACCTATAGTTTTCATGTTAAATCACATATAAATAGCTATATCTCCCAGTCAAACCCATCCTTTCTATCCTTCACGATAACGCCCAACTTGTTAAGCTCATCGCGAATACGATCCGATGTAGCAAAATCCTTGTTCGCTTTAGCTTGCAGGCGCATATTGAGCAACATCTCAATAAGATTACCGGTTAGCTCGGCATTTTTCGACCCCTCAACCTGACTATCAACCAAGCCTAAAATATCGTGCACTAGCGTATTAAATGTAGCTTTAAGCAAGGCTAAATCGGCTTCGGTTATGGTTTCTTTTCCCTCGACTAGGGAATTAATAATTCGAACCCAATCGAACAGCACGGCTATTGCTACGGGGCTATTCAAGTCGTCGCTAAGGGCTTCGAACGCCTTATCACTAAGGTTTTTCACATCAACTGATGATTTATCGGAACTCTTAACTTTTGCCAACACTCTGCCAGCAGCAAGTAAACGCCCCAATCCCTTTTCAGCGGCTTGCAGCGCTTCGTTTGAAAAGTCGAGCGTAGAGCGATACTGTGCCTGTAGAATAAAGAAACGGATTGTCATTGGGCTATAGGCCTGCTCAAGCAGCTTATGCTTTCCGGTAAAAAGCTCCTCTAGGGTAATAAAATTCCCTAGCGATTTACCCATTTTCTGCCCATTTATGGTAATCATATTGTTGTGCATCCAGTAGCGAACAGCCTCTTTTCCGCTTGCGGCAACGCTTTGGGCTATTTCACACTCATGGTGTGGAAACAGCAAATCCATACCTCCCCCATGAATATCGAACGGTTCGCCTAGGTATTTTGTGCTCATGGCTGAGCACTCAAGGTGCCAGCCCGGAAAACCATCGCTCCATGGCGAGGGCCAGCGCATAATGTGCTCGGGCGATGCTTTTTTCCACAGGGCAAAGTCAATGCTGTTGCGCTTCTCGTCCTGTCCATCCAAATCGCGGGTATTTGCAATCATGTCCTCAATTACCCGACCCGACAGCTTACCGTAGTTATGCTGCTTATGGTAGCGCTCAACATCGAAGTAAATAGATCCGTTACTCTCGTAGGCAAAACCATTGTCAATAATCCTCTTCACCAGCTCAATCTGTTCAATTATATGCCCACTTGCCCTTGGTTCGATACTGGGTGGTAGCACATTTAGCATTTTCATGGCATCGTGGTATCGAAAGGTATAATGCTGAACAATTTCCATTGGCTCAACCTGTTCGAGACGAGCCTTTTTTGCAATCTTATCCTCGCCGGCATCGGCATCGTTCTCCAAATGGCCAACATCGGTAATGTTCCTAACGTATCTTACCTTATAGTCTAGGTGCTTTAGCAGCCTAAAAAGCAAATCGAAGGTTATTGCGGGTCGGGCATGTCCCAAATGCGGATCGCCATATACAGTTGGCCCACAAACATACAAACCAACATGTGGCGGATTAATTGGTTTAAACTCCTCTTTTTTACGAGTTAAGGTATTGAAAATTGTAAGATTCATTCTATAAAAATTTATTAAGCCTGAATATTTAACTACTCATCAATTAGCCTACAAATATAGATAATTTGAAAAAGATTTTTGAATTTCAGCACATTAACCTATCTAATTTTGCTATTGTTTGCTAACGTATCGTGTAATTATTTATAAACCTTATTGACAAAACAAGGTTTATGGCTTAAATTGAATCTCAAATGAAAAGCAATAGAATCTTTGGTTCTAGTAAATGGCAATGCTATGCTTATCGTTAAAAATCAAACAAAAAGCCATGATAAAGAGAATAGCTCTATCTAGTATTCTTCTAGCGGTAATGGCAACAAGCAATATTGCTGTTTCACAAGAAGAAGAGGAAAGAAGCATTTTCGATCTTAGCCTCGAAGAGCTAATAAACATTGAGGTTACTACCGCATCGAGGCGTGCACAGCGAATTTCCGATGCTCCTGCAACAGTAACAAGTTACTCGGCTGAGCAAATTGAGCAATTTGGCTGGCGCGACCTTAAAGATCTGTTCCGCGCAGTTACTGGTATTGATGTTTCATACGATGTGCAAGGCGAGGTGAAAACCCTTGTTACCATGCGTGGCGTTGAGGGCAACCAAAAAATACTGGTTCTTCAGGATGGGCAGCGCCAAAACCCCATAACAGGCGAACGGTTTATATTTGGGCACAACATCCCGTTATATATCTATAAGCGTATCGAAATTGTGTACGGGCCTGCGTCGGCTCTTTATGGTGCCGATGCTTACGCCGGTGTAATTAACCTAATTACTAAAGACGGAGCCGATATTGATGGTGTTGCAGGCTCCGTTGGTTACGTATCGACCAATGCTGTTGTTTCGCATCTCACATTTGGCAAAAGTTTAGGCGATGATATTGACGTGCTTTTAACTGGAAGAATATACAAAGGCGAAGACTTTAAATGGCACGAGCACTATACCAGCGAAATTGACTACAAAGCCGTTAACGAGTACACTGGCGATTTAGCCAAGCTCGACAACGTGTACCCCATTGAAAATTGGAACATGATTGGAAAAATTAGGTATAAAAAGTTCACTCTTGGGTTCGACTGGCAGCACCAGCTCGAATCAAATGCGCCAACTACAATACCAAGTAACTATGCCTACGTTCGTAACCACGTTTGGGGGCAAGATATTAGGCATTTGTACCTTAACTATAGCGCATATAAATCTGAAAAACTCGATATTGATGCAAACATTACTCTAGGCGACTATACTATTAACCCTGCAACAAACTTCTACATCCCTGTCGATTCCGACAGCAACGGATCGCTCGATAGCGGAGAACCTGGTTATAAGTACGGCTACTCGGGTTACGTGCAAGGTAGCGTTAAGGCCGATTGGCATGTGAGCGATAAATTTAACCTCATTGCGGGCATTTCGTTCGAAAATGTAATCTCTTTCCCAAAAACGCAAAACCTTACCCAACCCTACAGTCTCGATGCTGGCTTACAGGATGATGTTAGCGACTTTGTAGATCCGAATGGCTACACCTTTGGTATGCTCGGACTTCGCGAATCCATTTTTGGAGAAAGAAACTTCACCAACTTTGGCTCATTCGTTCAAACCGAATACAAGCCAACCGAAAAAATAACCTTTACTCTTGG
>CAZGQZ010000015.1:0-8738 GCA_964527985.1 uncultured Rikenellaceae bacterium | reverse complement strand
TACGCCACAAAGCAGCTATCAATCCGCACCAGTATTTTCAGGAATAACATGAAGGATATTATTCGCCCTGTTCAAGCACCCGAACAGGAAGGAGGCTATCCGTACTTTAACCCCATGCGGGCTTTAATTGGAGAGGATGTGAATACAGGATGGGTTGAGATTAACGACAACCTAGGCGAAATTTATAGCCAAGGCGTTGAGTTTGACATCAACTATATACTTGGCAATACGCTTCTATCGGTTGGTTACAGCTACACCGATGGAGAGGACAACGAAACCAACGCAAAGCTTCCTAAAGTTTCGCAGCATAAGCTTAACGCAAACGTTTCGTACAATAGCAAAAAACTCTTTGGTAGTATAACCACACGCTACTACAGCGATATTTGGACCGACCCAGCAAATAGCTACTATGGAGTGAACCAAACTAATAAAGGAAACATTCCGGGAGCATTTGTTGTTTACTTGAATGCTGGTTACAGAATTACCGACAATGCTACTATTAGCGCAAGTGTTGATAACGTGCTTAACACCATGCACTGGGGATCGGCTCCATACGCCGAATCGATTTGGATTCAGCCACGAGCTCCCCAATCGCTACTAAAAGCATACGCTGGTATTACTTTTAATTTTTAATTTGTAACACAATAGTATAGTTGATGATGATTATCACCTTCTTTTTTGTAACTAATTGTGGGTAAACTGTGTTTAACTATGAAATCATGGAATATCGATTGGTTAGAACTTTTTTTGGAATAGGATTTGACAACAAAAAGAAGGATGTTGTTAAACACTATAAACCAAACACCTAGGAGCAACATCATAAAACTATAAATAATTGAAAAATTCTTTCATCATGAAAACAAAAACATTTACCAGCCTACTATCAGTATTTGCAATGGTTTTTTTCCTATCTTTAAGCATCAATGCAAATGCGCAAAAGGAAAAACTACAAACAGCATTTTTATATCAGCTAACCCGGCTGATTGAATGGTGCCCCGAAGGCAAACAGGGTAATTTTGTGATAGGCGTTTTAGGTAACGACCCCGCTTTAATGGCCGAACTAAAAGCCTTAACTGCACGCAGAGTTGGCACTCAGCAAATTGAGTTAAAATCGTTTGCCAGCGCCAACGACATTACAAATGCTAATGTAGTTTTTGTTCCAAACTCGCAATTTGGGAACATTGGTGCCGTTGCTTCAAAGACATCAGGTTTTTGTACGCTGATAGTTGCCGAGCAATCGGGAGCTGCTAACAAGGGAGCAGGAGTAAGCATTGTTTACAACGAAAGACAATCAAAACTTGAGTTCGAAATTAACAAAGGGTACATGCAAACAAAATCGCTAAACGTAAGCAATCAGCTTTATAACCTTGCAGCAACTGTTTACTAATAAACCGTAAAAGCTATGGAGGTAAAATTTTCTCTTTCTCGTAAACTTCTACTCGGATTTGGATTGGTTATCAGCCTTTTTATCATCTCATCGGTTATCACTTTTGTAATACTTAGCCGCAACGATGAGATTAACCGAAAGCTATCTGAGCAGAATACACCATCGGTAAATAAGCTAATTGAGCTACAAAACCTCATTGCCGAATCGAAGCTGCTTATTAAAAATTGGGTTTATATCGACAAACTCCCAGATACGCCCGATAAAATTAGGCTTCAGGATATGCACAGTAAAATATATCCGAATCTTGTTGCCGAAATAAACCCGCTTACTAAAAACTGGAGCGCTGAAGATCTGAAAACTTTCGAAGAGCTGAAAACCGAAATTACCGATAAGCTATTTGTTGATCACAAGCATGTAATGTCGCAGCTGAACTCCTTTGAAAGCTACAACGATTTCCTTATTCTTATGGATGTGGAGGGAATGGTTGATGCTAATGGGCCAATTATTACCGCAACCGATGCTATACTTGAAAATCTCAATTCCCTTATTGCTAGCCAACAAGACGAAGCAGCCAATGCATACGCCGAGATTGAAGCATCAACATCTTTCTTCAGGATATTCATCATTATTGGTGGACTACTCGTTGTGGTAATTGGCATTGTTGTATCGTTTTACATTACTACTTCGCTTAAAAAGTCGATTAATACAGCATCGGAAGCCATTGCTAGCCTAGCTGAAGGTAACCTTAAGGCTGATTACGAAATTTCGGGATCGGATGAAATTGCCAAACTTCTTTTCGACCTTAAAGCGATGATTAACAGGCTTAGGGATATTGTTAACAACATCGTTCTGGGTGCTGGTGAAATTTCATCGGCAAGCCTCGAACTGAACAACATTGCCCAAGGCATACTTGGCGGAGCATCAACCCAAGCTAGCAGCGCCGAGGAGGTATCGTCATCGATGGAGGAAATGGTGGCTAATATTCAGCAGAATACTGAGAACTCCAACAACACGAACAAGATATCGAACAAGCTTGCAGACGATATCGAAAAGGTTGGCGTTGAATCGGAGAAGAGTATGGTTTCTATCAAAAAGATATCCGATAGGATTAACATTGTTAACGACATTGCGTTTCAAACTAACCTACTTGCGCTAAATGCCGCTGTTGAAGCGGCAAGAGCTGGCGAGCATGGCAAAGGATTTGCCGTTGTTGCCGCTGAAGTGCGCAAGCTGGCTGAGCGTAGCAAGGTTGCTGCCGACGAAATACTGAAACTATCGAAAGAAAGCGTTGTTAACACCGAGTCGTCGGTTGAGCTTATACGCGAAGTAATTCCCGAGATTAAAAAAACATCTGTACTTATTCAGGAGATTACCGCAGGTAGCGTTGAGCAAAGCAATGGTGCCGAGCAAATTAACAACGCTATACAACAGCTTAATAATGTTACCCAACAAAATGCAGCCAATGCTGATGTGCTGGTAAACAGTTCCGATAAAATGAATACTGAAGCCGAAAAGCTTAAGGAACTTATTAGCTTCTTTAAAACAGAACAGCAAAAAAGAGTATTCGCTAAAGCATCGCAACCAAAGGTTGAACATAAAATCAAACCTGTTCAGGAAAAGCCTAAAACAGAAAAGCCTAAAGCGGCTCCAATGCCAAAACCCGATGAGAAAAAGGGCGGAGGGGTTAAGCTTAACCTAGGCGGAAATGTTAACCCAAAGGATGATGATGGGTACGAAAAGTTTTAGCCAAATGTAATTATACAAGAAAGCCACCTCATTCAGGTGGCTTTTATATTGCCTTGCGGGCAAATTTATTGCTATCGTTTTTCGTATTGCTGTTGGTAGTATTGCTGATACTCACCCGATACAATGTCGTTAATCCACTGCTCATTGCTCAAGTACCAATCCACGGTTTTCTCTAACCCCTCGTTAAATTTAACACTAGGCAGCCAACCCAACTCGTTTTGAATTTTCGACGAGTCGATGGCATAGCGTAAATCGTGACCAGCCCTATCGGTTACAAAGGTTATAAGCCTCTCCGATTCGCCTTTACTTCGTCCTAACTTGTCGTCCATAATTCGGCAAAGTTCCTTCACCAAATCGATATTTCGCCACTCGTTACTGCCCCCAACATTGTAAGTTTCACCTAAGCTACCCTTATGAAAAATGGCATCAATAGCAGCGGCATGATCCTCAACGTAAAGCCAATCGCGAACGTTTAGTCCTTTTCCGTAAACGGGCAAAGCCTTGTTATGCTTAATATTATTAATAACCAAGGGGATTAGCTTTTCGGGAAACTGGTTTGGCCCATAGTTATTTGAGCAATTGGAGATAACCACTGGCAGCTTATAGGTATGAAAATAGGCGCGCACTAAATGATCGGAACTGGCTTTTGAGGCTGAGTAAGGGCTCCGAGGATCGTATGCTGTGCTCTCGGTAAATAACCCATCATCGCCAAGGCTACCGTAAACCTCATCGGTTGAAATATGATAAAAGCGCTTATCGCTAAAGCTATCGCCCCAAAAGTTACGCGCTGCATTTAGCAAAACCACTGTACCCTCAATGTTGGTTTTTATGAACTCCATTGGGTTAGCAATGGACCTATCAACATGCGATTCGGCAGCTAAGTGAACTACACCATCAATGCCAAAATCGGCAAAAACTCTGTTTACCGCATCTGCATCGCAAATATTAGCCTTTACAAATCGATAATTACTCTTGCCCTCAATATCTCGTAAGTTTTCGAGGTTTCCAGCATAGGTTAAGCAATCGAGGTTGACAATTAGGTAGTTTGGGTACTTGTTTACAAACCTACGAACAACGTGCGAACCAATAAACCCAGCACCGCCAGTAATAAGGATAGATTTCATATGCTAAATATTTCTATAACTTTTTTCCCAAAGCCAAGCATTCCTGAGCGATTCGGAAAGTGGCGTTTCGGCCTCCCAGTGAAGCTCGTTTTTTGCCTTGCTAGCATCGGCGTATATACTTGGTAAATCGCCTTGACGACGAGGGGCAAAACTCCAGTTTACCTTAAGTCCATTCACCTTCTCAAAGGTATCAATTATCTCTTTCACCGAAATGCCCTTGCCTGCGCCTAGGTTAAAGGCATCGAACTGAGCGGGCGAATCTCCGCTAACCAGCCTGTTTACGGCTTTAACGTGCGCTTTTGCCAAATCAACAACATCAATATAATCGCGCAAAGCGGTTCCATCGGGGGTAGGGTAATCGTTGCCAAAAACCTTTAACTCGCTCCTAACCCCAGCAGCTGTTTGCGTAATGTAAGGAATAAGGTTATTGGGAACACCAATGGGCAACTCGCCTATTTGTCCAGATGGGTGCGCTCCAATGGGATTAAAATAGCGCAGTGAGATATTATGAAAATTGCTGTTTATGGCTAAATAATCGGCAATAATTTGCTCGCACATTTGCTTTGTTCGCCCATAGGGCGAAGTGGTAGGAGTCATGGGGAGCTCTTCGGATAAGGGTAAAGGTGCACTCTCTCCATAAATTGTACACGATGATGAAAATACCAAATTATCAACCTTAGCCTTTTGCATTGCCTGTAAAAGAGCTATCATGGAAAGCACATTGTTATGATAGTAATCCAATGGCTTTTCAATTGACTCCTTAACGGCCTTGTATGCTGCAAAATGGATTACAGCATCAATGTTTGGGTGTTTCTCAAAAATGCGATCCAAATCGCTGGATACCGAGCAATTAGCCTTATAAAAAATTGGCTTAACCCCGGTAATCGCCTCCATCCGTTTAACAATAAACTCTTCAGAGTTTGAAAGGTTATCGATAATAACAACTTCGTGACCAGCAGCAATTAGCTCAACTGCGGTGTGCGAACCAATAAAACCAGTTCCTCCTGTAACTAAAATTTTACTCATAATTCCATAAAAAAAGGCAGCAAAGAAAATCCTCTGCTGCCACAAATATAGCATGAAAATGCATAGACTAAAAACTACTAGTACTGATTGGGATCGGCCGATTCAACCTTGCGCACATTTTTGGCAACCTCCTGCCCTCTCTCGTTAACCTCTATGGTGAATTCGAGCAAATCGCCATTTTCAATCTCATTAAAATCACCATCTACCACATCTTGATAGTGAAAGAATAGGTTATTTGGAGGGAACTGAATAAAACCGTACCCATTATTCATGTTCATGGCTCGCCCTTCGTGCACCTCATCGCTCGACTCGAGCGAGGTAACGCGCTTGGGCTGACCGTACTCGGGCAAATCGAACAGGTTTGTTATAAGCGGATTGCCAGATTTAAGCCCACTATTAATTAGCTCGTGCATGGCAATGGGGTAGGTAACCTCTTGTATTAAATCTTGCGATGTTCGAGTAACTACATCGCGACCCATATCATCGGTATACTCAAAATCCCAGCTAAGTACCATAACCTTTGTGCCAAGCGAATTAAGCTTGCGAATAAGAGGTACGTAATCGCCATCGGAGGTAATTAGCACGAGCACGTTAAAGCGCTTGAAGAATGCTTGTTCAAAGGCTTCCAATGCGAGCCAAACATCAATGCCTTTCTCCTCTTTTTTTCCACTGCGTGTTCGAATTGGGAGGTAATGGGTAACTACTCCCTCGGACATGAGAATATCGTCGAAGACCCTATCGTTATAAAGCTGATTACCGCGCTGGCTTGCCTCCTGTGCGCTTATGCGCCCTCTGAAATAGTGCGCCTCAATAACCTGGCAATACCTTTCGGCAACAGCCTCTTCCTTTGCCACTAGGTTACGAATAAAGCTATGCAACCCGGCAATATTAAGCCTTTTTCGCCGTTGATGAAAGTAGTTATAGTAGTTGCTAACGTGTAAAAAATAATTTCCATCGTAAAAAACGCCTATCCGCTTTAGCTCAGTTGAATTACTCATAATTTTATAGAACTTTTAGTATAAATAATATGTGAAAAACTTATAATAATGCTAACTGAATTTGAATAGTAATTTACATATTAGCCATTTGTGACACTTACAACTGTTCAAAATACCATTTTCACAAAAGTAAGCAATAAAGGTTAGGCAACAATCTGCATATATCGATTGTTTGATAAGCTATAGATTTTTTTTTGCGAGCGGAGTAAAACTGGGGTTAAGTAGGCAGATTTTCAGAATTTGGCACGTTAACCTTATCATTTACCATCTGCTTAATATACAAGTCACGCTGTGGGAATGGAATCTCAATTCCTTTCTTTTTAAACTGTTTGAAAATTTCGAAGTAAAGCTGGCTTCTTAGTATGTGGGGAGTACGTGTAAAATCGGTAGTAAAAACCCTTAGAATAAAATTTAAGCTGCTATCCGCATACTCTACAAAGAGCACATCGGCTGCAGGTCGCTTGAGCACTCCGGGGTGCTTATTGGCCACGTCGAGCAGTATCTCTTTCACCGCCTCAGGATCTTCTTTATACGACACACCAACTGGAATTTTAAACCGTACATTAGCATCGTTGTAGCTCCAATTAATAACAGTATCTGACACAAACTTGGAGTTAGGAATAATGATAGCAATATTATCGTTGGTAATAATTGTTGTGCTTCGTGCCGAAATGTTCACCACATCGCCAGCAAGATTGTCGAGTTCGGGAAGTTCAACCCTATCGCCCACTTTTATGGGGCGCTCAAAAAGGATGATAATTCCGCTAATAAAATTATTCGTAACATTCTGAAGGCCAAAACCGATACCTACACCTAATGCACCGGCCAAAACGGTTAATGCGCTAAGGTCGATACCCGTTGTTTGAATTACAATTACAAGTCCAACAAAAAGGAAGATGTACCTGAAAATTGTTCCGATTGCATGAGAAACACCCTTATCGGTTCCGTATCGGTTTAGCACCTTTTCAACTACCAAACGGCTTATTAGCTTCGACAGGAAAAACACTAACCAGCTGCCAACTATTAAAAAAAGTATCATGCCAACCGAAAGCCTCGAACCCTCGTGCGACAATATTGGTCTGCTTAAAAACTCGGTAATTGCTTGCCAAAAATCACTAAATGATTCCATAGAATAACATTATTACGCTAAGTTAAATAAAAATATAATCAAGGTAAAAGCTATTTCAATAATTGTTATTGTGCTTTTTCTTTATATAAAGCAAGTTAATTTTTGTTTAACTTTACGATAGAAGTATAAAACATTTTTCACTTTAAGGTGTTTTAATTCTGGTTAAACAAAAACTTAAACAAACATCATTTTTTTATCCATGAAAAAAAGTATCTATATAATAATTGCCTTTACTCTTTATGCCTTTACATCTGTTGCACAGAACACAGGAACAATACAAGGTAAAATAGTAAACAAGCAGAATAACGAGCCTGTACCTTTTGCCAATATAGTTATTTGGGGGACAAACATTGGCTCAACTTCCGACTTTGATGGAAACTTTATATTTGCAGGACTTGAGCCTGGTTTTGTCGAACTTAGGGTTTCGGCCGTTGGATTTAAGCCCTACATTGCCAGCTCGGTTCAGGTTACCAATGCTCGTACAGCATTTCTCGATATTGAACTCGAAGAAACCTCCGTTGAACTTGAAGGCGTTGTTGTAAAAGCTAGCCCGTTTAGGCGAAGCGAGGAGAGCCCCGTTTCGCTTCAGCGCATTGGCATTGCCGAAATTGAAAAAAACCCTGGCGGAAATCGCGACATTAGCCGTGTTATTCAATCGCTTCCGGGCGTTGCCTCCACACCTGCCTACCGTAACGATGTTATTGTGCGCGGAGGCGGACCCAGCGAAAACACGTTTTACCTCGATGGTGTTGAAATACCAAACCTTAACCACTTTGCCACTCAAGGTGCATCGGGAGGCCCTGTTGGGATTATTAATGCTGACTTTATTCGCGAAGCGAATTTTTACTCGGGCGCTTTCCCTGCATCGAAAGGAAACTCGTTAAGTTCGGTGCTCGACTTTCGGCAAATTGATGGTAATAGCGAACGTATGAAATACAAAGCGGCTGTTGGTGCAAGCGATTTAGCGCTAACGCTCGATGGCCCACTTACCGACAACACCACTTTTATATTTTCGGCACGTCGATCGTACCTGCAATTCCTATTCAGCGCCATTGGGCTACCTTTTCTGCCTACATACAACGATTTTCAGTTTAAAACCCGTACCCGTATTGATGAGCGTAATGAGATTACCGTTCTTGGTATTGGTGCAATTGATGAGTTTTCGCTCAACACAGGTCTCGAAAATCCAACACCCAGCCAAAGATATATTCTTAGCTACGTTCCGGTAAACACTCAGTGGACATACACCAACGGAATTGTATACAAACATTTTCGCGATAAAAGCTTCGACACATGGGTACTAAGTCGCAACATGCTAAACAACAGGC
>CAZGQZ010000014.1:21975-28643 GCA_964527985.1 uncultured Rikenellaceae bacterium | reverse complement strand
TTAATCGATGGGTTGAAATCGGTTTTTAGGATGAAAAGGCGACTTGCGTTTTTGGGATATACGCTTTTACTTTGGGCCTTTTATTGGTTAATGACATGGGTTTTGGTTTTCTCAACCGATGCAACTAGCAGCTTAACGGCTATCGACGGATTCTTTTTGCTTGTAGTAGGGTCGTTTGGAATGGCTGCACCGGTGCAAGGAGGTTTTGGGGCGTTCCATGTAATTACTGCCATGGCGCTTGGTATTTATAATATTTCTTGGGAGGATGGACTAGTTTTCGCTGTAATTTCACACGAGTCGCAAACACTACTTATTGTGGTTTTGGGCTTAGCATTTATGGGTTACTTCTTTTATCGATCCAGAAAGAAATAGGATAAATTGTCTTTGTTCTCATCGCTTTCTTTTAATACTTTCGTATTTTAGCGCAATCGCATTATTGTTATCCCCAAAATGTACTTATGGCCAAAGTAAAAAGCAGCTACGTTTGTCAGAATTGTGGTGCCGAATCGGTTAAATGGGTTGGCCGATGCCCTTCGTGTGGCGAGTGGAATACCTATGTTGAAGAGCGCGTTAGCAAAAGCAAGCCTCGGGGAGGCTTAGTTGATGTTTCACGAAACGCAATTCCTAAGCCACTGCATGAGATTGAATCGAGTAACGAGAAACGTCTCGATACCCAGATTGCCGAGATGAATCGCATACTGGGAGGAGGATTAGTTCCTGGTTCGCTAGTGCTGCTTGGCGGCGAGCCAGGCATAGGTAAATCAACTTTAGCTCTGCAGCTAGCGTTAAAGCTTAACCACCTCAAGGTGCTTTACGTATCGGGGGAGGAGAGCGCACGACAAGTAAAGCTAAGAGCCGACAGACTCAGCGATGGCGAATCGAACTGTTTGATTCTGAACGAAACGCTACTCGACAATATTCTAACCCAGGCCCAGAATGCAGAGCCCGACCTTCTGGTAATCGATTCAATACAAACCCTGTATACCGATACCATTGATTCTTCACCCGGTTCGGTATCGCAAGTTCGTGAGTGTGCAGTAGCACTTTTGCGCTATGCTAAAACCACCGGTGTACCTGTAATAATTATTGGCCATATAACCAAGGACGGAAGCATTGCCGGCCCAAAGGTTCTTGAGCATATTGTTGATGTTGTGCTCCAGTTCGAGGGCGATAGTAACTACTTGTATCGTATTCTTCGTTCAATAAAAAATAGGTTTGGCTCCACCTCGGAGCTGGGAATTTTCGAGATGCAAACCAAAGGTTTAATCGAGGTACCCAATCCATCGGAAATACTCCTTTCGCATCGCGATGAGGAGATGAGTGGTGTGGCTATTTCGGCAGCAATGGATGGAAGTCGTTCCTTCCTTATTGAAACTCAATCGCTTGTTAGTACGGCAGCATACGGTACGCCACAGCGATCATCAACAGGTTACGACACGCGAAGGCTAAATATGCTGTTGGCTGTAATGGAAAAGCGAGCTGGCTTTAGGTTGGCAACCAAAGATGTTTTCTTAAACCTAGCTGGTGGGTTAAAAGTAACCGATCCGGCAATGGACTTGGCCGTTGTTGCCGCTGTTCTCTCGTCAAACTTCGATTTAACTATTCCTAGTCTTTACTGTTTCGCTGCCGAGGTTGGGCTGTCGGGTGAAATTCGACAGGTTAGTCGAGTTGATCAACGTATTGCCGAAGCGGCAAAGCTAGGATTAAAAAAAATTTTCATATCGAAGTACAGCCTTAAAGATCAGCAAAAGCATTTTAAACAGATAGAGCTCGTTGGTGTATCGCAAATAGAAGAGCTGGTTAAAAAACTATTTGGGAAAGGTTAACTATTTTAGCGCTTACTTTTCTAACACTATCTTCAAACAAAAAAGCTATATTGCAAAACTTAATCAAATTTAAAGTACCTATGAAAAAGATGTTTAGCGTAGCCTTTATGATGCTAGTTGCAACTGCAATTTTTGCACAGGATGCCAACAAGGTTTTGGGCGTTTGGCTTACTCAAGATGGCGATAGCAAGGTAACCATCACCAAGGATTCGAAGGGAAAGTTTAACGGCGAGATAACCTGGTTAAAAGACCCATTGAACGAAAGCGGAAAACCGAAGGTTGATGACAAAAATCCTGAAAAGAAATTGCAATCCAGACCAATTATGGGCCTTAAGCTGCTCGAGGGTTTTGTGTTCGATAAGGACGACAAAGAGTGGGTTGATGGTAAAATTTACGACCCCAAAACCGGGAAAACATATAGCTGCCTGATGTGGTTTGACGATGATCCCAATAAACTTTCAGTTAAAGGTTTTATCGGTTTCTCGCTAATTGGTCGCGAAGTGGTTTGGACTCGCGATAAGTAGTGGGCATTGTTAAATCTCTTTTCACCGGAATAGCGCATTTGTTTTACCCCCGAATATGCGCAGTCTGCAATACCGATCTTATTGAGGCCGAGAGGGTAATTTGCCTCTCGTGCCTTTACCAAATGCCCCTTACCCGTTTTTGGACAGAAACTGACAATCCTGTTGCTCAAACCTTTTGGGGGCGGGTTGAGGTTGAAAATGCTTGTGCCTACTTTTTCTTTGCTAAAGGGAGCAAATACAGACCGTTATTACATCAGCTAAAGTATAAAGGTAAGCGTGAAATTGGTGTTGAACTTGGACTTGTGTTTGGGCAGGTTCTAGCTAAGTCTGATTTGTACAAGGGTATAGACTACGTTGTACCCGTTCCGCTCCATCCTAAAAAGTTACGAATTAGAGGTTATAATCAGGCCGAAGCAATAGCCGAAGGGTTAGCAAAAAGCATGGACTCAAAGTTAAGTACGAAACACCTTATCCGTAAAGAGTTTACTCAAACTCAAACCCGAAAATCAAGAGCCGAAAGGGTTAAAAATGTTGCCGAAGCTTTTGGCCTAAATAGCTCCGATGAGCTAAAAGGAAAGCATTTGTTGCTGGTTGACGATGTAATTACAACAGGTGCAACGCTCGAAGCCTGTGCGGCAAGGCTACTAACCATTGAGGGTTGTAGGGTTAGTGTTGCGGCACTTGCCTATGCTAATATTTAGGAGTTTTCTGGATTACTCTCGCCCCATTTAAATCCGTTTACATTTAAACCAACCATCGCCAATACCCTATTGGTAACCGTATCAACAAGAGCGTTAATGCTACTAGGCTTACTGTAGAACGATGGACTTGCGGGAAAGATAATACCTCCGGCAAGTGTTAACTTTCGCATGTTTTCAATATGAATAAGGTTATATGGCGACTCCCGAAGCACAAGCACTAATGGTTTGCGCTCTTTAAGCATAACGTCGGCGCTACGGGCAATCAAATCGTTGCTGGTGCCGTTGGCAATTCGACCGAGTGTGCCGGCAGTGCAGGGTATCACTATCATTGCATTATAACCTGCACTACCCGATGCTGTTGGGGCAAAAAAGCTGGAATTGCCGTAACGCTTTATTAACCCCGATTGAGGGATTTTACTGTCAAGCTCGTATTGCCAAACCTGCTCTCCTGTAGCTGAAACTATTAGCGCAATTTCAGCTACCTCTTCGGAATGGGTTACAAGTTTCTCAAGTAGGTTCTTGGCGTATATAGAACCGCTTGCACCTGTAATGGCAACTATAATTCGTTTTTTTGCACTCAATGCGTTGTAGGTTTTCTACAAATGTAGCTTAATAACCCTAATATTTTTGAGCATAGCATAAAAAATCCCTCAGCTTAGCTGAGGAAATGCTTTAGCCATATTTACATTGAGGTGTTGAGTATATTCCTATGAAACTAGAAACTATAGCCTAGCGAGAACAGGAAATATCTGCCTGGCGACATAAGCCCTTTTTTATCAATGTAAGGATTGTCCAAAACATCAAAAACATCGAGCGATACTTTCACCCCTTTGTATTCACGCCAAATTCGAACATCGAAAGTATTCCAAGGATCAATATTGTAGCTGTTAATATCATCGCCCCATTGCTTGCCAATCCTAGTCCAAATAACACCTAGGTTCACAATATGGTTGTTTAAATAAAAAACTTCAAAAGAGGTTTGATTTTGTGGTACTTCGGCTAACCCGTTATTAGTTAAATCGACATTTACTGCCGGGTCAACATTAAAACTTGATATAGTTGAGTGGTTGAAAGAGTAGCTTGCACGAGTCAGCAGCCATTGGGCGGGGGTAAACCTAAGTGAGAACTCGCCGCCATAAACTTCTACCGATGTAATATTCTGGCGTTTTACAATGGGTTTAATTTCGGTTCCACCAGTGTCAATGGAGTCTCCTGTAGCAACAAAATACTGAAAGTCGGAACCTTGCGAAAAGAATAATGCTGCATCAAAACGAACCATTGAGTTAACTTTTACATTACCACCAAGTTCGTATGTAAGCAGATGTTCGGGTTGTAGCTCAGGGTTTGCAAGCTTAAAGCCTTTGGTTATTTTTCTCGATGAGCATAAATCGTCAAGTTTTGCAGGCATAAAACCCGATGAAACCGATGCGTATAAGCTCAACCAGCTGTTGGGAAGATATCGAATACCAAGTTTTGGATTCAGCGAATGCCAGCTATTCGTTCCAAAGTTAGCGGTTGTGTCGGATGTAAATCCCGTATTTTTTGTAGGGTCGGTAACTTTCAGCAGCCCATCGTAAAAGGTTGCATAATCGAGGCGAAGCCCACCCAAAAGCCTAATTTTTCCGTTAAGTAACGA
Organism: uncultured Rikenellaceae bacterium; assembly: GCA_964527985.1. Taxonomy (GTDB): domain Bacteria; phylum Bacteroidota; class Bacteroidia; order Bacteroidales; family Tenuifilaceae; genus Perlabentimonas. The sequence goes on along the minus strand of CAZGQZ010000014.1, from coordinate 23,956 downwards.
TTGTTCATCCTGAATAAAAACGGCACCAAAGGTAACCTTACCGTCGCGTTGTACCCTGTCGGTAGAGGTTCGGTAAATGTCAGTGGCCTCCATAAATCCGTGTTTAACATCCAATCCGGCCATTAACCTATTGCTTGTGCTAATGTTCTTTGATGCATTAATCCATAACCCCATATCTCCCGAAAGCTGATCGGTATGAAAAATTCGATAGTTGTCGCCCGTTTGGTTAAGCGATTCGTTTTGCCTGTCGTACTGCTCGCGCTGGGCATAGGCATACGCATCAATTTTGTAGCCATTAATGCTCGTTTTGTAGCTTAGGTGAAGCCGGTTTGTGGTGTAGGCGTCGTAGCTTCCATCGGTAAGGTAAACAGCTCGTCCGGCTCCCCGTTTATCGGCATAAACATTTGCACCTATTGAGAACGATGAGCTATCGCTAAGGGGAACGAGTATTCTAATATTTGCGCCCCGTTCCTTAAGGTAAAGCGGTACGTTGGTTGAGTCGCGAATGCTCATTGGCTCTGCTATGTATCCATCGCCCTCGCGCCAAAAGCCATTGGCCATAACTCGGACATCTTTACCGAATAGGGTAGTTTTCCCTCCAAGGGTCGACCGAATGCCCCAAAGGCCATAACCTCCAGCTTCGGTGTTAACCGACCCGTAGAATTTTTCGTCTTTTGGCTCTTTGGTTCGGATATTTATAACTCCGGCCATTGCATTATTTCCAAATAGCGCCGATGATGGTCCATGAACAACCTCAATCTGATCAACAATATCGGGCGAAATTAGGCTCCAATTGATAAAGCCATACGAGGTTTTGTTAAGGGGCGTACCATCGTAAAGTATTAGTACACGGTTTGAACCATCGAGTCCTCGCATGGACACAGAGGCGTTTTTGGAGAAAACTCCCTTCGATCGATCAACAAAAAGATTGGGTATTGTACGCAGGTAGTTGTCTACATTGGTGGCAGGGGTTGAAAGCACGTTTATACTGTCAATTACCGAAACCATTGCAGGAACCTCCCAGGTTGACTGTGGGTTAAGCGTTGCAGTTACAACTACCCTATCGAGCGCAAAAGCTAATGCAGAAAGTTGCACCTCAATTGTTTGGTTTTGACTGGTAACCCTAATGTCTCGACTTTGAAATCCAACATGCGATATGGTTAAGGTATAGGGTGGTTCAATATCAGGGCAAATTTTAAAAAAACCCTGTTCGTTGGCCGAAACACCCTTATTGGTTCCAAGCAGTTTTACCGATGCCTGCAAAGGAGCGTTGCTTGCCTTGTCGGTAATTGTACCTGTAATACACGATTGTGAGTATGAATAATAAAATGAGAATAGGGCAATAACTAGCAATACATTTTTTTTAACCATACCATGCATGTTAGGGTTGTACTACGATTGAAATGTTAATCTCTCCAGTCTCTTCTCCGGTTAGGCTATTCACTCTGAACATACCAAACTTATTTCTGCTCTCATCTTTAAAAGAGAAGGTAAGGCCAGGCTCCAAATTCTTGGCTTTTCTGTTACCTGTAGCAGTGTACGATTCAACAAGGAAAACCGTACTGTTTATCGCCTCAAACTCTTCTTGACTCATTGATACAGGCAAAAACCTCGTTGTGTTTCTTGTGGTCCAATTTACAAGGCTGAACTCACCTGGGAAGATTGACTCGTCGATGTTTGCTCCTGGCGATGAAATGGTATTGCCGTCGCTATCAACTGTATCGAAATAGTAAAGCATATGAATGTTCGATTGATTGTTGAATGCATCTTGCAGCGAGAAAATAGTTCCATCGGCCAGCGAGAAGAAGCCATTAGTGTCGTCAGTGCTTTGTGCATTTAGGGTGATGTTTTGATACCAAATCGGTTCAGTATCCCCTCCGTTCTCATCAAGTTCTACGTTAAGGGTTAAGCTTGCTTCGTGTCCGTTTATGTCGCGTATTGTAAACTCAATTACTTCAAGTTCATCGGTGTTTTTGGTCAG
>CAZGQZ010000014.1:15006-21875 GCA_964527985.1 uncultured Rikenellaceae bacterium | reverse complement strand
GCTCCAGTAAAGCCAAAGGCTATGTGGGTTAGAAACGGAATTACATACCCGTGTTTTGCAAAGCTTCCGTACGGGTACGATCCTACCAGCATAAAAAGTAATCGAACTAAAGGGATAATTCCATAGGCTAATCCCCCAAGTAGAGCGGCTAATGGAATCCAATTGCGAAAAGCAGCCCAACGATACCAAGCGAAATCAATGAAAGCACCTATTCCAACATAGATGTAGGGGAGCATCGGATCTTTAAAACCTAAAACAGGGATTAGCGAGGCTAAAACGGAGCCAATTACTGCAATGGTTGCCGATAGGCGAAGCTTTGAAAGATATCGAGCACCCATTATTAGTAGCATAAATTCTAGTCCGTGTCTGCCGGGCATATTTAAAGGGAACCGAAACCTATAATGAAGCCAGGTTGCAGTAAACCCCACAATTAGCAAAAGGGCAATTTGTCCAACTAGTACAACGCTAGTTGGAAATGCTTTTGATAAAGTCTTTGCTTGCGAGTTCGTAGATGCTTTTGCCATTTTTATCTGTATTATTTAGAACAATAGTTATTTTGCCATTTTTTAAAACAGGCCTTAGCCAGCCACCATCAAAGCATACAACAGCAGAGTCATCAATTTCATGCCCTTGAATGTTGAAGGCTTTTTCAATGCCAATGCTAAGCCTAACATCACCAACTTTATGGGTGCCAGTTATGCTTCTTATATCGGCTTTTGGCAGGCTAACAAAGCGGCCGTCGTTGCCTGAGGCTCTTAGCCCAACCCCAGCCATTGCGCCAATAATTCCATCGTGAGTGCCAGTTAAACCAATTAGCTGAACTCCCTCTTTTTGGGCAAGGTTAGCTGCAAGGGTTTTATTCACTAAGTCAACTTTTGCCTTTAAGCCCCAGCTAACTATCGACTGAGGAACGCTGCTTTGTTTTATCATGCAAAGACCGCAATCTGACCCAATTGCGCACGAATTGATTAGGAAATCGATCATGAAATCCCACAATTCATTAGGTTGGTTCGTTTTAAGAGCAATGCATGCCGAAGAGTTTTGTGATGTGTAGGGCACTCTAGGATCGAAAAGAAGCTGATGGCGGGTTATGCCGTTGTGAAAGCCTAAATTTTCCTCAGCAATTCGTTGAGCCATAAGCCTCGAAAGAAAACCTGTTCCTCTGCTTTCCTTATTATCAGTATCATCAATGCCTATTAAATACTCTTCCATTTTGCTTTGGTGATGCTTGTAAGCCGCAAAATTACAATCTTTTATGTAAAATAAAATGTAAATCACAAAGTGTTATGAAAAAAGTGGCATATAGCGAATTTTAAATTTTGGAAATTAGACGTATAGGTATATATTTGCCATCGATATGTAATTGATTGCATATAAACCCAAGGTTAAATCAAACATCAAAAAAAATGAGAGCAAAAACTATTAGCATGTTAGCGGCAGCATTATTGCTAGCCTTTGGTTTTTCTGGATGCGACAAGGATGATCCAGAACCAGAAGTTAAAAAGAACATAGCAAAGCTAGGAGCCCAAGCAAACACTTCAATTGGAGGTTTCTATTCAATTTCTGAAAAGGAAGTTTACACCATTGACGTAGCAGCGCAAAACCAGGATAAAATCGATATCCTATGCTTTTACGAGGAGGGTAACGACATTGCCATTGCAAGCCCTGGCGCTAACATTACCGATATATTTGGTGGTGGAGAGAATGACCCAGTTAACTGGACAACACAAAACGAAACGCGCTACTGCCAAGTTGAGACACTTACTGCTGAGCAGTTTGACGCTCTTAGCGATGGCGATGTTGCTATTGAAGCGCTTTACGATACCGAGAACAACTACAGAAAAGCGAAGCTTCTTTCAATTGACGATATTTATGCTTTCAGAACTCAGTCGGGAACCTATGGTGTGCTTATGGTAACCGATGTTATTCTTGGAGAAGACGGTTACGTTGAGTTCGAATACAAAATACAGTAGTACTTACCTTTTTTTCATAACCCCAAAAGGAAATATTCCTTTTTGGGGTTATGCTATTTTAAAAGCTATGCAACGATACTTATTACTCTTGGCTCTGTTTTCGTTTTTGCTTACTTCGTGCGAAAAGGAAACGGAGGATAATACACCCCCAATAATTGTTTTCAAATTTGGTGAGTACACCGCCGATGGCCAGTATGTTCCCGTGGGAGGAAAGTTATCATTTGGCATTGCTGCCTCCGAAGGGGGAGCACCGCTCACAAATTTTAGGGTACAGCGCATTGCCGATGGCAATGTTATAACCGAGGTTGATAAAGGGATGTTTGTTCCAAGTGGAGGAATTGAACAAACGGTGAACGCCGTTAAATCGCCTGCTTTAGTTGAGGAGTGGCGCTTTATGGTGATGAATGCCAATAGGGATAGTGCAGTTATATCGCGCACCATAAACTTAGGAGAAGGCTCGGCCTATGGACCAATTCGGCATTTTGAGTCGGTAACTATTGGTATGCAGGATAACGATGAGTACCCCCATTTTTTGGATTTGAATTCGGGTGTGGCATATAGTAACGAAACGGTTACTGGCAACGAGTCTGCAATCGACCTGCTTGCTTTTGTATACTACACCGGAGGGAAATGGTCGCCAACCCTGAATTGTCCAGGTTACGGATCAATTTCGAGTTACTATCCTGCTGTTGCCCAGTGGGAAACTGCAAACACAACTCTTTACGATTATAATTCGGTTGATAACGATTTGGTTGATCCCTTGGATTTTGAGGCTGCCGCTAACGATAGCCTACTTATCTACTCGTTTAATCCGCAAACAGCAAATGCCAACTGCAAGTATTGTTATACAGGTAAAATTATCCCATTCCGAACCGAAGAGGGTAAGTTTGGCCTAATAAGGGTTCTATATGCCGATGAGGTTTCAACCGGTTATATGGAGTTGGAAATTAAAATTCAGGAGTAAGCATATGAGATTATTCAAGCTATTAGTATTTCTTTTCATACTTTTCCCATTCGCATCATTGGCTCAGCAACTTGTTACCGGAACGGTAAAGGATAGCAAGCTGGGAATTGCCATCGAAAATGTTCACATTAGAGTTGGAAAACAAATTACAACAACTAACGCCAAGGGGGAGTTTAAGGTACAAATCCAAAAGCCTGGCAGTTATTTAGTTGTTGTGTCGGCTGTTGGCTACAAACCACAGCAAAGTAAAGTAACCACAGCAGAAGATGTTATTACTAATGTGAATTTTATACTTGAAGAGGATGACATCTTTATTGATGAAGTAGTGGTAACAGCTACCCGAACCGAAGGGAAAATTAGCGATATACCCGGAAGGGTTGAGGTTGTTACTCCTGAGAGGATTAACCTAGTTTCGTACCAAAGCGTTGATGAGCTTTTAGCCCTACTCCCTGGGGTACAAACTTCGCGTTCGTTCGGTTTGTTTTCATTCCGCTCAACGGTGTCAATGCGTGGTGTGAGCGCAAAGGAGCAAGCACGAACCCTTGTGCTTTTAAATGGTGTACCGGTTAATAAGGCCGATGGTGGCTCGGTAAACTGGAATCTAATTTCAACAGGAGAGATTGAGCGAATAGAGGTAATTAAGGGCCCCGGTTCGGCGCTTTATGGCGGGAATGCCATGGGAGGAATTATTAATGTGGTAACGAAAAAACCAACTAAAAAAATTGAGGGTAGCGTATCGGCGCATTATGCAACGTATAATACCAAAGGAGTAAATGCAAAGTTTGCAGGGAAGCTTAAAAATGGTTTTTACTGGTCGGCCAATGGCCTATTTCGCAATAGCGACGGTTATATAACCCAATCGCCAGCCGAACAGCAGGAGAATCCGTATATCGTAAACTCTACCTTTGAGGAGAAGGTAATGCATTTTAAAACGGGTTTCGATGGTGGAGAGAAATTTTCGGCAGAGGTTGATTTTACCTTCTTCGATGATGTGCGAACAACCGGCGAGCAGGTATACCAAACTTTAGGAAATACCCGCGAATACGATACGTATCAGCTGCGCTCAGTGTTTAAAGGCGGTAAAGGTAATTTCAGCTGGAATGCATCAGCATTCTTTCAACGAGAGCACTACAAAAGGGTTAGCGAATGGTTTAAGGATGACTACACATGGTACGATGTTCTTTCGCTTAGGAGCGATTACGGCTTGCTAACCAGCGCAAACTACAAGTTTGCTAACCACTCAATAACCGGAGGTGTTGATGTTCGCCTTGGCGAAGTTGATGCTTCGGATGTTTACTACACTTCGCCCGATAGGGTTGATAATAGCGGGAAAATGGATTTCTATGGATTTTATCTGCAGGATGTGGTTGGTTTTTTTGATAATTGGCTTACCATTACAGCAGGAATTCGCTACGATTTTGCCCGTTTTTACGAGGGCGAATTTGCCATTTACAATCCATCGGCCGAAACAAACTTTATGGATCAGTACCAGTTCTCTGGACAGGATCCTGTTAGCTGGGGAGCCTTTAGTCCGCGCATATCGGCTCAGTTTAAGCCAAGCCATAAGTATAGGGTATACGCTAGCTATAGCCGTGGCTTTCGGCCATCGGTACTCGACGATTTATGCCGATCAGGTAGGGTTAGGGGCGGATTTAAGGTGGCAAACGAAAAGCTAACCCCGGAATATCTTAACAACTTTGAAATTGGTGGCGACTACAAGCCAACCGATTGGGCCCGCATAGCCGCAAGCGCATTCTACTCAAAGGGGAAAGATTTTCTGTACTATGTATCTACTGGCGATTCTATCGATATGGGCTTTGTTAGGCCTATTATGATACCTGCAAATATTTCGGGAGTAAATATTATTGGGTTTGAAACCGATTTTTCCGCTACGCCAATTCGTAACCTAACCGTTTTTGGCAGCTACGCATTTGCACAGTCCAAAATAACCCAGTACAACCCGAAAGAAGCCAACATAGGCTTGCCCGACGATTATGAGCTTCCTAAAGAGTTGGACCTAACCGGAAATTTCCTCACCGATGTGCCCATGCATTCGTTTAGCCTTGGAGCCTTTTTTCGTCATCATTGGGTTAATGCTAGCTTAACCTCAAGGTACGTTGGCCAAATGTACATAAACGATTTGAATGCCTACGATGATTGGGTTCTCAGCAATAGGCTACCTGCAGCATTTACCGTCGATTTAAGGTTGTCGCGCGAGCTACTCAATCATGTTGAGGTATCACTAAGCGTTCAGAATATTCTCGATAAAAAAATTATCGATAGCAGCTTGTCGGTTGGGCCTGGCCGATTTGTAACCCTTGAGGTTAAAGCAAAAATTTAGCAATTGGCAAATATCATAAAACAGAAATTATCATGAGTAGAATTTTATTGGCTCTGCTTCTTATCTCCAGCATAACCTTGTCGTCGTGCCGCTTTATGCCCGATGCTATTTCAGGAGCAACTCGGGGTTACGATGCCGATGGGAATAGCTTTTACCACAGAACCGAAGAAACCCGATTAAAGGTAAGCGACCTTTACGTTGAAGGAGAGGTTAAAAACCCGGGGAAAGTTAGCCACAAGAAATATCTTAAACGTGAGGTACTTTACAAAGAGGCAACCCTCAACAGCGAAGGAAAGGTCGATTTTGTTGGTGCCTATCGATACCGGGGATATTCTCTTTTCGATTTGCTCAACCCTTTTATTCTTAACAAGAAAAATGCTGAAGAGTTTGTGCCTGCTACCGATGTTTACATTGTTATTGAAAACGATAAGGGAGAAAGCGTGGTTTTTTCGTGGGAGGAAATCTACCTTAACCACACCATGCATCAGGTAATTATTGCCACAGAACAGGCAAGCATTGAGCCATACAAACGCGAGGGAAACTATCCTAAAGAAGAGGTTTGGAAGGTAGTAGCATCGGCCGATTTATTTGCCTACCGGCAACTATCGAATCCAACTCGGATTATTGTAAAATCATTCGATAAGAAACATTTCCCTATCGATAGAGAACTTGAAGAGCCATTTAGCCCGAGCGTGAGCATTGTTATTAACGATGAGCTAATGCGTACAGTTGATGCAAACATTGCCAACGTTCCTGTTTTAGAATATAGTTCTGTTTTCTATGGTATGGGAATGGGCTATCACGATACACCTACCTTTGAGGGGCCAACCCTTCGTCCTCTGGTTTGGGAGTACTTACAGCCAAGTTTTTCGGAGTGGATGCAAAACGGGTTGGTATGCATAGTTGGGAAGGACGGATTTCGGAATATTCTAAGCGTAAGCGAGCTGTTTAATCGTACCGATCAGGTAGAGCCAATTTTGGCAATTCCACCAGCCGAATCAGGACGAGGGCAGTATAGGCTCTATCTTCCTTCGGCATTTTATGCCGATTTCTCAGTTCGAAATTTGGCAGAGCTCTATTTTTTTCAGGACTAGTGAAAATACCATTAAACAAAAAGGAGCCTAATTTAGGCTCCTTTTTGTTTTTAGTGAGTAATAAGTTATTCTGATGGGGGTAGTAAAACAGTATCAATTACGTGTACCACACCGTTTTTAGCCTCAATGTTAGCCACTACAACTTTTGCATCGTTAATAAAAACGCCATCGTTGTTAATGGTAACGGTTATATTGCTACCAAGAAGAGTTTCAATTGTTTGGCCATCGCTTAAATCGGTCGACATGGCTTGGGCTGCAACAACATGGTAAAGCAGTATGTTTGTAAGGTCGCCCGATGGATCGGCTAGTAGTTCGTCTAATGTTCCCTCAGGAAGTGCATTAAAAGCATCGTCGGTTGGGGCAAACACAGTGAATGGGCCCTCGGCCGATAGCGCACTAACAAGATCAGCAGCAATAACAGCAGCCTCTAGAGTTGAGTGAGCATCGCTGTTCACAATAATGTCAACAACTGTTTCGGGAGTTGGCATAAGTACAGC
>CAZGQZ010000014.1:8462-14906 GCA_964527985.1 uncultured Rikenellaceae bacterium | reverse complement strand
TAATGTTTCTTCAGGTATTGCTGCAAATGCGTCATCGGTTGGAGCAAATACGGTGAAAGGGCCATTGGCTGAAAGATCATCAACCAGATCGGCAGCAATTACTGCTGCTTCGAGCGTATTGTGGTTTACGCTATTTACAATAACATCAACAACAGTATTTTTTACCATTGGAGGGTTTTCATCCTCTTCGCATGAAGTAAAGGTTACTGCTGATATACCTAAAACTAAAGCGAGGCTTGCGATTTTAAAAATGTTCTTTTTCATCATTATTGGTTTTTAGTTATTATTTTGAACTAGAAACAAGCTCAGATTAAAAATGTTTAACAATAAATCAAAAAAGATAAACAAAAATGAACTTTCAGTAGTAATAAATATCGGATTCTAAATAAGGTTATAGTTAAAAACCAGAAAAATAAGCGATATGTAAGGGAGAGTATAAATAACAAAAAAAGGGAGCTAATGTATAGCCCCCTTTCTTAGTGGTAATAATTTTTGATAGTACTAATCGGCAGTAACAGAAAATTTAAAGGTTTTTTCTTCCTTGTCAAACGAAGAGAAAAAGGTTAATCCGTATGTAGTGTTCACCTTAAGATCTCTTGGCTTTATTAAAGCAAACTCATTCATAAGCATCCCTCCCATTTTGCTGTTTTCAGCTATAACGCTTTTTTTCCAGCCCTTGCTTAGTAGTTTTTCAACCTCTCCGTCGAACCAGAGAGCAAGCTCTTCGCCTTTTGCCTCGTCTACTTCGTTGGCAATAAAGGTTATTTTGTAGCCATCCGATTTTCTTGTCACCTCTGAGAATTCGAGTGAACTATGCACTTTAATGTTACACTCATCGAGGAGTTGCATCATGCCCTCTTGGGTACTTTTAGAAATGCGCTTCTCCTTTTTTGTCTCTTTTGTTTCTTCCTTTTTGCTTGGTCCATCGCCACACGAGCCTGCAATAAACGCCAGTAATAGCATTATTAAGCCAATCTTTTTCATAATAAATAATTTTAGGTTAACATAGGTTTTCAGAGCAAAGGTAGGCAAAATGGTGGTTATTATCAACCATTTAGCAGCAAATGCCTCATTTTACCTTAATTAGGATGCTATTCAAAGCTCCAGTTCATCCAGCTGTTGCTAACCGACGGGCTAATAATAACCTGTGGCGATTGTTCTTTTTCGTTAACCAATATCGATTCAACCTCAACGTTACGCTTCATATAATCGGCAATTTCGCCATAGCTTACATTTGGGCCACGTTCTTTAAGCAGCTTAAGTAGGTAGTAGGTAAAAAAGCCATGTTGCTGGTCGTTGTATGGCAACGACGATTGGTCGCCGCTACTGGCTGTAAACACTACTAAATTTCCGCTAAGTGCATCTTGCTTTGGTCTTACCCTAACGCCACGTGCAGCAATTAGGCCCTGATCGCGAGCGCCACCCGAAAAACAGGCATCAACAAACACGGTTACTCTTTTCGATGGATATTCGGTTAGCTTCTGATACATTTCGGTAAGCTTAATGCCATCGGCTGCATTTTTGCCACTAACGTCAACTGGCATTAGGTATGGTTCGCGAGTGCTTTCGTCGGGCAATCCATGGCCAGCGTAGTAAACAAATACTTCAGCTTCGCCATAGGTACTTTTTATAATGGCATTCATTTTTGAGATGGCTTGCTTCATTTGTCCAGTAGTGGCATCGAGCAGGAAGGTAATGTTACGCTCAGGAATACCGAAAACCTTTTGAGCATATTCTTTAAATGCGCTGGCATCGTTTCGGGCAAAGTGTACGTCAATTTCGGAGCTAAGGCCAATTTGGTGCGAGCTGTAATCCTCATTTCCAATAATTAGGGCAAACCTTCGGGGTTTTAAGGGTGAGCTGTGGGCTATTCCCTTGTCAACATCGGAGTGCTTTGCAAAAACGTAACCCGACTTACCCGCTGCAGCATCAACATAAACAAACTCCTTTTGGACAATGGTATCGGTTTTATAAACCACCTGATTTTGCGATGGAGTAAGCACTAGTTTGTGATTTTTAGCGTAGAGGTTATTTGAACCGCTAATCATATCGATAACACCTGGCAGGATAAGCGGATACCAAGAGAAGAAGCCAACTAGCCCGTTTTTTGAGGCTACATCGTTTAGCTCAACGTGGTTATAGCCATCTTTTTGAATTTGGTAGGTTACCTGCCGCTTAAACGACTTGTTACGAGGTTGACGGCGTGGGATTGAAATTTCACAGGGGGTAACCTTATTCGTGTTCATTCCGTTTACAAGCACTTTTGCTCCAGCTGGCTCGGTTTCAATCCTTACCCGTTGTTGGGTGCCAAAAAACACCGTAGCGCATGAACTTAGTGCTAGTACCGCAATTAGTATTAACGCAATATGCAACCTTTTCATCACTTTACTCTTTAATTTTCCATAAGGGTTTATACAAGCATACCTCCTTCAAAATTAGGGAAAATTTTTGTTTGATAATGTATGAAGCCCATCTTTAAACCTTTTCATTAGGCTAATATTGGTATATTTGTAAAATTTGAATTTCGTGTAATGGCTGATAGTAAAACAGATACGTTATCCTCTCCAGAGGATTTAGTAAATTTAAGCAGTTTCGATAAGGCAGTAATTACTCACCTTTACCAAAATGGCAAACTGAACACAAATGGTGAGTATTTAAAATATATTGAGCATTTTGAAAAGGCTAATGGGATTTTGGTTTCCGATATAATGCCAGCTATTTCCAAGCAGGTTCAGCGGGTTCCATTTCCTCCAGTTGAGAATAGCTTGTTTACGTTTGTCGATTTGTTTGCCGGGATTGGAGGCTTTAGGTTGGCTCTTCAGCAGCTAGGAGGTAAATGCGTTTTTAGCAGTGAGTGGGACAAGGATGCCCAGTTAACCTACAACCATAACTTTGGCGAAATGCCCTTTGGCGACATTACCAACCCGGTTACCAAAAGTTTTATCCCTAAATATTTCGATGTGCTGTGTGCGGGCTTTCCCTGTCAACCCTTTTCAAAGGGTGGGTTTCGAAATGGTTTTGAAGATACTCGGGGTACGCTTTTTTTCGATATTTGCGAAATACTTCTGCGCCATAAGCCAAGGTTTGTTTTACTCGAGAATGTTGCCAACTTGGCCTCACACGATAATGGCAATACCTACAAGGTAATCTGTAAAAACCTCGATGAGCTTGGCTACTACTTTCCCGACAAACCGCTAATTCTTTCACCCGATAGCTTTGGGGTACCTATTCTTCGGCCTAGGGTTTATATTCCGTGCGTTCGCAAAGATATTGCCAACGGCAATATGGCCATTGTGCAAAATTTTCGCGACCAAATTGAGCCCTTTTTTGTTGAAGAGGTTGAGGATATTGATACGATAATTGACCCATTAGTTAGCGAAAGCCTTACGCCATACGATTTGAAGGTTTTGGAGATGTGGGACGAGTTTTATCAGGGTATCGACTTGAAGGTAATTGGTTTTCCTATTTGGGCCGATTACTTCAGGTTCGAAGGTAATTCAGATGAGTTCCCTAAATGGAAGGCAAATTTTATTCAAAAAAACGTTAGCTTGTACAGTCGGAATAAGCCTTTTATCGATGCTTGGCTTAAAAAGTATGACAATTTGGAGTGGTGCATAAAAACTCACCGCAAAATGGAATGGCAGGCAGGCGATAAGTACAAAAGCGTTTTCGAATGCCTAATACAGTTTCGCCCATCGGGTGTGCGCATTAAAAAGCCCGATAAGTTTTCAACGCTGGTTGCCATGAATCACAGGCAGATAATTGGACCCATAAAGCGAAAAATTACCCCCGATGAGTCAAAACTACTCCAGTCGTTTCCCAAAGCCTATCAGCTAGTGGGCTCGCCAAACGTTAGCCTAAAGCAGCTCGGAAATTCGGTAAACGTTAGGGTGGTAAAAAATCTTTTTAGCGTTTTGCTTAAGCATTTTGGATAAAAACCTGAGATTATGCTCTCTTTGTTAAAGCAGAATCCGAACATCATAATTAACTCCGATTTGGATGGAATTATTAGCGGACTTTTGCTCACCAATTTTTGTGAGTGTAACGTAGTCGGTTTTACTAATAGTATCGATACTGTTTGGTATGACCCCTTGTTGTGTAAGTCAATTTTCGATCCGGTTTATGTTGATATGTTTGTTGCCAACCCTAACACAACGTGTATCGATCAGCATATTGTTGCCCTAAACTCCAAGCAAAGCAGTTTGCTTAAAGCAAATGGGCGTAAGCTAAATCCCAATATTGAGCGAGAGCGTGTTTTTACACCTACAGCGTCGTACCATAAAAAATACCCATTTGCAACTTGTCATTACATTCTGGCAACGCTTGCAAAGCATGGGGTTGATATGTCATCAATAGTATTTGAAAAAACGATAAGCAGTATTCTGTTTGCCGATTTACTGCTTCGTGCCGATGATGCAATGCAAACAACCATTGATTCGCCCTACCAAACCAATGCACACGATTGGTGGCGATGGCTTTTGGTAAAATCAAACTACGCTAAGCCAATCGACTTTCTGATTTTTTACCTAGGCTCAATTTCAGCGGATATTGCTAGAAGAAAAAAGGCGGCCATTTCAGCCCTTTTGCAGAAAAATTACCTTTGCGATACTGCCGACGGTGGAGTTCTATACCCATGTAACGATGACGGAAACCTTTTGCAAACCGTTGAAATTTACCTTAGGTTTGTTGCCAATTTTGCCAGCCTAAAACCCTTTGTTCTTCCCAAAAAGTTTAATGCGGTTAATGGAGTTAACCTTCGAGTAAAAATATCGCCTTCGCAAGCCAATGAGCTTCAAAACAAGGGAACAATTAACGGTAAAAGTGTTTTTTCATATGCTTGCATCCGTTCAAACGAAAGGGTTGAAAATTTTAGCTATACCGTGTTATGTTGATACTTTCTTTTTTTTGATTGGTTATTGATTATTACCTACCTTTAGGGTAAATCATTTTCAGCTATGAAGTTTCGGTTCGAGTATCGAATAGTACTTGCTTATCTTATTTTGGGTGGGTTTTGGATTTTGTTTTCCGACAGATTGGTGTATTCAATATTTGGCGATTCATGGCTAATTAGCCGTGTGCAAACCTATAAGGGCTGGTTTTACGTTGTAACAACTGGTATTCTCTTCTTTTTTATTTTGCGGAAATACATAATGGGTATGCGCAAGGCCACCCTGAAAGCACAGGAGAGCGATAGGCTAAAAACAGCATTTTTACAGAACGTTTCGCACGAGCTGCGAACACCGATGAATGCCATATGCGGATTTTCCGACTTGCTGAAAAGGCAAAACCTTACTACCGAAAAGCGCGATGCGTACATCGATATTATTGTTAACAATAGCAACCAGCTACTTGCAATGGTTAACGATGTGCTTACGCTATCGAACATCGAAACGCAACAGGAAAAGGTTTACGAAGGTAATGTAGATGTAAGCGAAATAGTAGAAAAAGCGTACAACCACTTTTTACCCTTGGCTGCTGCAAAAGGGATAGCTCTTAGCGTTCAATCGGCTCACAGCAATGGAAAAACACTCGTTAAAACTGATGGCGAAAAGCTAAAGCAAATACTTTGGAACCTTTTAAGCAATGCGGTAAAATTTACCGACACGGGCAGTATCACAATTCGATTTGAACTTTCCGATGGACAGCTATACCTTTCGGTTTCCGACACCGGTATTGGAATTGACACCGATGAGCAGGAAATTGTTTTTAATCGGTTTGTTCAGGCAAACCCTTCAATAGCACTAAAGTATGGAGGAACAGGTCTAGGATTAACCATTGCAAAAGCGTTATGCAAGCTAATGGGTGGTGAAATAAAACTCTCATCGCAAATTGCCCAAGGTACAACGGTATCGCTTAGCATTCCTACTGAGCAAACAATCTCCAGCAATAATGCTCAAAATCATTTAGGCAAAAACGAGCAATACAGTCAAATAATTCTCATTGCTGAGGATGAGGATTTCAACTATTTATACCTCGAAGAGCTGCTTAAAGGTGCCAACCTAAAACTTTTACGAGCACGAAACGGGCAAGAGGCTGTTGATATTTGCTCCGATCATCAACAGGTTGATATTGTTATTATGGATATTAAAATGCCCGTAATGAATGGCTACGAAGCTACAAAGCTTATTAAAAAGCTTAGGCCAAGTTTGCCCATAATTGCTCAAACAGCTTACGCATCGCCAGCCGACGAGGACCGTTTGCGAAAAGTTGGTGTTGATGAGTATTTGTCAAAACCTATCGATAGCCAAAAGCTGTTATCTTTGCTTCATCGGTATAGCAGTATTAGTAAAACTGAATAGCCTAATTTGTTGGTTTATATTTTCAAGCTATGAAAAACATTCTAATCGTTCTAGGGATATTTGTCCTTTTGGGCTGTACAACAGCCCATTCGCAATCGCGCAAACGGACAAACTGGTTAGAGGACAAAAAATCGCACATTACCCG
>CAZGQZ010000014.1:0-8362 GCA_964527985.1 uncultured Rikenellaceae bacterium | reverse complement strand
TTTTTGCCGAGGCAAAGTATAGCTATGGGCTTAAACATGAGTTTGCATACCTTTTGCCTTCGTTGGGTTTTCGCGTACATTTTCTTTAGCAGTTTTATTTCAGTGCTTTATGGTTTTGCCATAAATATTAACCCTTTTTGCAAGCATGCACACCCCTTTTTTTAGTATATTTAGGCTGAAATATTATAAATACAAGTAGCATGAGAACAGTATGGTTTATTGGCACTTTGGTGTTATCTCTTTACGTAACCGTTTCGTTGGGTCAATCTTCAAAACCGTCAATCAGTGAGATGCGCTGGGGGCGCGATTTTAAGTTACACGTTAGCCTCTCAAACGACACCAACTACGTGATGGATGTTCGGGCACTTCACCATGCCGAGGAGTTCGATGCTGAAAATGCACAAGAAGCTACAACCTATTACCCTGTTAATCTCGATGAGGAGTTTATTGAATATATAAAAACGCGCAAGCTCGAAACCGATGAGGATGTTGAGGCCGATACCATTCCCAAAGGAAAACCCAAAACCCTTTGGTCGGCTCTACACGGAACGCTTGGCGGAGGTTATGTGCATTTTGTAAACAGCCTAATTTATTCGCTCGAATCGCAACAGCTTAACCTGTACGATCCGATTATGAAGCGTCCGGTTACCAGCTGGAAACCAAAGCCCAAAACCAAAACGTGGAAGCGTACCCGCAAATGGGAGCACTACATACCATCCGATCAGAAGTTAGCACAACGAGAGTATAAACTCCGAAATAGAGAGAATGATTTGCAGGATTTGCAGGGAGTACCAACGCAATTCATCGAACTGTTCCTAAACACTTCACAAAAGGAATACGACGAGATGCGATCGCTTGGGCAACGAATGAAGCTTTCAAAAATTGATCTTGTTAGGCTTTTGCTTGGTGCAAAGTATTTAGGCGAAATTCAAATTGAGTTTATTCAGAATCGTGTTTCCACATCGGTATTGCGCTATAACATCAGCAATTTGCCTTCGGTAATTATATTCGACGATTACAATGCTGCGGTTGCCATGACTCTTGATAACTCGGGATACAGGGTTGACTACGTAGTGTTTAGCGATGAGGCGCAAATTTCATCCGAAGAGCAAAGCCATAGGATTGAAAAAATTGAAGCGCTTATTGAGGCAATTAACGAGGCCAACGAAAGGGTTTTCCAAAAACGCTTATCAACCTACTATGGCTCATAGGCTGTTTTGCAAGGCTGGTCGATAGCAAAAATCGTACCCTACGGCCATTTATTCCCTTCTTCCTTCTCCCATTTTTGGTAAAAATGGTTACTTTTGTCAATTGCAACTGGCTGCTTAAGCCACGCATTTGAATTAAACTAAAATTTTGTGCCTAATGACACTGAAATCGCGAACAAAGATTATTGATCTTTTACAAAAAGGTGAGGTTGGCAGCGAAGTGATTGCCAAAGGATGGGTTAGAACCCGTAGAGGAAACAAGAATGTTGCATTTATTGCACTTAACGATGGATCAACGATACACAACATACAGGTTGTAGCCGATGTTGCGAATTTTGGTGAAGAGTTTTTAAAGGAGGTTGGAACAGGAGCCTGCATTAGCGTGGTTGGCGAGCTTGTTGAATCGCCAGGTACACAGCAGCCCGTTGAAATTCAGGCAAAAAAAATTGACATATACGGTAAGGCCGATCCGTTAACATTCCCCCTTCAAAAGAAGGGGCATAGCCTTGAATTCCTTAGAGAAATTGCACACCTTAGGCCTCGCACAAATACCTTTGGTGCTGTTTTGCGCATTAGGCATGCCATGGCGTATGCCATTCATAAGTACTACAACGATAAGGGCTTTTACTATATCCACACACCAATAATTACTGGTTCCGATGCCGAAGGTGCAGGTGCGCTTTTTAAGGTCACCACACTCGATATGCATAATCCACCCAAAAAGGAAGACGGTAGAATTGATTTTACCGAAGACTTTTTCGGCAAAGAGGCGAAGCTAACCGTATCGGGTCAGCTCGAGGGTGAGCTTGCTGCACTAGCGCTATCAGAAATTTACACCTTTGGGCCAACCTTTAGGGCCGAAAACTCAAACACACCAAGGCATCTTGCCGAATTTTGGATGATTGAGCCCGAAATGGCCTTCTACGATATTGAGGACAATATGGACTTGGCCGAAGATTTCCTCAAATATCTTATTCGCTATGCGCTCGAGCACTGCTCAGATGATTTAGAGTTTTTGAATAAGATGTGGGACAAGGAGCTACTTGAGAGGTTGAACTTTGTTGCAAACAATAGCTTCGAGCGGTTAACCTACACAAAGGCTATCGAAATTCTCGAAAAGGCCGATGTAAAATGGGAATTTCCTGTTTTTTGGGGAGCCGACCTACAGAGCGAGCACGAAAGGTATTTGGTTGAGAAGCATTTTAAAAAGCCTGTAATCCTCACCGATTATCCAAGAGATATAAAAGCCTTTTACATGAAGCAGAATGACGATGGCAAAACCGTAAGGGCCATGGATGTGCTATTCCCCAAAATTGGCGAAATTATTGGCGGTTCGCAGCGCGAGGAGAATCTTGATGCGCTTACAAAACGAATTGATGAGATGGGGATACCACACGAGGAGCTTTGGTGGTATATTGATACCCGCAAATTCGGAACGGCTCCACATAGCGGTTTTGGCCTAGGATTTGAAAGGTTGCTGCTTTTTGTTACGGGTATGAGCAACATTAGGGATGTAATTCCATTTCCCCGTACGCCAAATAACTGTGAGTTCTAGCAAGTAAATAGTTTAAAGCATGCTTAAGCAAAGGTTACAACAAAAGCTTTTACAAAAACTATCGCCTCAGCAAATACAGGTTATTAAGCTGCTGGAGATACCCACTATGCAGCTTGAGCAGCGCATTAAAAAGGAGCTTGAAGAGAATCCAACCCTCGAAGAGGGTGTAAACTACGAAGATGAGCAAGAGCGCGAAGAGCCTACTCCCGATGAAAGCTCAACCCAAGACGATGATGAGTTTACCATTGATGATTATCTAAACGACGAGGATATTCCATCGTATCGGCTTGCGGCAAACAACTACTCAAAAGACGATAAGCGCGAGGAGATCCCATTCTCAACGGGAGTGTCGTTTCACGAGCATCTTGCAAACCAGCTTGGCTTAAGGGTGCTCGACGAAAAGCAAAAAAACCTTGGCCTTTACCTTATTGGCAATATCGATGACGATGGATATTTACGCCGAAAGCTTTCGGCAATTGCCGACGATTTAGCCTTTAGCGCTGGGGTTGAAACTGATGAGGACGAGCTAGAGCAAATACTATACGTTATTCACGATTTTGAACCCATAGGCGTTGGAGCACGCGATTTGCAGGAGTGCCTGCTACTGCAAATTCAAAGCAAAAACCAGTCGGTTGCCGAGATTGCCCTAGCGCGCAAAATTCTTAAATACCACTTCGACGAGTTTACCCGAAAGCATTACGATAAGATTCAAGCGAAACTTGGGCTAACCGATGACGAGCTTAAGCAGGCAATAGCCGAAATTTTAAAGCTAAATCCCAAGCCAGGTGGTGCAGTTCACGATCCGCACAGCCGCGTAGCTCAGCATATTATCCCCGATTTTATTCTCGAAGAGGTTGATGGCGAAATTATTCTTAGCCTAAATTCAAAGAACGTTCCCGATCTTAAAATAAATCGTGAGTATTCGCACATGCTCGAGTCGTATGCCGCTAACAGGCAAAACGCATCAAAGCAAGAGAAGGAGGCAGTTGCCTTTGTGAAGCAAAAAATCGACTCAGCCAAGTGGTTTATCGATGCCATTAAGCAAAGGCAAAACACGCTGATGTTTACCATGCAGGCAATTGTTGAGTATCAGGAAGATTTTTTCCGAACTGGAGACGAAACTCGTCTCAAACCCATGATTTTGAAAGATATTGCTGAAGTTACTGGCCTCGATATTTCAACAATTTCAAGGGTTGCCAATAGTAAGTACGTACAAACAAATTACGGAATTTTTTCACTCAAATTCTTTTTTAGCGAAGGCATGCAGACCGATAGCGGTGAAGAGGTTTCGACCAAAGAGATAAAGAAAATCCTTTCCGATTGCGTTGAGGCAGAAGATAAGCGAAAGCCCTTAACCGACGAAAGGCTTATGGATATTCTAAAGGAGAAAGGCTACCCAATTGCCCGCAGAACCGTTGCTAAGTACAGAGAGCAACTTGGAATACCCGTAGCAAGGCTAAGAAAGGAACTATAGTTTGATGCAAAAAGTTTTAGCTCAAATAGTATCCGCGTTGCTTCATCCGCTAATAATGCCAACCGTAGGCGTTTTGGCCATTTTTTTAACTAGCTCGCATATTTTTATTATTCCCTACGAAGCGCAAAGGGTAATTCTAGTAATTGTTGCCATTAACACCCTTGCTCTACCAATGCTAATGATACCTCTGTTCTACAAATTTGGTATTATTAAAAGCATTCAAATGGAGGGGCATCGCGAGAGGATTATTCCACTTGCATTTACGCTAATTCCATACGTTTTTTCTTACTATTTCTTGAATAGATTACCCATTTTAAACGAGATATCGCTATTTATGCTTGGGGCAATTTTGGCCGTATTCATTGCGCTAATCGTATCAATTTGGTGGAAGGTAAGCATACACATGGTAGGTATTGGTGGAATATTTGGTCTTTTGTATGCTTTGTCCCTCAGATTTCAGGCTGCTGGTTTATGGTTTATTATTGCCGCTATTGCGGCAGCAGGGTTAGTTGCTTGGGCTCGCCTTTCGCTAAATGCGCATAAGCCCTCGCAAGTATATGCTGGTTTTACGCTCGGAGCTTTAGCTGTTGCCTTTTTTGTTACTTTCGTTTAGTAACTTTAAGCGCTATGAAGTATTTCTCACGTTTTTCAATCTTTGTTTTTTTCATCCTGTTTGGATGTGTTAGTGGACAAAAGGGCACTGCTATGAAAACGGTTGATCATGTTAACATTGAGAGGTATATGGGAACTTGGTACGAAATTGCCCGTTTCCCCCACTCCTTTGAGCGAAACCTAGTTGGCGTTACAGCAACTTATAAGCTTAAGCAAAACGGCAATGTTAGCGTGGTAAATAAGGGCTTTAAATACTCGCTCGATGGAAAGGAGAAAACAGCCAAAGCTTTTGCAAAAATTCCCAATCCGAATATGCCTGGTAGGCTTAAGGTCTATTTCTTTTGGCCGTTTGGTGCCGATTATTTTATTCTCGATTTAGACCCCAATTACCAATGGGCTTTGGTTGGTAGTAGTTCGCCAAATTTTCTGTGGATTCTTAACCGAACTCCTCAAATGAACGATGAACTTTACAATGAAATTGTTGGTAAAGCAAAGGGGTTGGGATACAATACTGATAAGCTAGAGAGAGTTCCTCAAGTTGTTTCTATTGACTAAGATGCGCAGGTTTTCAGCAAACTATATCTTTACAAATACAGGTCAACCTATCAGGAATGGCGTTGTTGGCATTGATGATAGTGGGGTTGTAACTGAAATTATTGACCATAGCGATGGAGTTAAGGAGTATGCACATACCGAGTTTAGGAATGGAATAATTGTACCAGGCTTTGTTAATGCTCATTGCCATACCGAGCTCTCCCATCTTAACGGATTAGTACAGCCACACACTGGCCTTGCGGGTTTTGTAAGCCAGATACGAGATCAAAGGTTGTTGGGCAAAAATGCTTCCGAGGATATCATCACTAAAGCTATTAGCAATTTGCAAGCACAAGGCATTGTTGCTGTTGCCGATATTTGTAATACCTCCCATAGCTTTAGCGCAAAACGAACTGGAAACCTTAAGTTTGCAAATTTAATTGAGGTACTTGGTCTTGATGATGAGCAAGCAAGTTTTATTTATGAGCAAGCGAAACAGCTAGTAAGCATTTCCACTAATCGGCTCGGGCAAGCTGCGTATATCACACCTCATTCGGTTTATGCACTATCGGCTAAGCTTTGGGAGCTAGTTGCAGGCGATCTTACCAGTAATTCGCTATTATCGGTTCATTTTGCCGAAAGCCTCGATGAGGCTAGGTTTACAAACTTTAGGCAGGGCGATATTTACAAAAACTATGAGCGTTGGGGTTTACAGCCCAACTCTGCACCAAAGGGTAACCCTGTAGAAATTTTAAAAAGGTATTTGCCTTCAGATGTGGCTCTGCTTTTAATTCACAATACGTTTATTAGCCAGCAAGAAGTGGAGGCTGTGTTAGCGTATTTCTCAAATGTGTGCTTTGTGTTATGCCCCTCATCAAATCTGTTCATTGAGCAAGCAATGCCAAATGTGCCAATGCTGAACAGCCTTGGGTGCACAATTGCATTGGGTACTGATAGCTTAGCCTCGTCGGAAGCCTTATCTGTATTTGAGCAAATACAGCTTATCCTTAGCCATTTCCCGCAAATTACTTTTGCTGAGGCGTTAAAGTGGGGAACAACGAGCGGAGCCGAAATGCTGGGCTTGGGCAGCCAGTTGGGTACTATTGAAATTGGTAAGTCGCCAGGCTTAAACCTAATTGCACCGTTTAATTTTGCCGAAATGAAACCTTACCCAAATAGTAGGGTCAGTGCATTGTGCTAGCCAATTTGGTGCTATTAAACAGAGCCCCTACTTCCACAACTTTTACCTACCTTTGCCTGATATTTACTTAAATAGCTATGGCAACATTTCTTTTCAACGAAATAATTTTTGGTCCGGTGAAAAGCCGAAGGTTGGGCGTTTCGTTAGGTGTAAATTTACTGCCCACAAAGTCGAAAGTGTGTAGCTTCGATTGCATATACTGCGAGTGTGGTTGGACCAATAGCGCTGAAAGCGCTAAACTCCCTTCACGCAATGAGGTTAAACAGCGCATGCAAGAACGCTTTGAGCAAATGCAAACCAATGCTGACGATCTGGATGTTATTACTTTTGCCGGGAATGGCGAACCCACCCTACACCCTAGCTTTGCCGAGATAATTGACGATACCATCGAGCTGAGGAACCGATATTTCCCCAAAGCAAGAGTAGCCGTGCTCTCTAACTCTACCATGCTTCACAAAAAAAAGGTTGTTGATGCATTGCTAAAAGTTGACCAGAATATACTTAAGCTCGATTCGGGCTACGACTCAACCATACAGTTGCTAAACCAGCCACATACATCGATTACCGTTGATAAGATTGTTGAAAATCTTGAGCAACTTGAGGGTAATTTTATCTTACAAACCATGTTTGTTCGTGGCACCTTTAAAGGGAAAGTTATTGATAACACTACAGATGCCGAGTTGAATAGATGGCTAATGCTTGTGAAAAGGCTTATGCCGAAAGAAGTTATGGTATACACCATTGCCCGCGATACGCCTATAGAAACGCTAACTAAGGTGCCTCATAACGAACTAAATGCAATAGCCGATAGGGTTCGCGAGTTTGGAATTCCTGTGCAAGTATCGGGTTAATGGAAAACTTTAACGCCAACGAAAGAGTACTTATTTGTCCGCTAGGTTGGGGTTTAGGACACGCAACTCGCATCGTTCCAATTATTGATGCCCTTTTGAAAAAAGGCTGTGAGGTTTTAGTTGGAGCCGACCCACACGTTATTAAGCTTATTGGTTTGCGGTTCCCCAATTTAAATTGTTTTGTATTTAGGTCGATTGATGTAACCCTATCGAGCAAAGGGCAGCAAACATTTGCTTTGGCCAAAATTGCCCTTAACATAATTAGCCGAACCGCTGCTGAGCACAAAGAGCTGAAACGAATTGTGGTTGAAAAGCAGATTACTACCGTAATTTCAGATAATAGGTATGGGTTGTACTGCAAGGGGGTTAAAAGTATTATTATAACCCATCAGCTTAGCCCAATTTTCCCAAAACCGTTTAGCTGGTTAAAACCGCTGGGTGAGCTGTATATAAGAAGAAAGTTAAAACGGTTTTCGGAATGTTGGATTCCCGATTGCGATACCGAGCCACGTTTAACGGGCGAGCTTAGCAGCAAAGCACTTTGTCTCCCGAGCGCTAAGTTTATTGGGCTTCTATCGCGTTTCAGCTTATTTGAGCCCGAACAGCAAACCAAGGGATTTGACATGGTTGGATTAGTTTCGGGACCCGAGCCCCAACGAGCAATATTTGAGCAGCAAATTATTGCATTAGCACAAAGGCTTAAGCTACGATCGCTTATTGTTAGGGGTTTGCCGCAAACTGACGATGCAGCATCAACCAAGGGCAAAATTACCCTTGTACCCCACTTACCCGATAAGCAACTTGCTCAAGCGCTAGCATCGGCAAGGTATGTTATATGCCGTTCGGGTTATAGTACTATTATGGATTTGATTACCCTTAAGCGTTCGGCAATACTTGTACCCACACCAGGTCAAACCGAACAGGAGT
>CAZGQZ010000013.1:19524-28787 GCA_964527985.1 uncultured Rikenellaceae bacterium | reverse complement strand
CCTAACTAGGCAAAGCGTTGAGTTTGCCTTTGCAAACACTCAAGTTGTAATGCCTTTTATAAAAAAATATGCTCAGGAAATGGATGAGCAAGTTATGCAAAAGCATATCTCACTTTACGTAAATAGCTTTACAATCGATCTGGGTGAAAAGGGTAAACAAGCAGTTGCCGATTTGCTTAATCGGTCGGCAAGCTTTGAGCAATTTAAGCAATATGTACTAGCTGAGCCTATCTTCGTTTAGCCTAAATGCCTCATTCTTTAGGTGCCACAACTAAGTATTTTGATAAACAGCGTTTTACAGTTGACGGAAATTGAACCAATTTTTTTACTGGTTGTTTATTTATGTGGACATTTGCTTAACTGCTTATGTTTAGTTACTTTTAGGAGTAAATATTCGTTCTAATGGAAAAAGTTAGCTCGCAAGATATAGTAAAGCGCCCCTTTTTTGGTAAGTCAAAAGTTCTGCTCGAAACCATTCACTCGCTTGATGAAAAATGGTATGTAGAGTTTTGGGATATTCATTATTTCTTTCTAGGTATTGAGGTTTACCATGTAAAGCGTGAGGTTATACATCAGGTAAAACCTAATGGCAAAAAGGTTAACTCCTAATCTACCCCTCTTCATATAGCCTTTTCAATCTAGTTCTCGTTTTCTGAACAATTTTTGGTTTGCGCTGTTTGTGTATTTAGAAACAATCTAAATAGTAAACCTAAAAATTAAAACGATATGTCATTTGAATTACCAAAATTAAGCTACAGCTACAATGCATTAGAACCGTACATTGATGCGCAAACCATGGAGATTCACCATTCAAAGCATCATGGAGGATATACAAATAACTTAAACAAGGCCATTGAAAACACTCCTTTAGCCGATTTGTCAATTGAAGAAATACTTAAGGATGTTTCCAAGCACTCGACTGCTGTTCGAAACAATGGGGGTGGTTTTTATAACCATAACCTATTCTGGTCAGTTATGTCGCCCAATGGAGGTGGTAAACCTACAGGCAAAATTGCTGAGGCAATTAACGCAAAGTTTGGCTCATTCGAAAGCTTTAAGGAGAAGTTTAGCGCCGCAGCAGCCACGCGTTTCGGTTCGGGTTGGGCTTGGCTAATCGACAAGAATGGTGAGCTTGAAATAGTATCAACGCCAAACCAGGATAATCCGCTAATGGATGTTGTTGATGTGAAGGGTTACCCGTTACTTGCCCTCGATGTATGGGAGCACGCCTACTACTTAAAGTATCAAAACCGCAGGCCCGATTACATTGAGAACTTTTGGCATGTAGTTAACTGGAACGAAGTTGAACAAAGATTTACAAACAGATAAACTTCAAGCATTAACCCCTTTTTTCTGTTAGTTTGGTTTAAGTTTTAGGGGTTGGGTCGGGCAAAAGCCCGACCCATTTTTTTAGTAGTCAGCTGTTTGACCAGCAATTGAGTTAAGGTTTTCGTACTTCTGTTCCAATTCGGTCATTCGTGTTTCAAACCGTTCCATAACAGTAGCAAAAGCCAATGCTTCCTCGTCAGTTAGTTCACCTTTAAGGTAATTGCTCTCCTCCATAAAGTTGAAGAATGGTTCGGCCGATTTGCTCAAATCTTCAAAATGCGTAGCTAAAACCTGTATTAGTTTTATTTTTTGCATGGTGCTTGGTTCTTCGCCTTCTTTTAGTCCCATTTTGTGAATCTCGGCAGCCACTTTATCGAGTGCCATAGCGTATGCATCAACGGCCTTGGTCATGCCATTTATGTATTCTATTGCTTCGGGGTTATCCTGCAGCTCTGCAGGTATTTCAACCTCCATGGGCACAAACGTTGAGGTGTAGTCCGATGCTTCTTTTTTCTCCTTTGATCCGCAGCTGTTTAAAGCTAAAAGGCCTGTAATAGCAATTGCTGCAATAATTAGTTTTCTCATTTCTTTGGTTTTATAGGTTAAGGTTTAAAGGTATAAAAAAAATTACTTTGATACTAAGGCTAGCTGTATCTCCTTTAACAGGTTGTCGGGATTAACAGGTTTTGTCAGATAACCTCTACAGCCATGCTTTATTCCAAGCTGCTTGTCCTCGTTGGTTGCGTATGCCGATTGGATTATGATTTGAACCTTGGGCGATATTTTTTTAAAGTGTTTTATTAGCTCCAGTCCGTTATAGTCGGGAAGTTTTAGGTCTAAAAGAACTACTGAAATATTTGGGTTTTCGGCAATTAGCTGTAACGCTTTTCTGCCTGTTTCGGCAATTAGGGTATTTGCCCCTTTTTGGACTAAAATTTCTTTCAGGTACGAGGCGTTTGTCTCATCATCTTCAACAATGAGTATTGTTCCGCTTACCGTTTGGCTATTATTGTTGGTTGTTTCGGGTTCAACGTCAACTGTATTTGGTAAGGTGTGGTTAATTGTAAAGAAAAAGGTAGAGCCTTGGCCCTCTTCCGATTCAATCCAAATATCACCTCCAAGTAGGTTGACAATTCCTTTGCAAATAGCAAGGCCAAGCCCTGTGCCTCCAATGTTCACGTTTTTGTGTGCTTGTTGGAATCGTTCGAATATTGCATCATGCATCTCCAAGGGAATTCCGGTTCCAGTATCTTTTACGTAGAAAAGGAGCATACCTGAGCTGTGCTTGTTGCACCCTATTTCAATTGAGCCCTGATGCGTAAACTTAAGTGCGTTCTCGGTTAGGTTAAAAAGTACCTGCTTAAGCCTCCCAAAGTCAGTAACAATTATTGGGTTGTCAACTAGCTGATTCACTATGCTAATGCGTACATTGCTATTGGTATCAACCTCGGTTTTAGTTAGGGTGTACTCAAGTATCTCATCAAGAAGTTTACTAACATTACCCACGGTTGGGCTCATAACCATTTGGTTTGCCTCAATTTTTGAGATATCAAGTATGTCGTCAATAATTTTAAGCAAGTCGTTGCTTCTACGTTTAATTATTTCAGCATACTGTTTTCCCTTTTCGGGAGTAGTTTGGCCACGCTCAAGCAAGCTGGAGAAACCCATAATTGCATTCATTGGGGTTCGTATCTCGTGGCTCATATTTGCTAAGAATGCGCTTTTTAGCCTGTCGGCTTCTTCGGCTTTTTCTTTGGCTTCTTGTAGCTCCTCGTTTTGGGTGGCATACTCTTCGTTAAGCGCCGCATACTCCTCGTTTCGGTTTTTTAGCTCGCGGTTTGCTGCTTTAAGTCGTTCTTCAATACTTTTTCTTTTTGTTATGTCTCTACAAAGCGAGATAATCCGATCCTTTCCTAAAAGTTTGGCTAACGACAAATGTACTTCTTCCCAAAAATAGGTTCCATCGGATCTTTTGTTTAACCATTCGAATACTTGAGGGCCGTGGGTTACACATTTCTTCATCCATTTTAAAGCCTCATCGTAGCCATAGGGAGATTCGGAGTAGAACCCGAAATTTTTAAGCTCATCAAGTGTTTTTAATCCGTACGATTCAATGGCATTTCTGTTCGCATCAATTATAGCACCTGTTTCTGGATCGTGAATAAAAATTGAGTCGGTGGCTAGCTCAAAAATGGTTCGGTAGTTTTCCTCGCTAATTTTTAGCGCTTTCTGAATTCTCTTCTGCGAGGTCATATCTCTAACTATCGAGAGCGCTCTATCATTGTCGAGCAAAACCATTCGAGCATCGAAGTATCGAGTGGTGTCATTTATCTCCAGCGAATAGCTGTAGTTTTGTTTCTCATTTGTTTCGAAAGCTTTAGTAAGGTATTGCTGATTTATTTCTGCGAGATGAGGCGGTAATACTTCATGTGCCTTTTTCCCAATAAACATGGTGGGAGATGCGTATAGCATTTCATTCTCAGTTGCGTAGTACTCCAGAAAAGTGCCATCTCGCCCAAAAATAAAGATTAAATCGGGAATAGCCGTTAGTATGGCATTCATGCGCCTGTTGCTCTCTTTCAGATTGATTTCCGCAATTTTCTGTTCAGTAATATCTCTGCCTACACCAATTATCTCAACAACATTATTGTTGCTGTCGAGTACCGATGAATCTACCCATGAAAGCCATCGCCATTGGTTTTTTACCTGCACTCTTTGCTCGAGGTAGCAATAGTAAGGCTTTGTGAAAAGCTTCTTCATGGCCTCGGAGGTGCTCTCTCGGTCATCTTCGTGAACTAAGGGGTAGAATGATTGCCTGAGTAGTTCTTCCTCTGTTTTATTGAAATACTTACAGTAGCTTGGGCTTACGTAGGTGAATTTGTTATTTGGGTCTACCTTAACTACAAGGTCATTCTGGTTTTCAACAATAAGCCTGTAAAGCTCTTCTTTTTCCTTAAGCTTTGCCTCGGTTTGCTTTTGTGCGCTTATGTTAGTAATAATGCCTTGGTAGCCTTTAACCTCCCCTTTAGTAATAATGGGTGAGTAGTGAACCAAACCCTCGAAAGTGCTACCGTTTTTACGGATAAATGTAAATTCAATTCCAATCCCAATTCCTGCTGAAGCTTCTTTTACCATGTCAATTACCAATGGCTTTTGCTCTGGTATTACTGTGTCTGCAATACTAAGCTTTCCAATTGCTTCGGCGGGGTTGTAGCCAAACTCAATAGTTGCATAATTGTTTATGAATGTAAAAAACCCCATATTATCGGCCTCCCAAACTGTTTGGGGAAGAAGGTTAACTAAGGACTGAAAACGCTCCTTGCTCGTTTCTAGCTCATCGCTAATTAGCTCAATTGAGTTAAAATGAGGTTGGTGTTCTTCATTGGTTGAAGAAAATGCATTGGCCGTAGCCATTTGGTTTAGTGCTTCTTGAAGTGTTTTGTTTTGCTGTTCAAGTTGCTCAATCCTTTGGTTTAGCCTACTAATTAGGGCTTGGTTTGGCATTTAAGCATTTATTAAGTTAAGGCCTGTGTCCGTAAAAAAGTACCCTAAATTACACTTATTTTTGTGGAATTATTCAGCTAAAGATGAAAATATTTTTGGGGTTTGATTAAGCTATCCTTTCCTTTGAGAAGTGCATTTGCTGTAAATGCAAACAGCAATTTTGTGTTGATTTGTTTTGGCTAATACCCATATAGAGACAAAACCTCGCAAAGGGTAATTTATTCCCAATGCGAGGTTAAAAGCGTATTGTTTAGATGTGGAATTAACTATTTAAACGCTTTTTCGGGTAATCCATCGCCGTTTATGCTTAAACGCTTAAAGTAATCGGGAACGGGTTTACCTAGCATGGCATCAACGTACATTCGGGCAAGTCCCATGCCTAGCATGAAACCCTGTCCGCGTAATCCGGTGAATAATCCGTGCTCAGGATCGATAAACATGCGAGGTTCAACGTAATAACCAGCCCACACTGCTTGGAAACCAACTGAGCTAAGCTCAGGAATCCAGTTGGCAAAAACCTCCGATGCTATTTCGAGAAAGTTCTGCGAGTTAATCTTCAAATTCTTGTCTGTTTCCTGCGGATCAACAGCAGGCGAAGCACAACCGATAATCTGACCAGTTTCTGCAAGTTGTTGACCGTAAACAGCAACAAAGCCCTTGTAGTTTCTCCGATCAATTAGCATGGGAAGTGGAGCACCATTTACCCCCATAAAAGGTAAACGACGAGTAATAAACGCCTGATGTTTTACGGGATAAATGCCCGTGTTAATGCCGAGCTGACGCGAGAATTTATCGCCAGTTGGGCCGAGGGCATT
Source organism: uncultured Rikenellaceae bacterium (assembly GCA_964527985.1). GTDB lineage: Bacteria > Bacteroidota > Bacteroidia > Bacteroidales > Tenuifilaceae > Perlabentimonas. The sequence continues at coordinate 23,139 of CAZGQZ010000013.1, read as the reverse complement.
TACAAAATTATCGGCATGATACTCAATGTACCCCTTGTCGTGGTCGCGAACCAGAGCAATGTACCCTTTGCCATTTTTGTGTACGCTAATTAGCTCGCAATCTTCTTTAACGGTTCCGCCGTGTTCAATACCAATTTTGCGTAGCAAATCGACTACCTTACCAGGAGTGGCTTGCCAGCAGTTACTTGTTATAAGTGCCGATTTGTATGTGTTAATCGTGCTGCTGAAGTAGGGTGAGATTTCCTTTTTGAAGTCGTTGGGTTCGACCATGCGAGCATCGCTCCATGCGCGAGATGCGTCAAGGGCTTGGAAGGTAGCATCGTCGTGAGCAAAACTTACGTAATTAATAGTACGGTAATCGATATTGCTAAGCGATTGGAGATCTTTGAAAATCTGGTGGTTTTCGGCAGCAATTTGCGATATTTCGGGAACTGAGAATGCCGTTCGGCCTCCTGCAATATTGCGCCAGCTTGCACCACGGCCGTAATTTAGCATAACAGGCTTAATGCCAGCTTCGGCCATGTAGCGGAATAGTGCACTTCCGCCAATACCACCTCCGGCAATTAACGTTGATATTTTTTCTATTCTTTTTGTTTTTCCGTTTATGCCAGTAATGTAGGTTTCGGGTACTTCTTTTGGGTAAAGTTCGCCCATGCTAACCTGGTTGCTAAGCGGTCCGCGTGGGGTTGCATCGCCAACAATTTGAATACCTTTTGGTGCAATTGCTGTTTTTAGCCTTTTTATGCATCGCTTACCACGACAAGCTCCCATACCTAGGCGAGTGGTATGCTTAACCTCATCAACCGAAATGAATTTTCTGTCGCCAATGGTTTCGAGTATTTCATCCATGCTTACATCGTCGCAGTGGCAAACGTAAGTTTTCTCTTCGGGCTTGTAGCTAAAGGGTTTTATTTGTATTGGGGTTGGGTAATTCTCTTTTACAATAAAACCTCTAACCTTAAGCAAATCATCGTTATGAACATCTTTGCTTTTTACTCTGGCAATATTGGTTTTGTTTGGCTTTCTCAAAATCTTTTCAATAATGCCCTCGCCCACTTTTTTACCATTATTATCAACAAGAAAAACCTCCTTACCCTCGGTTGCTTCGTATTCTATTGGTAAGAACAGCCAATCTTTTCCGTAGTGATAACCAAAAATAGCAAGGCCTGGGCATTGGTAAACGCAATCCATACAACCAATACACTTTTCGTAGTCGATATGCGGAACTGTGCTGGTTGATGTTTTTGTTATGGCGCCATGAGGGCATGCAAATTCGCAAGGGTTACAAGCAAAACCGTACAAACAATCAATAATAACAAACGGTTTTTTAGTTTTTCGTTCTTCACTTGGTAGAAAAGGGTTTTCAATAACCCTTACAGGATGTTGCTGGCTATCGATGTACTCTTTGCTAATGGCAAGGTATGAGTCGTAGCTAAAGCGCTCACCCATTTCTTGTAAGATTTCATAGGCAACCTGCTTTCCGCGAAGAACCGCGCTGGTTCCTTCGCCAATGCGTATGGCATCGCCTGCGCCGTAGCAGAAACGTCCGAAAATTTCGTTGCCTTTAATCAGCAGCTGATCGTCGGGCACAAGGCCAGTACAAATATTTATAGCATCAATGTCTTCAATTATTTGCTCGGTTCCGGGAATGGCTTTAAAGTTCTCACAATCGGCTACAACTGCACCAATAACGCCAGTGCGATCGTGGTTAGGGATTGCCTTAATAAGAATTTTGCTAAGCATAACGGGTATGCCAAGTCGCCTAACCCTATTTGCCTGAACAGGGAAACCACCTTCGTGAGGCATAGCCTCAACAATGGCTTTTACATTTGCACCTGCTTGCATAAGCTGGTAGCTGGTTAGGTATCCAATATTTCCAGCACCCACTGTTAGCACGTTTTTACCCAGTAGGGTAAACTCCTGATTCATCATTTTTTGTACTACGGCTGCTGTGTACACACCGGGTACGTCGTCGTTTTCGAAAGTTGGCATGAACGGTACAGCACCGGTGGCAATTACCAAATGGTCGGCCTCTATGTAGTATATCTCATCGGTTTTAATGTTTTTTATGGCAATCCGTTTGCCCTCTAGAATATCCCAAACGGTACTGTCGAGGAAAATGCCATTGTGGTTATCACCGGCTAGCGTTTTGGCAATGTCGAAGCCTCGCATTCCGCCAAATTTCTTTTCCTTTTCAAAAAAGAAGAACTGGTGCGTTTGCATGTTAAACTGGCCACCAATGGTTGAGTTGTTATCTATAACAATATTCTCAATGCCATGGTCAAGCAGTACTTCGCGTGCGGCTAAGCCTGCTGGTCCTGCGCCAATAATTGCAACAGTAGTTTTATAAATATTAGTCGATTTTTGCTTATCGGGTGCTTTTACCGATGGCGTGTACTCTTTAGGAACCTCGCTAACCTCCTTAACCCCATCAACAGGAGTAATGCAAATTCGTTTTATTTGGCCATCAACAAGCATTTCGCAGGCACCACATTTGCCAATGCCGCATTCGAGGCTGCGCTCTCGGTTATCGAGGCTGTGGCTGTGGACAGGAAACCCCGCTTGGTGAAGCGCAGCAGCAATGGTAAAACCTTTTTCGCCTTCAACAGTTTTGCCCTGATAGGAAAATTTTACCTTTTCGGGGGTTGGCACCTCAAGAATTGGATGGCTACTAATCTTTTGCATCTTGAAATATTTTGAGTTTAATTTTTCGAAATACGTAAACTTTGCGAAGTTAGCCTGTTAACTTTCTACCAACAATGATGTTTGTCAGTATTGTGAAGAGGGGAGGAGGTTGAGCATTGTGCTTTTATCTAATCTTAGTTGCATGTACAGTTAGACGAAATCCCACAACCATAATTTTCAGCTGGAAAATGCATTGAAAAAAGACTATATTTGCAATAGACAAATAAATTGAGATGAATAAAGTCATATTGAACATACCAGAGAGTATAAACTTGAAAACATTTGATTTTTCGGTTTATGTTGCATCAAAAATGTATGAAGATGGACTTGTTTCTGCTGGACAAGCATCAGAAATGGTTGGCATATCGAAACGAGCATTTATAGAAATATTAGGTAAATACGGTGTTTCACTATTTAGCCAATCTACAGATGATTTAGACAAAGACATTGCAAATGCCTAAAATCACCGTAATTGCAGATACAAGTTGTTTGATTGCTTTTTCAAAAATAGAGGCAATTGAACTACTAAAAAAGTTATACGGCGAGGTTTATGTTACTGAAGAAATTGCCCTTGAGTTTGGCGAGAGTCTACCCGAATGGATTAGGATAGAAAGCGTAAAAAATAAAAAATACCAACAGCTACTCGACCTTTACCTCGACTTAGGTGAAGCGTCAGCAATTGCTCTTGCATTAGAAAAAGTTGACGTTTTATTAGTTCTTGACGATTTAAAAGGAAGGAAAGAAGCAGAGAAATTAGGTTTTAGAATTACTGGAACCCTAGGAATTCTTTTTAAGGCAAAAAAGAACGGATTAATATCTGAGTTGAAATGCTATATTGAAAAATTGAAGGCTGTTGGCTTTAGATTATCTTCTAAAATCGAAGAAGAAATCTTAAGGAAAAGCAATGAAAATTAATAACAGCCAACAATT
>CAZGQZ010000013.1:0-19424 GCA_964527985.1 uncultured Rikenellaceae bacterium | reverse complement strand
ACGCTTTTGCTTGTTGCTATTGTTATTGTATTCTCCTAGTCAATTACAATTTTAAGTGTCACCCATTTTCCTTGCGACGAAACTCTGAGAAGGTAAATTCCCGATGGGTATCGTTGTACATTAATTTCGCCTACTGTTTTCTCAAAGGTATTAATAGTGCTATTATGCAATAGCTGTCCAATAGGCGATATTAGCTCAACAACAAACTCTTTGTTGCCGAGCGCATCAACTTCAATGGTTAGCACATCGCTAACGGGGTTCGGGTAAATATTAACGCTGCTGCCTGTTCCGGGTATTTCGTGAACCGAACTACCATCGCTAAGGATTATTGTGTCCGAAGCCGAGCAGCCATACTCATTGGTTACCCTAATCCAGTATTCGCCTGACTGGTATGTTTCAATCGACGAGGCTGTGCTACCTGTACTCCATAGGTAGGTAACGCCACCCACGCCGGCCACAAGCGTGTAGGGGAACTCAACGTAGGCAATTTCTGGACCAAGGTCAACGTAAGGAGTTGGGTACACGATTGATGTGTGCTGGTAAGTGTTACCATCAACGCCATCATAATCAATTCTAAATGATAAATCGTACGTGGTGTTTGGTGAGAGGTTAAGCGTTTGGTCAAATACAAAGGTAACCTCTTCGTTAACATCGAGGTTTTCAGTAAGTATCATTGTTTCAACAATCTCCATTGGAGTGTCGAATCCTACAGTACAGTTCATGGTAAACTCGGCACCTGCTGCAATTGCCGCATCGCGCTCGTTTTTAATGGTTATCTCAATGGGCATATTTGGGAAGCGACACTGTTCGCTGGCAGGGGTTACCACCTCAGCAATGTTAATATCGGATTTGTTAAAGGTGATGTAAACCTGATCGTAACCTGTACAGCCATTGGCATCGGTAACGGTAACATGGTATAAGCCAGTTTCGTTTGCAAAGTATGTTTGCTCCGATGAACCATCTTGCCACAGGTATGAAACATATCCGGCTCCAGCATCCAAAGTTATTGGCCCGTATGAGAATATTTCATCGGGGAGGTTAAGTGAGAAATCAACCGGTGGATACGAGTCAACAGGGTACGCAATGTTGCTGTTTTCAGGTATCATATCGTTTTCAACCTCAACCCAAATTTGCATGTTGTGGGTAGTTGTTTCGGTTAGGTCAACGGTTTGCCCTAGCGTTACGGTTAGCTCGTCGTCAATGTCAAAAGGTTGATCGAGAATCAGCTCCTCGGAGTAGTTCGTTTCACCAAGCGAGAAGCCAAGGTTTAGGGTTGTTCCCGCGTCAAAGGCATAGTTGCCACTATTTTTGAAGGTGATGGTAACAGGCACATCGCTACCAAGTTCGCAACCCGAAATGGGCGATGCAATATCGGTAATTTCAATATCAACAATGTAGAATGTTAGGTTAACCTCGGCATAGCCTTCGCATCCTGTAAAGTCGGTTACTGTTACGTGGTAGCTTCCGCTTTCGGTTGCAGTAAAAGTACTACTGGTCGATCCATCCTGCCAAAGGTAAGTATCGAAATAGCCAGGATCAAGTACCTCTTCCCAGTCAAAAACAACTCTATCCTCGCCAAGGGTAATGTCAGGGTATCCGAGCGAGTAAACGGTTTTGTTTCTGGAGTTGTTCTCATCGTAAACCTCAATAATGTTTGAGGCAACATCAACTTGAACAGTGGCATAGTCAACTCCAGCCAAATTTAGTTGGTGGTTGAGTGTTACCGTGTGCGATGTTTGAGGATCGATGTTTATTGGCAAGGTAACGGTTTCAACGCTTTCAAGGTTGCCATCAAGGTACACAGAAACGTATAGCTCGGTACCCATTTGGTATATCTGGTTTCCGTTATTGTAAAGGTTGAAAATTATTGGAGTATTATCACCTAACTCACACTCGTTTGATGGCGATGAAATGTTTGTTAAATCTAAATCGCTACTAATTATTACTATGGTGTCGGTTGCTGCGCAATTGTATTCGTTTTTAGCAATAACTATATAGTCAGTGTATGGTGGAATGCCCCAGAAGAAGTATTCCGGATCTTCAGTACCGTCGTTCCATAGGTAGCTGGTAACGTCTTCAGAATAGGTTGGCGTAATCGTGTATGATTCGTATGGCCCAAATATTCGGAACAGCGAATCGGGCTCAATGCTTACCGAAGGCGATGGGTATACGTTTGATGTTATGCTCTCCGAGTCGTTGTCGGGATTTGGGTCGTTGTCCGATTCGATGGAGAAGAATACGTAATGTTCGCCAACGGGGAACTGAACTGTTTGAGGGAATGTGTATACTAATTCCTGATTGTTCAACAGATCCTGGTTAAGCGTAATTGTTTCGTTTTGGTTACCAAATGGGGTGTTAGCATTAACCTGAATTTGTGAGCCATTGAGAAACGTTTCATGTCCAACGTTTTTAATGGTAATTCTGAGTGGAGTTGGATCTGTGGTTTCGCACATCGGATCGGTTGGGCTAAGTATTGACGTTATGGCCAAATCGGCAGTGTTAACCGTAATTGTATCAACATCGGTTCCACAGCCATAGTTTGCCACAGCGGTAACTCGGTAGTATGCCGATGGCAAATTGTTGGTTATGCTGCTTAGCGCAAAGGTTTCATCGTTGCTGCAAAGGGTCCATGTTGCTTCGCCCTTTATTTGCTGTTCCCAAGTGTAGGTTGAAAAGTCCGAAGTAGCCTTAAATACCAAGGTATCGGCTCTTGTGGTAATAATCTGGTCGGTTATCTCTTCAAAAACCGAAGGTGAGGTTTGGGTTTCAACAAAGGTTTCAACATCGGGTTCGCCCCATGTGTTAATGGTAATACTTGTTGTGTCGTTGGTTTTGTTTAAATCTTTGCTGAGGTTAGTGTAAATTGAAATGCTATAGGTCTCAGCCTCACTCAGGTCAATTGTGCCAGCAAAGGTAAAGGTTCGCTCAATGCCTGCAGTACCTCCCCACTCATCTTCGGGGGTAAGCTCTTCGGTAAGTAAAACCTCATCGTTTACTTCAACAACAATTGGAATAACCTCGGTGCCGTCGAAAGTGGCAGTGTTGAATGACTTAATTTTCACCTGCGGGCTAATGGGTGTAGGTTGTTCACACTCGCTTGTTAGATTGAGTATTTCAGATACTCCAACATCCTTATCCGATTCGGCAACCTGTATGGTGGCTGTGGCCGTACAGCTTTGGCTGTTTTCAATATCTACACGGTATATGCCCCAACCATCAAGTGGTAAGGCGTATGTTTGGTTTGTACCAACAACATCCCAGCCTTCCGATACATTCTGTTTGTACCAAGTATAGGAGGTGTATCCTGCACCTGCGTCGAGAACAACGGTGTCGGGCTGCATGGTGCCAATATCGGGGCCAAGCGTGTAGCCAGGCATTCCGTAAACCTCAACCGTGGTTTTAAGGGTGTCGTTAAGCCTGTTGTCTTCAATCGCAAGGTTTGTGTAAGCGGTAACATTGTACACCCCTGCGTTATATATATTAAAGGTATTTGTAGTGGTATGGTTAAAAGTGGCATTCTGAGCCAACGGCGAACCGCCAGTATAGGTAACCGTTTCGGATTTTAACGTTTCGTTGTTTAGCTTAACGCCAATTGGTATTTCGGAACTACTTGGTAGTGGTCGGTATCCAAGGTTTTCAATTTGTAGCTCAAGGTTTACATTGTTGCCAATTTCGCAATCGTCGGTTGGGCTAACTAGCAACGATATGCCAAGATCGTATGGCAATTCGTAAACTTTAATTAAATCAATGGCTACACCTTCGTAGGCATCAAGAACATCGGAGGCGAATACAAATCTAAACTTAACTCCGTTAACTCCAATGGTATTGCTTGGAAGCAAGGTTTTGGCTGTTATATAATCTGTTGTGTTAAGGCTCCACCCGCTTGCACCTAAGCTAGTAACTGTTTCCGTATCGTACCAATTGCTGGCATAGTTTTCATTCTCGGGCAGTGTGCTCCATGTTAAACCGCCGTCAATGGAGTATTCTATCATCATACCATCTTCGCCCTCGTCAATTTGCATAATGTAGTCGAATGCAAACACAGGGTATTCTGCGGTTGATAGATCGAAACACGGACTTTCGAGGTACGAAAACTCCTCGTTATTGTAATTTTGGCTTAGCCCGGTTGCCCAAACTCTACTACCATTTGAGGCATGGTTAATAAATGTGCCATTGGGCGTACCCCACTGCCAGCTGCTGTTTACTCCGCTTGGGTGCCAATGCGAGTTGCTGGTTTCAAATGAGGTTTGGTATGGGTAAACAACGGTTGGGAAAACGTATAGCGATTTGCTGTACTCGTTGTTGCTGTTATCCTGATCGCTATCAAGAAAAGTTTTAAACTTAAGCTTCTTTAAGCCTGGCGTTGAAAAATCGGCTTTGGTGGCAAAGGTAAACTCAATTTCATAATTGCCCACTTCATCGGCTTCGCTGTATATGGGCATATTAAATTCTTCTCTAACGTAGCTAACGCCATCGTTAAGGGAGTATCCTACGTCAAATGGGGTATTTACAGCTGCGCCCCCATAGTTGCGAACTAATACTTTAACCTCTTCCTGGTTGGTTAAGCCGCAGGCTTGGATTGGAGTAACAAGGCTTTTAACCCCTACATCGCTGTGGATAAATTCACCTGTTATTGCAAAGTTATCAATATTCCAACCACCATAAGCCAAAGTTGAGGTGTTGGTGCCTATTGAGAATCGTGCGCTTAAGCTCTCTTTCCTGCTGGCGAATGTATTGTAACTTGTGTGCTTCCAGTTATTGTCGAGTATTGCAGCATTGTAGTTTTGCCAAAGGGTAGTCCATGTTTGGTTTTCGTCGGTGCTAAAGCTTAAAAACATGTTGTGCTGGTAGTTGGTGTTTAGCCATCGGCGGAAAAAGATGTAGATGTTTTGGTAGTACGTTGCATCTACGCTTTCCGAAACAGCATGTATTGGCTCGGTTACGTTAAGCGGATAATTACCATCAAGGTTTGTAACCAGCGCGTTATTCCCATCGTATGGCCCGGTTGGGTCGTTGCGCCCAACGCCTGTGTTATAGCCTATCTCCCAGTACTGTTCAGGGTCGAGCTGCCATCCATTTCCACTTTCAAAATCGTACATTACAATGGAACGCTGTATAATACTTTTTCCGTTAGGGGTAATTTGTAAGCCAGGGTATGTGTAGGTTCCAATACTCATTGAGTTTGGTAATACGGAGAATTTAATCTCATTTTCATGCTCAGCGTTTACATCAACATCAACGGCATACCAAATAAAGTTATCGCCTGTTATAAGGTCGCGACTCAAATTTGTAAACGATATGGTGTTGCCATCAATGGAAAGGTCACCTGTAACAGGGTTGGTTTTTCTAAATGTTGAATCGATGGTGTAGTAAAGGCGAACGTTTTCGATGTCATCTATGTTGGTTCCAGTGTAATTTATAGCGATAGAATTCAATGTTAATGTTCCGTCGTTTCCTTTAACATTAACGTTAGTGTACCCTATTGGGTTAATAGTTGTGCCCGAAGCAACTGTAATGCTTGTGGTACGAGCGTCAACCTTATCAACGTACAGCGGGATTAATGCCGATTCGTAAAGGTTAACATCATCAATACAAACGCCGTAACCCGACCGGGATGTTGCCTCGAAGGCAATTTGAAAGGTATTTGTTCTAAGGGTGTCGTCCTCTGGAGTATCATTTTTAAAGGGCAAAACAATTTCTCGATATGTCCAATCGGGCGATTCGTCTATATATATCTCAAGTTCAACCCAATCGGCATCGGGGTGCTCCCGAAAATATACCCTTAGCTCATCGGCCTGCAAGCGTTTAACTCTGGCCTCATAGAATTGAAGCACTGGCTTGGTAACGCTTTGCATGTCGATATTTGGGGTAATTAGCTTGGTTTTATGCCCTTCGGTATTGGTTTGAAAAAAAGCATTGTAGGTGCCACCATGCGAAAATGGAGGGTAGCCGTATGTGGTGCCAACAGGCGTAAATCCACCTTCGTTTTGTGTCCAATTTCTTGTACCCGACTCAAATACCTGTGTCCAGCCCGAAGGCGGTACGCTTGTTTCAAAATCTTGGGTTAAGGGTAGTTGCACCTGCCCATATAGGGCAAAATAGGTAAAGGTAGATATTGCTATAGCTATTATTCGTTTCATATGTATAGGGTATTATTCTAGTTTAAAGGTATTGCATTCATACAATTTACGATTTTAGTAGTTTAATTGTTCCAAAAACACAATCGTATTTTTAATAAATGCAATATATATCATAGTAACCTCAAAATTATCGCTTTTTTTTGACAAAGGGTATATCTTTTATGGCCAATCTACGTAAAGTTTAGGTAAATTTATATATTTGTTTCCCAAATTGATTGTAATGACCATTCGTTTTCAGAGGATATTTAAACACATACTCAGCAGGAGATTACTCATTGTTTCCTTTTTGGTTTTTGTCCCATTTCTAAACTTGTTTGCTCAAACCGATACTGAGTTTTGGTTCTCAATACCCGAGATAAATAGGTATCACCAAAGCGGAACAGTTGCAAATCCTTGTAACGATGGAACGCCAACACGATTCAGAATAACAACCCTCGATGAGCCCGCTATAGTCACCATTTCAATGCCGGCAAACGAAGCCAATTTTACGCCAATAACCCTAAATATTCCTGCCAATTTTACCGAAACGCTCAACCTGTACAACTACATCAGCGATTTGGTAGTAAGTAACGACGAATCGATGGAAAACATACTGGCATGGACATCATCAAATACAACAGCAAGTGAACCTTTCATAAATAGGGGGAATAAGGGGATAAAAATTGAGTCGACAAGCGATATTACTATTTACTATGAAATTGGTGCCATTAACAATAAGGAGCTATTAACCCTAAAGGGTAATAATGCCCTTGGCGAAAAGTTCTTTGTCCCTTTTCAGACTAATGATGATATTACCAGTGGTTACGATTTTACAAGGCGTCCTTACGGATCGTTCGATATTGTGGCTACGCATAATGAAACTCAGGTGCGAATTATTGTCCCACGGCGTATATTTATTTTTGATGATGCTGGTGGTGCAACCTTTCTGAATGCTGGAGTTCATAATATTTGGCTCGATGCAGGACAAACCTCAATTATTACTCCGTATGCCAATAGAACCGGCGAGTACAAAACCTCGCGTACCGATGAGCTGGCAGGGGCTATGGTTGAAGTAGTGCAAAACGAACCGGGTGTAACCAAAACTGTGGCAGTTATTACAAAAGAGGATATGGTCACTAGCCCTGGTTCGGTTGATTTTGTTGCCGACCAGCTTGTGCCCACTACCCATATTGGTACTAGCTATGCAGTAGTTAGGGGGTATGCTCAAAACAATGGAACGCTAGCAACGTTTGAACAATTCTATATTGTGGGTACTGAACCCTCAACTACCGTTGATGTTGTTTTTAGCGATGGAGCGGCTGTGATAGGTACTGCAACATATACAGTAAATGCTGGTACACAGCAAGATGTTTTAATGCCCTTCGCTGCTCAGGTAGCAACGGTGCAAAGCAGTAAGCCTGTTTATGTATTTCACAGGTCGGGTGTGGGTACGCAATTTGCCGGGGCAATTATCCCCACCATAAGCGTTTGTACGGGTAACTTTACAAGCGCATTTAACCGTACAATGAAGGCAAACTCACAAAGTTGTCCGCTAAATCCCGGAACAACTTCCTCAGGCGATTTCGATTTCTACCTTAATATACTTGTTTACAGTGGTGCCGAAGATGGATTTACCCTGCTTAAAGAAGGGGTTGATGTAACTGCTGCTGAGCTGCCCGAACTGTTGCCTGCTAATGCTGCAACCACATTTATGCCCTTACCCGGAGCGGTTGCGCCATTTACAAACTATAGCTTTGCCCGCATTAAGGCCGATGCTATTGTTGAGAACACGGCCTACAGGCTTGTTAATAGCAAGAATGTGTTCCACCTAGGGATAATAAACGGAGCGGGTACTGGCGTTAGCGCACAAAATGCCGATGCCTTCTATGGTTATTTCTCCGATTTTAACGAAATATCGCCATCCGTTTTTGAGGGATATACTCAGGACGACTCGTATGTTGGCTGCTATGGCGATGATGTTCCTCTTACTGCAACCGGTGGCTCGCAGTACTTGTGGACTCCAAATACTTATCTCGACGATCCTACCATATCATCGCCTACAGCAATAAATGTAACCAGTAGCATTGAGTACACCGTTACCATTAGCGGCGCATGCGATTTAACAGCGTCGTTGCCCATTAACGTTACGGTTTCCGATGAGGTTATTGCTAATTTCGATGCCGATGTTTTAGTGGGTTGTGCGCCGCTTAAGGTTGAATTTACAAACCAATCTACAGGCTACCACGACTATGAGTGGGATTTGAATGGTGATGGCGATTACTCCGATGCGTTTTGGTGGGAGGGAACCGATCCGGCTGACCCAACTGTGCCCATTGATCCGAACGATCCCCCAAACCCAGGCGGTGTTCTTGGCCTTGAAAAAGATATTGAACAAGATACCGATAGTAAATTTACCGCTTGGTTCGACAATAATACCGATGCGCCTATTGATTACGAGGTTATCCTCAAGGTTCACGATTTTGGACGAATGTGTACCAAACAGGTGGTTAGGGTTATTAGAGTTTACCCTAGAATTGGTGTTGATGCAAAGGCCAACATTTATCAAGGTTGCCAACCGCTCGAAATCGACTTTGAAGCAACTCCCAGTGGCTATTCCGATGGCGCCACATACAACTGGGATCTTGGAAATGAGGATAATGTTGGCGAGCAAAATCCGAGTTACACCTATTTTAATCCAACGCCAACTGGCTGGGTGCTTCAGGAGTTTAGGCCCAAGGTTACAATTACCGATCAGTGGGGAGTATGCAAAAAAGCCGACTCGGTGTTTGTTCGGGTTTACCCATACAACGAAGCCGATTTTTTTATTAGCGACACCATTGGCTGTTCACCACTTGAGGTTAATGTTAAGGATCACTCGCTTGGAGGTATAAATTCGTATAGTTGGAGCATTGTTTCTGACCCATTGGGCCATCCAGTCGATCCAGTTCCACCAAGTTCCGATCCGTTTACACGTAGTTTTATTAACGAAACCGATGCCCCCATTGAGCATACAATTAACCTTAAAGTATCCAATAGCTTCGGTTGTACCAATAGCATTGAGAAAAGAATTAGGGTAAACCCAGAAATTGATGTTACGCTCAATCCCTTTCCTCCCATTGAAGTTTGCGATTCAACAGAGGTAGTTTTTGGCTCCACTATTTTCCACCCTAGTTTGCCAAATGTGGGCTACAGTTGGACCTTTGGCGATGGCGGAGTATCTCAGAACGCAAGTTCAACCAACCTTTACCGAAACTTTGGTAGTACGGAAATTACCTATCCCATTATGCTCACTGCAGTTACTGAGCATGGTTGTACCGATACCGAAACAGCAATGGTTGAGGTTGCTCCGCGCATTGTAGCTAATTTCTCCCTTGATAAACCCGAAATATGCTCGGGCGAGGAGATTACCTTTACCTATCATCGTATGCCAAGCATAAATAGTTACACATTTGAGTTCGATAACTATAGCGATGGCTATTGGCCTGGTGATATTTTGGCAAATGGAAGTTTTACAAAACAGTTTGTAAACGAATCTGGTATGCCAATAGAGGTAACCGTAAGGTTAACTGTTGGAAACGACAATAAGAGCTGTACAAAAACCATTGAAAAGAAAATAATAGTTAACCCAAAGGTAACAGCACAGTTTGCCACTGATTTTGGGAGCAACACTTTACGCTGTAACCCGTTGGAGGTTTCGTTTAACAACTCAACTATTTATACAGGTTATGGGTCTCAGCATGCCGTTCCATTTAATGGAACCTACCAATGGGATTTTGGCGATGGAACAACTTCAACTTTAAGTGAACCTGTTCATACATTTACCAACGATGACCCAAATAATGTTGCAAGCTTTGAAGTTGTCCTTACTGCAACATCGGAGCACGGTTGCTCTCATACGGTTACGCGTACTATTGAGGTGCAGCCAAAATTGGAAGCCGAGTTCACAATGAACCCTGGTAGCATTTGCTCTCCAATGGATGTAACATTCACTCCTTCGAGTATAGGCGCTACTCGTTTTTTGTGGGATTTTGATGATATTGTTGACGATGAGGAACGATTTAATAACGATCCCTTTACACACACATTCTCCTCTAGCAATCCTAATACTACCGAGAATCACATTATTACCCTCACCGTAGTTAACGCTGCTGGGTGTACCGATGTTTACCAGCAACCCATAACGCTGTACCCATTGGTTGTATCTGGTTTTACTGCCAATGAAACAATTGGCTGTTCCGATTTGGAGGTAACCTTTACCAATACTTCAACTGGTGGAGGTCTTGAGTACGAATGGGATTTTGGAAATGGTCAAAGTTCTACTTCATCCGATAATACAGTAACGCATACTTTTTCTAACCAAACCGCGGTTGATAAAACATTTTACGTTAAGCTAATTGCAACAAACCAAAGCGGGTGTAACTCCGATAGCATAATCCCCATTACTGTTCACCCTAAGGTTGAGGCCGATTTTTCATATACAGCACAATCGAACTGTACACCATTTAACGTAGTTTTCGAGAATGGCTCGCTTAACGGGAATCGCTTTGAGTGGGATTTTGGCCATATGGGACTCGATAGCGTTACTACTAACACTGACCCCATTGAGATTCTTTTTGATAACTCTACTCCAAACGATATTTTGAATTATACGGTAAGCCTAATTGCAACCGATATAACTACGGGGTGTAGTCACGACACATCCCGTTCAATAACTGTTTACCCGCGCGTAGTAGCCAATTTTGATGTTGATATAACCGAAGGGTGCAATCCGCTAACGGTTGAGTTTACCAACGGTTCAACCGGTTTGGGAACCTACAAATGGGAATTTGGCGACGAAACATCATCAACAGCAACATCGCCCACTAAAGATTTTAGCCATTCAGATAGGGAAAATGCAAAGCAGTTTACTGTTCAGCTAACCTCAACAAACCCCAATGGCTGTAAGGATATTACAGATACTGTTATTACAGTTTACCCGCTGGTTGAGGCCAATTTTACCATAAATGAGCTTGAGGGTTGTACTCCCTTAACCGTAGAGGTTGAGAATAACACTGTGAGCTCGGCATACACCTACCAGTGGGATTTTGGCGATGGACAAACCTCAACCAGCGAGCAACCTGGTGGTGTTACCATTGAGAATGAACTCAATCCCTTAGCGTTATTTCAACCTACAATTACTTTAGAAACTCGTTTAAACCCTGTTGATTACCCAGAGGAGTGCCTTCAGTCATTCTCTCGTCAGGTTACGGTTTTCCCCGATATTCATCCAAATTTTACGGGTAATCTTGAGGGGTGTCATCCGCTTACAGTAAACTTTAACAATACAACTAATGCATTTGGTGGTACTAGCGCTGCAACTTACCAGTGGGACTTTGGTACGGGAACCTCAAGCGCAATTGATTTGAGCAAAGTATTTACTAACACTTCGCATGTAAAAGATTCTACATACATTGTTAGTCTTACTGCAACATCAACTCATGGTTGTACAAAAATCATAGATTCAACTGTAGTTGTACACCCTAATCCTCGTGCAATAATTGAGTTGGGAGGCAATGGGAATAACACCAGCTGCTCGCCATTTGAGGTTGAGTTTGAAAACGAATCCGAGGGTATCGATCTTGAGTATGAATATATTTTTGGCGATGGCGCTGACTCAACCACGGTTAGTACCGATGATATGATACATGTTTTTAGCAACCTAACAAATCAAACACAACTTTATACTACAGTATTTACTGCCACAACCGAATTTGGTTGTACCAACCAGTTTACTCAGGAGGTTTACGTTTACCCACAGGTTATTGCCGATTTTAGCTTCGACCCCGGAGCAGAGCTTTGCAACCCTGCCACGGCAACAATGGTTAATAACTCGTTAAATGGGCAAAACTTTACATGGTATTTCGACGAGAACAATAGCTCGTCATCATACGTTGTTAGCCCAACACATACCTTCTTAAATAATACTGTAAACGATTCGGTATTTAGCGTAACGCTAATTGCTTCGTCAAACCTTGGTTGTATCGATACGCTTGTTTTACCTTTAACCGTGTTCCCGCAACCGGTTGCCAATTTCTCAATTAACCCGCCTAAGCAAACTTACCCTAATGCCGAATTTGTGTTCGATAATCAAACTAGGCCTATTTCGCCCGAGTGGGATTTTGTATGGGATTTTGGCGACAACAAGCCACAGCCCCAATCTACCGAGATGCAGCCGGGTGCTTACGAATACGAAACCTGGGGGCCCAAGGAGGATAACTTTAGGTACTTTGTAACGCTTAGCGTTGATAACGGTAGGTGCTCCGACCAGATAACCCATCCGTTAACCCTATTCCCTGCCAAGCCCGAAGCGCTTTTCGAGGTCGATAATAGCTCATCGTGCCCTCCGTTAAGGGTTAAGTTTATAAATGCATCGTCCTATGGCGATTCGTATTTATGGGATTTCGACGATGGCACTACTTCAACAGAAGAGGAACCTATTCATACCTTTTACGAGGAGGGATACTACAACGTAAGTCTAACTGTTGAGGGCGACGGAGGTCAGTCAATTACCTACAATCAGCTACAGGTTTACCCTTTGCCAGAGGCAAACTTCTCGGTTTTACCTCAAACCGTTGTTCTACCCGACGATACGGCTAGCTTCTATAACCTATCGGTGGGCGCAACCTCGTACCTTTGGGATTTTGGCGATGGGGCAATATCAACTCTTGTTAATCCATCTCATTACTATACCGAATTGGGTACCTTTGAGGTACAGCTAATTGCATTTACCGAATTTTTCTGTTCCGATACCCTAACCCGTGAGGCTGCTGTTGTGGTTAAAGGCGCTGGAACGCTTAGGTTCCCCAACGCATTTGTTCCGAGTAAAACAGGGCCTAGTGGCGGTAATTACTTCTTGCAAGATGCCTACAGAAACGAAATATTTCACCCAATACACGAGGGGGTTATTGAGTATAAGCTAATGATTTTTAACCGTTGGGGGCAGCAAATTTTCGAGAGCGATGATGTTAATATTGGTTGGGATGGCTACTACAATGGTCAGCTTAGCGCACAGGATGTATACGTTTGGCGAGCCGTTGGTAAATTTTCCAATGGGCGCTCGTTTAATATGAGGGGGAACGTTACGTTGTTGAGATAGCAGTTAATTTGTTTCCCCAAATTTATTATGAACTTATGTTTTTTACGATTTGATTTAGTACTGTTTATAATGATCCACACCTTGATATATAGAGTTTTTCGCGTAAAAAGAGTTTTTAGATTAGCTCTTCTTATGGTATTTGTGTTGGCAACTTTCAATAGTTTTGCAAGCGTAAGTTCTGCCCCATTTACCGAAAGCGCTCATCAAGCGCTAAGTTCGCTAAATGCCTACTTTGAGGTTGACACTGCTTATGGGTGTGCACATCATACTACCAATTTCCCTGTTGAAATTACCGACCAATCAACAGGAGTAATTGATCAGTGGCAATACCTTATTTATGGAGAAGATCCTATTACACCAATCTTCGATCAGGTTTATGCTGCTGCCCCTACATTTACTTACGATTTTATTAACAACACCGATCATCCCATCGAATTTACCATTCGCCTTTTTGTTGAAAATGCTGGTGGTGATATAAGCGAATTTGAGCGAAAAATAACAGTTTACCCATCAATTCGAGCACAGTTTACTAGAGCATATATTGATGGTGCATGCGCCAACCCTAGAAATGTAAGGTTCACAAACCTATCATCGAATAATACGCCCGATAAATACTATTGGACCCTAGGCGATGGAACGAACAGGGAATCAACAGCACACAATGAGGTTTTTGAGCATGAATATGAAAATCTCACCACAGGTGGAGTAGATTATGATGTTCAGCTAGTTGCTCAATCAGACTTTGGATGCCGCGATACGGCTGTCGCACAGGTTTATGTTACTTCTAACTTTATACCCGAGTTTGAGGTTAGCTATAGTAAGGGGTGTGCTCCTTTAGATATTGATGTTGAAAACAATTCGTATGGCGATATAAGCACATACTCATGGTCAGTTACTCCCGACCCAGGAGGGCTGGTATTTCCAGTTAATGGAGATGATTTTAGCATACAGTTGCCAAACACAACGGCAAGTCCAATTAATTATGTATTGAGGTTAACCTTAACAAATACCGATGGCTGTGCAAAAAGTTTTGATCTAACTATTACGGTTTACCCTCAGGTTGAGGTTTCGTTTAGTCCTGAAGACCTGGACATTTGCGATTCCTCCGAAGTGGTTTTTACTTCAACCCTAACCAACCCAGCAATACCAAATATTAGCTACGATTGGGATTTTGACGATGATGTTTCGTCTGACAAACAGAACCCGACACATATCTTTAGGAATGTAGGAGATGCTTTTATTGATAGAAATGTTACACTTATTGCAACCAGTGGGTATGAGTGTTCCGACGATTTTTCAACTACAGTTACGGTTCACCCCAAAATAAAGGCTAACTTCTCGGTTAGCGATATTGAAATATGCTCGGGCGAAGAGGTTACCTTTAACTACGAGCGAATGCCGAGCATTAGCACCTACACATTCGATTTTGATGGTTACATACCCAACACATGGCCTGGCGATGCTTTAGCAAACGGAACCTTTAACAAGGAGTTTATCAATCAAACTGGTGCACCTTTTACGCTCGATATTACGCTAATAACCAATAATACTAATCCTGCTTGCCACAAGGATTTTACTGTGCCCGTTACCGTTAACCCTGAGGTTACTGCTGGTTTTACCTGGACAGGCGATAGTCCGCAGGGATGCAACCCCTTTGAAGTAACTTTTACTAATGCCACAGAATATACAGGTGGCAGTGTCTTCAGCGGAACATACTATTGGGATTTTGGTGATGGAACAACTTCAACCCAAGCAAACCCGGTACACGTGTTTTATAATGACCATGAAAGCAATACCGCAACGTATACTGTTACGCTAACTGCTACTTCGGTGCATGGTTGCGAGCACATTTTTCAGGATGATATTACGATACAACCCCGCCTAACCGCTGGGTTTAGCATGACCCAGCCCAACATTTGTGTGCCCGAATTTGTTTTTACCCCATCGAGCCCCGGAGCAACAGAGTATAATTGGAATTTTGACGGGCTTATACCTCCCGAAACCATACTAAATGGTGATCCGTTTACACGGACAATAAATCCAACACATCCCGATAATTTAACAACAGGAGTAATTACGCTTACCGTAGAGAATGCAGCAGGTTGTACCGATGTCACTGCAAAGGATATTGAAATCCAACCTCATATTGTGCCAAATTTCTCGGTTGATGAAACAGTTGGATGTTCCGATTTGGAGGTATTACTCACTAATAACTCAACAGGAGGATCATTGGAATATTTTTGGAATTTCGATGATGAGCAAACGTTTTACACCGTTTCGGAGGATCCGTTCACACATACATTTATTAATAGAAGCGCAACCGATAGGGTTTTTGAGGTTTGGCTAAAGGCCAAAAATGTTAATGGCTGTAAGGATAGTACCTCTGTTGATGTAACGGTTCACCCAAAGGTGGAGGCCGATTTCTCATTTTCCTACGATTCGCTATGCACTCCGTTTCGAGTGGCATTTGTGAATAGCTCCCTGAACGGTTCAACCTTTGAGTGGGATTTTGGCCAAGCTGGTTTTTGGGAAGACGATACAACCACGTTAAAGGCAAATCCTGAGTTTGAGTTTACGCTCGATAATCCAACTGCTAACGATATTGGGAACTACTCAATTAGTGTACATGCATATACCTTTCATGCCACCTCAGGTTTAACGTGCGAAGATACTAGAATAGTGCCCTTTGGTGAGGTATATCCACGTGTAGTAGCAAATTATAATGTTGATGTTTCCGAAGGATGCAACCCGCTTACGGTTGAGTTTAACAATACATCAACAGGGCTGGGAACTTACGAGTGGACATTTGGCGATGGAGGGCCCACCAGTAACGAGGAGAGTCCAACTCCTCAGATTTTTGGGCATGCCAATACAGCATCTTCGGAGGTGTATAATGTAAGGCTAACATCAACCAATGTTAATGGATGTAAGGATGTTTTAGAAATGCCAATTACGGTTTATCCTTTGGTGCAGTCGGCTTTTACAATCGATGAGGATGATGGCTGTACCCCTTTACCAATTCAGTTTACAAATTCAAAGGTTAGTCCAGCATACGATTACACATGGGATTTTGGCGATGGGCAAACCTCAACCGACACCCAACCTGGCGAAATTACCATTGAGAATACCCTTTACCCTTTGGCTCTTTTTGAGCCAACAATTACATTGGTAACCCAATTAAATTCAACGTACCCCCAAGGATGTCCTGAAACATCGGATACAACTGTAACTGTTTATCCTAGGGTTATACCCAATTTTGATGGGAACTTCGATGGATGTCATCCCTTAACAGTCAATTTTGAGAACACAACCGAAGCGTACGATATTGGTAATGCAACCTACAAGTGGACTCTTGGGAATGGTGAGTCTACAACCATAGCAGAACCTACTCAGGCATATTTTAATAATTCTTCAACCAAGGATACAACGTATACGGTTAAACTTTTGGCCACGTCGGTTCATGGTTGCAAAGATTCAATTGATGATGTTATTACGGTTTACCCCAAGCCAAAATCGATGATGGAGATTTTGAGCGGCTATTATGCTTGCTCACCCTACGAGGTTGAAATTAAGAACTCATCCGAAGGGAAAGGCTTTGGCTCTACTCTTGAATTTACCTTCGATTTTGGAGATGGAAGTCCAAATGTAAATACAACTGATCCAAGTAACTTGTTTCACCCCTACGCAAGCAATACAAGTGAAGATATTGTTTCGTATACTATTGAACTTGATGTGGTAACCGAGGATGGTTGTACGCACGAGTCGTCGCAAACTGTTCATATTTACCCTGAGGTAACAGCCGATTTTGAGTTCGATCCTGGCAATGCCGATTGTAACCCATTCTTAGTTCAAATGGTGAACAACTCAAACGAGAATGCTCACGATTTTACTTGGAATTTCGGTGATGGTACGCCCGAGTCTAACCTATTTGAGCCTATTAACCTCTTCGAGAATACCACAACCGAAGATGTAGTGTATGAAGTTACGCTTACGGCTAGCTCCGATTATGGTTGCGAAAGCACAACGTCCGATTTTGTAACCGTTTATGCAGCACCAGTGGCCAATTTTGTTATTCAACCGCCACTACAAATTTTCCCAAGTGCCACCTTTGCGTTTCAGAATCTAACTAACCCTGCAGGCGACGATTGGGATTACGACTGGACCTTTGGCGATGGGTACACCGATGATGTTAAAGATCCGGATCCGCACACCTACGAAACATGGGGTCCAATTGAAGATGATTTCCGATACCTTGTTACCCTTAAAGTTGCGAACAATAACTGCTCCGATTCCACATCGCGTTACCTAACGCTAAAAGCACCGCAACCAATTGCCGATTTCGATGCTAATCAGTATGAGGCGTGCTCACCACTTGTAGTTTACTTTGAGAATAACTCGGAGTACGGTCATACCTATCTGTGGGACTTTGGCGACGGAACTTTTTCCGATGAATTTGAACCGGTGCACACCTACGAAGAATCGGGCTACTATAATGTTAGCCTAAAGGTTACAGGCGATGGTGGCGACCGTTACTACTTTGCAGTATTTCAGGTATACGAAAACCCAATTGCCGATTTTGTGGTTACACCACAGGAGGTTATACTACCCGATGCTAGGGTGAATATTTATAATCGTTCAGTAGGTGCCCTAAATTATATTTGGGATTTAGGTGATGGAACAATAGCCTATACCGAAGATGTTATTCATACCTATTCGGAAATGGGCGAGTATCGTATTCATCTTACTGCAATTTCGGAGCATGGTTGTGTCGATACCACATTCAAATTTCCAGCTGTATGGGTAAAAGGTTCTGGCTTAATTCGTTTCCCCAATGCCTTTGTGCCTAGTAAGTTGGGGTCGAATGGTGGTTATTATGACGATGTTGACTTTAGCAACGAAGTATTCCACCCTATTACCGAAGCTGTTGGAGAGTATAGGCTGATGATATTTAACCGTTGGGGCGAGCAAATTTTTGAAAGTGACGATGTGAAGATAGGTTGGGACGGATACTATAAAGGCAAGCTGAGTAATCAGGATGTTTATGTTTACCGAGCAGTTGGCAAGTTTACAAATGGCCGAACCTTCGATGTAAGAGGCAATGTAACGCTATTGCGTTAACCATATAGTTGTTTATACCAAAAATGAAGTATTTTTAGTTATATATTTGTGGAGCAAAGACAATGAGACGATTATTCATCATATTAATTTTTTCTCTTTTTTGGATTTCAAGCAAAGCGCAAGATCCGCAGTTTACGCAGTTCTACGCTAGTCCACTTTATTTGGCACCATCGTATGCTGGTGGAACGCCAGGGCAGCGAGTGGTAGCAAACTATCGCAATCAGTGGAGCATGGTGCCAGGTACATTCCAAACGTTTAGCCTTTCGTACGATCATAACTTTGTGCATTTTAAAAGTGGCCTTGGTTTGCTCTTGCTTGGCGACGTTGCAGGCGACGGACGATTAGGAACAACCCTTGCGGGTTTGGTGTATAGCTACGACATTACACCACATCCCGATTTTCACATCCGCCCAGGCATTGGCTTTTACTACGTTCAGCAATCCATCGATTATACACGGCTTATATTTGGCGATCAGCTTCTTATTGAACAGGAGCCAGGAATGCCCTTACCGCCATCGGTTCAGGCACCAGGTAATCCAGCCGTGCGCGATATTGATGTGAGCACCTCAGTATTGGCTTACTCCGATAATTTATGGCTAGGGTTCACATGGGATCATATGCTGCGCCCCGAACGAACTTTTTATGGCGATGATGCGCGTACTCCGCATAAGTTTTCAATTTATGGTGGAGCTCGCATAGTGCTAAGAGGTATAATTCTGAGGCCCATTGAGGAGAGCATAACCACAGCCTTTAATCTTAAGTTTCAGGATTTTTCAAAGCAGCTCGATCTGGGTTTGTACTGGTACCGGCAGCCTTTCCTGTTTGGAACATGGTATAGAGGAATTCCGTTGGCTAAGCAGTACCCTGGCAGCGATGCCGTTGCATTCCTGTTTGGCTATAAAATGGAGGATTGGAGTGTGGCTTATAGCTACGATTTTACGGTATCGCGTTTAGGCTTTGGCTCGGGCGGATCGCATGAAATTGCCCTGATTTATACATTTAAGGTGAAAACGCGTAAGCGTTACAGGGCTATCCCTTGTCCTACTTTTTAG
>CAZGQZ010000012.1:17829-29276 GCA_964527985.1 uncultured Rikenellaceae bacterium | reverse complement strand
ACCCGAGCCTTTAAGCTGCTTTTTAGCTATCCCGAAAACGATAAATGAGATTATGGCTCCTGCTGCTAAGCCAATAGTGGCAAATGCAATTAGTTCGAACATGTTTGGCGCTTTTTAAGGCGTTAAATATACTAAAAAGCTAGCGTTTTTCGCAACCCTCAAATTGCCCAAATAGTTAGGTAGCATTCCTCAAAAAGCTATATTTGCAAACACAACAAAACCGTAAAGGTATGTTCACCTCAAAAATGAAGCTTGCCGATGTTGTTCAAGCCAACTTTAATACGCTTAGCGTAATTAATCGCTTTGAGATTAAGCTAGGCTTTGGCGATTTATCGGTCGAAAAGGTTTGTGCTGCAAATGGCGTTAACCCCGATTTCTTCCTTGAGATTTTAAATGCGTTTAACGATACAGAATACTTTCCGCAGAAGCATTTGCAAAGTTTTAGCGTGACCGAAATTGTTGGCTACCTACGCCGCACGCATCAGGATTATATGTATCAGAATATTCCCTATATCGAATCGTTGCTTGAGCTACTCGAAAGCGATTGTGCCAAGCCTGATGAGATAATGCTAGTGCACAACTTTTTTAACGAGTATAAAGTGGAACTTTTTAAGCACTTGCAGTGGGAAGACGAGAAAATATTTCCTTATGCTCAAAACGTTGAGCAGGCTTATTTGCAAAACCATAATGTGGAAGAAACTGTGCGGGCAATTACCGAATACTCAATGAGCAACTTTTTAGATGAGCACGACGATATTGAGTCGAAGTTGAATGATATAAATACGCTTTTTGTTAAGTACCTGCCTCCGGTTCGTAACCAAAGTCTTTGTATCCGTATTCTCAGAGAGTTCTTCGTTTTGCAGAAAGATATTTACGACCATTCGCGAATTGAGGAAAAGGTTTTGGCCCCCAAGGTAATGGAGATGGAAAAACAGCTACTTAAACAGCATGAGTAAAACAACCTTTATAGTAGCCGAACCAGTTTTTTTGGTGCGTAAAGGGCTCGTGAACTTAATAAACGAGCTGCCTAATGCCATGGTAGTGCGCGAAGTTACCGGTTTGAGCAGCTTATCGGAATTGGTAACATCGAGCGGAGCCAATGTGGTTGTTGTGAGCGCTTCTTTGGTTAGGCAAACCGATCAGCTTTTTGTAAAAAAGCTTAAGGCGAAAGCAAAAAGGTTGCAGCTTGTTTGCGTTGGCCAAAGTTTAGATGAGGTTCCCGAAGAGCTGAAATCTCAATTCACCCAATTTGTTCTGCATACCGATGAGCAAAGCGAGGCAGTTGAAAAGTTTAGGCAGATTATTGGTAATGCTAAATCCGATGAGGAATCCTCTTCATATACCAATCAGGGGTTGAGCGAGCGTGAGGCACAAATTCTGAAAGATGTGGCTTTGGGCTTGTCGAATAAGGAGATTGCCGATAGAAATTTCATTAGCCCACATACAGTAATTACGCACCGAAAGAACATTACAAAGAAACTGGGCATAAAAACCGTTTCGGGTTTAACTATTTATGCCATTATTAATAAGTTAATTGGAATTGACGAGGTGAAATAGACAACGCTGCACGCTAAGCTTTTTGCCAGGTTACTTGTCTTTTAGAAAAACGTATTTACTGGCTAAAAATGAGAAGAAAATTTCAAATCATATAAAAAACCAATTAAAATGGAAGAAAAACCAAAGAAAAAAGGCTTGGCTTCGTTTCCACGAAACTTCTGGACGGTAATTGTTATGGAGTTTTTTGAGCGGGGTTCGTACTACGGAGTAATGTCCGTTCTCTCGGTATATTTGGTCCTCGATGTTAGTCAGGGAGGCCTTGGCTTTTCAAAGGAAAGTGTTGGCATTATTAAAAGTGTTATAACTCCACTGCTCTACTTGTTGCCCATTCTTAGTGGTGCCTTAGCCGATCAGTTTGGCTATAAAAAAACGCTAGTTTTCTCCTTTGTGGTTATGTCGCTAGGATACTTTTTTACTAGCATTAGCACTAGCTACTTGCTGGTATTTGCCAGTTTGATACTTATGGTAACTGGGGCAGGATTTTTTAAACCAGTTATATCGGGTACAATTGCTCGAAGCACCGATGAGAGTAACTCAACGCTAGGTTTTGGCATTTTTTACTGGACAATTAACTTGGGCGCATTCCTATTTCCTCTTTTTCTAATCCCCGTGCTTAAGCAAATGGGTTGGAACTACATTTTTATAATGGCAGCCGTTGGAACGGGCTGGTTGCTTATCC
The DNA here is from genome assembly GCA_964527985.1 of uncultured Rikenellaceae bacterium. Lineage (GTDB taxonomy): Bacteria > Bacteroidota > Bacteroidia > Bacteroidales > Tenuifilaceae > Perlabentimonas. The sequence continues at coordinate 27,040 of CAZGQZ010000012.1, read as the reverse complement.
TAAACCTGTTTGTTTACAAGGAGCCACCAAGGCCCGAGACCAAAAAGTCTATCCCAGAAGTGTTAAAGGGTGCTTTGCTTGTGCTAAAAGATTACCGCTTTGTTATAATGATTGCGATTTACTCATGCTTCTGGATACTATACTTTCAGATGTTCGACACCGTACTCTGGTACTTAACCGAGCATATGGATATGACTCCTGTTAACAATGCGGTTAATTCATTCCTAGCAATTTTTACTGATAATCCTACATGGAAGTTCGAGGCTGAGCATGTTACAGTTATTAATGCAGGTACTATTATTCTTCTGCAGCTTATCATCTCATTTATTGTTAAAAATACTAAGGCTTTGCCTACCATGATTGTTGGTATTGCTTTAGGAACAGTAGGGATGGGTGTTTTAGCAATATCAACACATGCTTGGGTGTTTATGGCTGGTATTATCATATTCTCAGTAGGTGAAATGACAGCACACCCAAAGTTTATTTCGTATGTTGGCTTAATTGCCCCACCCGACAAGAAGGCGCTTTATTTAGGGTATTCATTCCTTTACGGAGTTATAGGTAGCGGCATTGGAGGTGTGCTTGGAGCATTTACCTACGTTAGGTTTGTTACCCAAATGGGCAAGCCTAGCCTGCTATGGCTAATGTTTAGCGGTATTGGAGTGCTTACAATTATTGGGCTGCTACTCTACAATAAGTTTTTAGCACCTAAAAAGGTTTAGCAAAATTTCAATTTTATAATAGCAAAAGGGGTAGTGCAAACTTGCAGTGCCCCTTTCCTTTTTCCTTAAGGTTGCTTTTTTTATTTTTTACATATTCGTTTTCCTTTGCCAAAACCCTAAAATATTACCACATTTGCTATTCAAAAATTAAATCAGCTAAAAATGCCGTTAATAAAATCAATCTCGGGGATTAGAGGTACCATAGGGGGTGCCACAAACGATGGCCTTAACCCAATAAATCTTACGCTTTTCACGTCGGCCTATGCTCAGTGGGTAAAAAATAATTTTCCGCAGCAAAAATGCAAAGTGGTTGTTGGTCGCGACGCTCGCATTTCGGGCGAAATGGTTAACAGCATTGTAGTTGGTGCTTTATTAGGTTGTGGAGTCGATGTGGTAAATGTTGGCTTGGCCACTACGCCAACCGTTGAGATGGCTGTTGTTGATGAGCAGGCTCAAGGCGGAATTATTATTACGGCAAGTCACAATCCACGCCAGTGGAATGCGCTTAAGCTGCTCAATGAAAAGGGCGAATTTCTCTCCGATGTTGATGGCAAAGCAGTGCTTCAAATTGCCGAGCAGGGTAAACTCACTTTTACTGATGTAGATAGTTTAGGTAGTTTGGTTGATGAGTACGACTTTGCGGATAAGCATATTGAGAAAATTTTAGCCCTTAAGCTTGTTGACACAAACGCAATAAAACAGGCCAACCTTAAAGTGGCTATCGACTGTGTAAATTCGGTAGGAGGGATTGCCATCCCGCGTTTACTCAAAGCCTTGGGCGTTAGTAACGTTGTTGAACTGTATTGCGAACCAACTGGTGAGTTTCCGCATAACCCCGAGCCTTTGCCCGAGCACCTTACCGATATTTCATCGGCAGTGGTTAGCGAAAAAGCCCATTTGGGCTTTGTGGTCGATCCCGATGTTGATCGCCTTGCAATTATTTGCGAAGATGGAACCATGTTTGGCGAAGAGTACACGCTTGTTGCCGTTGCCGATTATGTCCTTGCTGAAACCAAAGGTAATACCGTTTCAAATTTGTCGAGCACAGCTGCACTCCGCGATGTAACGCATAAGCACGGACAGCAATACTACGCCTCGGCAGTGGGCGAGGTTAACGTTGTAGCCGCAATGAAAAAGCATAACGCCGTAATTGGTGGCGAGGGTAACGGGGGCGTAATTTTCCCTGAACTGCATTATGGTCGCGATGCGCTTGTTGGTATTGCTCTATTCCTTTCGCATTTAGCCAAAAGCAACAAAACCTGCTCTGAGCTAAAGGCACAGTATCCACAGTACTTTATGTCGAAGAACAAGGTTGAACTTTCGCACAAAGTTAACCCCGATGAGGTGTTAAATCGGATGAAAATCCATTTTAGCAATCAAAAACTCAACGACATTGACGGGCTTAAGGTTGAGTTTGATGATGGATGGATTCATCTCCGTAAATCGAATACAGAGCCAATTATCCGAATTTACACCGAGGCCAAGTCGCCTGAAAAAGCAAACGAGTTGGCCGAGCAGGCTATGAAATTAATCCAGAATCAATAATTTTTTTGTTCGTGTTTAAACTAATATGCACAATAACTAGTCAAAAACCCGTTAGTTTAAGCATAAAATCTACTTGAATTTAAGATGAATAAAAAGGTTGTAATTGGGCTAAGCGCTTTAGCCATTATAATTCTCGTGCTAATTTTTAGCACCTCAAGCGATGAGGGTGTTGCACCCCAAAAAGTTTCTGCTGAGCGTGGCCCGTTCGAAATTGTTGTTACAATAACGGGCGAACTCCAGGCAAAGAATAAGGAAGACATAACTGCTCCACCCGAGCTAAGGCAGAGTAGGAGTTTTCGTTTCTCCGAAATTAAAATTCAGGATCTTGTTCCTGAAGGAACCGTAGTCGATTCGGGCGATTATGTTGCAACGCTCGATAGGAGCGCCCTAAGCAACAGGCTTAAGGAAATTGACGATGAGCTTGAGAAGAGCCAACAGCAATTCCTCAAAACTCAGCTCGATACCACGCTGCAGCTCCGAAGTCTTAGGGACGAGCTCATCAACCTGGGTTTCGAACTTGAGGAGCGCCAAATTGTTGTTGATCAATCGAAGTTTGAACCCCCTGCAACGCAGCGTCAGGCACAAATAAATTTAGATAGAGCCGAACGAAACTATACTCAGGCAAAGCATAATTACAAACTTAAGGAGGAGCAGGCGGAGGCATCCATGCGCGAGGTAGCCATTAACCTGTCGAGGCAAGAGCGCGAGCGACAGGATATGCTCGATGTGCTTAGTAAGTTTGTAGTGCATGCACCCAAACCGGGCATGGTAATTTACCATCGTGAGTGGAGCGGCCAAAAGCGCAAGGTTGGCTCAAGCGTTAGCCCATGGGACTTAACCGTTGCCACGCTTCCCGATTTATCGGTAATGATATCAAAAACATACGTGAATGAAATTGATGTTAGTAAATTAAAAGTAGGACAAAAGGTTAGGGTTGGGGTTGATGCTTTCCCTGAAAAGAATTATACAGGTGAGGTTACCGAAGTTGCTAACATTGGCGAACAGCTACCCAATACCGACGCTAAGGTGTTTGAGGTAACCATTCGGGTTAATGAGTACGATCCTATTCTGCGCCCATCGATGACAACTAGCAACCAAATTATTACTCAACAGTTCGACGATGTGGTTTATATTCCTCTTGAAGCAGTTCATTCCGACGATTCGCTCAGCTATGTTTATACCGCCAAAGGTAAAAAGCAGATTATTTTACCCGGTGATCAAAATGAGAACTTCATAATTGTGGAAAAGGGCATAGAATTAGGCGATGAGGTTTATCTTAGCCTTCCTAGCAACGTTGAGAAGTATCCTGTTGTGGGTAAGGAGCTTATTCCCGAAATTAAGGAGCGCGAAGCAGAACGAAAGCGAAAAGAGGAAGAGGCGAAAGCGGCTAACGAGCAACAGGTGCAGCGGCCCCCAATGCGAAGAGGGGGAGGAAAAATGCAGCGTCAGCAATAGACAAGGCACCTAATCCCAATAAACTAGGCAAAACCTATGTATAAAAGGTATATTCACGATATTAATATAGCCATTGAGTCAATTCTGGCCAATAAGCTTAAATCGATGCTTACTGCGCTCGGAATTATTTTTGGTGTTGCGGCTGTAATTAGCATGATGGCTATTGGTAACGGGGCTCAGCAGGAAATTCTAGAGCAAATGGAGATGGTTGGGGTTAATAACATCGTTATAAATCCCATTTTCGAGGAGGTTGATGAATCGAACGGTGAGGCTGAAAACGGTGAACGACAGAAACGCAAGTTCTCGCCAGGGTTAACGCTTCAAGACCTAGAGGCTATTCAGCAGATAATTCCATCGGTTCAGCGAATTAGCCCCGAGGTGAGCCTTAACTCCTTTGTGCAGTTCGATGCTTGGCGAATGCCAGCAAAAATTATGGGCGTTTCTCCCGACTATTTCGAGCTGTACAACTTACCCCTCGATCAAGGAAGCTTTTTCACCGAACTCCAAAAAGAGCAGGGTGTGCCTGTTTGTATAATTGGAGCGAATATTAAGAACAAGTTTTTTAGCAAAACTAATCCCATTGGGCAATACATAAAGTTTGGCCATGTGTGGCTACAGGTTGTTGGCGTGCTGCAAAAAACCGATATTTCACTTACGGGGTTCGAGAGTGCTGGTGTGAATGTATACAACGATAATGTTTACATCCCCATTAAAACAATGCTCATGCGCTATCAGAATAGGGCTTTGGTAAATGCTAAAAAACTGCAATCGAGTTCAGCCTTTTCTGGAAGAGGGTTTATAATATTTGGTGGATCAACCCAAACGCAATCATCCCAAAACTATCATCAGCTCGATAGGATAGTGGTACAGGTTAAAGAAACCCCAGATATCCCAAGCACAACCGATGTGCTAAGCCGAATGCTTTTACGCCGGCATGCTGGTGTGAAGGATTTTGAGATAGTAGTCCCTGAACTTCTTCTTAAACAGCAACAGCGCACAAAAGATATTTTTAATATTGTGCTCGGAGCCATTGCTAGTATATCGCTGGTAGTGGGAGGTATTGGCATTATGAATATTATGTTTGCGTCGGTAATGGAGCGCATTAAGGAGATAGGAACTCGATTGGCCATTGGGGCCAAAAAGGCCGACATAATTGCACAGTTTCTGGCCGAAGCAGTGCTTATCAGCGTTTCGGGCGGGTTTATTGGAGTGCTGCTTGGTATATTGCTTTCATTCCTAATAAATCATTTTGCCGATATTTTAACGGTTGTATCGCCTCTATCGGTACTTGTGGCTTTTGGTGTATCGGCTGCTGTTGGTGTAATTTTTGGCTTGTCGCCTGCAAAAAGAGCCGCCGAAAAAGATCCAATAGAATCGCTTAGACACGAATAATGGTTTCGTTTGTAAAACTTTTGAATACCAATTTGCAATGCATCAAAAAATTAAGAAGGCACTAGTTTTTGCTTTTATATGTATTAGTACAACTTCGCTATTTGGGCAGCAAATGGCCAAAACGCTAACACTTGACGAAGTGCTTGAGATGGCCAAAGATTATTCGCCAAGCTCAATTTTGGCTAAGCATCAGTTTAGGGCAGCCTACTGGGAGCATCGAACCTATCGGGCAGAGCTCCTACCAAGCCTGTCGCTAAGCGGAACCCTTCCGAACTTTAGGCGAGCCATAACCCAAGAGTACGTTGGAGATTCGTATCGGTACGTTGAGGTAAACACCAATACCCTTTCAATGGGGTTAACGCTAAACCAGAATATTGGCTTAACAGGTGGGCGAATTTTTGCCCAGTCGAGCCTTGAGCGGGTCGATTTATTTGGAGACACTAACTCCTCAAGCTATATGTCGGAGCCAGTTATTGTGGGTTTTGAGCAGCCAATTTTTGGGTTTAACGAGTTTAAGTGGAAGCGGAAAATTGAGCCCATAAAGTATTTGGAGGCAAAGCATAAGTATATTGATGCCATGGAGGCAATTGCCGCTGAGGCTGTAATGCATTTCTTTGACCTTATTCTTGCACAGCAAAATCTTAAAACAGCTCAGCTTAACTATGCCAACACCGATACGCTTTACCAAATAGCCAAAGGGCGATATAACATTGGAACAATTGCCGAGAACGAGCTTCTGCAAATGGAACTTAGCTTTTTAAACGCGGGGAGCGATGTTAATGAGGCTGAAATTGACTTGCAGCTTAAGAAGTTTAAGCTAAAATCGTTTTTGGGAATGAACGATCAGTTCGATGTTGAGCTTGTGGTTCCAGAATCCTTCCCTAAGGCAACCCTAAAATACGACAAAGTGCTTTCTCTTGCAAAGCAGAATAACCCGCGAATGCTTCAGTTTGAGCGGACTTTGCTCGAATCGGATAGGAATGTGGCACAGGCAAAAGCCAACCGTGGACTTAACGCTAACCTGTTTGCAACGTATGGTCTCACCCAGCAAGCCGATGATTTTTCCAATGTGTACGTCAACCCTGTTGACCAACAAGGAGTGCGAATTGGCCTTAATGTTCCTATCCTCGATTGGGGGAAAGGCAAAGGAAGCGTTCGCATGGCCGAGTCGAGTCGCGAGGTTGTTCGAACCAATATTGAGCAATCCATCGTCGATTTTGAGCAGGATGTATTTCTTAAGGTAATGCAGTTTAACCTTCAGGAGGCGCAGCTGCAGCTTGCCGCCAAGGCCGATACCATTGGCCAAAGCCGATACAATGTAACCAAGGAGCGCTTTTTAATTGGTAAGATTGATGTGCTCGAACTAAATATTGCTCAAACTGAACGCGACAATGCGAAAACCCGTTACATTTCGGCAATGCGCAACTACTGGCAATTCTACTTCGAAATGCGTAAGCTTACTCAGTTCGATTTTATTGGCAATTCGCCAATTGAGGTTGAGTTTGAAATGCTGGTTAATTAGCCCTGTTTTCTAAGATTTTAATGCTCCATTTCATGTAATACGGAAATGGGGCTTTTGCTTTTGTAGTAATCTGTTTTAGGAAGAGTTTTGTCGGAGATTGGAAAATATTGTATATTAGTACTGCTTTTCAATTATTTGTTATAAATAAGCCTTTCGTTTTTAGCCTTTCTGTCTTTAAGCAAAACATATTATTTTGCAATTACATGGATAAGGAAAGCCCGCTGGACAAGTCATTACAGTTTGAGATTGATAAGCTAAAACGCGAAAAGGATGAGCTTACGCATAAACTTGCCCAGTTGCAACATGAGCCCAGTCAGGCTGATGGTAGAAAAGAGTTTAAATACCTTTTTGAGAACTTTTTTAACCTTTCGCTCGAACTACTTGCCATTGCCGATGTAAACGGCAAGTTTATTCGTGTTAACAAATCGTGGGAGAATACCCTTGGCTTTCCCACAAGAAACATCGAGTCAAAAACAATTTTCGATCTGGTTCATCCCGATGATCTGGCAGAGACCAGAGCCTGCTTTAATCGCATTCTACAGAATACAAATTCCAAAAATCTAGTTAATCGATTACTGCTTGCCTCGGGTGGGTATAGGCATGTGGAATGGAAGGTTATGCCCATTGGTAAGCTGCTTTATATTGCTGTTAACGATATAACCGAAAGGGTTGAATACAGCGAGGCAATAGCACAAAGCGAGGAGCGTTTTTCATTGGTTGTCGATGCCTCTGAGCTAGGCATATGGGATTGGGATGTTGAAAACAATAGGGTTTACTACTCGCCTCAGTGGAAAATGCAGCTTGGTTTTGAGGATAATGAGCTTGCCAATGAGTTTAAAACGTGGCAATCGCTCCTGCACCCCGACGATTATGATCGGATGCATCAAGAGGTAAACGCCTTCATAAACAATCCATCGAAGTATTTTGTCTCGGAGTTTCGCATGCGCCATAAGGATGGGCATTACGTTTGGATTCACAACAAGGCAACAGGTGTTTTAAATAGCAATGGCAAGATGGTTAGGTTTTTAGGTGCTCATACCGATATAACCTTCAGCAAAGAGGCTGAGGAGTATATTCAAATGGCCAGCCAAACCTATAAGGGCATTGTAAATAGCATATCGGAAGCGGTTTATGTGCTCGATGCCAATTATAAGATAATTGAAGCAAACAATGCTGCCGAAAAGTTAAGCGGGTATAAGCTTAGTGAGCTGACTGGTAAAACACTATCTCATATTGCCGACACAAACCAGATTGGTATAGATGAGATCGATCAGCATCTTCGCAATGCCGAATCGGGGAAAACGCATCAGTTTATGCTATGGGGCAAACATGCCAGCGGAAGTATTTATCCGCAAGAGGTAAGCGTTTCGCCCAGTCAGTTTTTCAATCAACCTGTTACCATTGCTGTAGCAAGAAATGTTGAGGATAGGATGAAGGCCGAGCAATTGCTGCTTCAAAAAAGCAGACAAATTGAGGCGCAAAACGAGGAGTATAAAACCCTTAACGAACAGCTACGAGTAGCAAAAATTAGCATTGAACAAAGCGAACGTAAGTATAAAACCTTAATTGAGAACTCTTTCGATGGTGTTTTCCTGCTCGACAGGCTAAGGTTTACCTTTGTTAACAAACGATTCGAAGAGATTACTGGATACTCGTATAAGGAGCTTGTGCTTGACAACCTTGATGTAAACCTTCTCCTCGACAAATGTTCACAAGCCATTGTGAAGGAAATAAGTGAGGCCCGAAAAGCAGGGCAAGCACTACCTGTTCGTTACGATGTGCTTGTTATTGCAAAGGATGGTTCTGAAAAAAGCGTTGAGCTTAGCACATCGCTTGTGGAATTTTCGGGGCAACAATTTACTATGGGGATAATGAGGGATGTTACGCTACGGAGAAGTATGGAACGTGAGATTAATTTTCGATCGCGCCTTCAAAAACTGCTCATAAATTTAAGCGCAAGGTTTATAAACATTGCCAGTAGTAAGGTTGACAAGGAGATTAATAATGCATTGGCCGAAATTGGCTCATTTTCTGGGGTAGATAGAGCCTATGTTTTTAGCTACGATTTTGTTAAGGGAACAATGAGCAATACCTATGAATGGTGCGCACCAAATATATACCCAGTAATTGATACCTTGCAGAACATTCCGTTATCACTTATTCCCCATTGGGAAAGAGAGCATAAGGCCGGACGAGCAATCCATATTCCATGGGTTGATGAATTGCCCGAGAATGACCATGTAAGAAAAATACTCGAAGAGCAAAGCGTAAAATCCTTACTCACAATTCCGCTAATGTACCATGCCGAGTGTATTGGCTTTGTGGGGTTCGATGCTGTTAGCGATTATAAGAATTGGAGCGATACCGAAAAAGCGCTTCTACGCCTATTTGCCGAACTTTTGGTTAACCTACAGGTTAAAGCTCGATACGAGGAATCGTTACGCATGGCAACTGAAAAGGCGCAAGAAAGCGATAGGCTTAAATCAGCCTTTCTATCGAATATGAGCCATGAAATTCGTACACCAATGAATGCCATTTGTGGCTTCTCCAATTTGCTCAATGATAAATCAATTAA
>CAZGQZ010000012.1:15022-17729 GCA_964527985.1 uncultured Rikenellaceae bacterium | reverse complement strand
TTGAGTCCGATGATATGAAAATTAGGCAGGTGCTCAACAACTTGCTATTCAATGCCCTTAAGTTTACTGAGGAAGGATCAATTGAGTTTGGATACAACCTAAAGGATAATTACCTCGAGTTTTTCGTTGCCGATTCAGGAATTGGAATTCCTGCCGATAAGTTTAATGTAATTTTTGAGCGTTTTCAGCAGGTAGAGAATGTAACAACCCAGAGCCGAAAGGGTACAGGTTTGGGGTTGCCCATATCGAGAGCTTTTGCCGAGCTGCTCGGAGGAAAGATATGGCTCACATCAGAGGTCGAAAAGGGTTCGACATTCTACTTCACAATACCCTATCATCCTGCCGAAAATGGCCACAGCCATAAGGAATTAGCAAAAGACGGAACCTTTGAGCTAAGTAGCTACGTTATTCTAATTGCCGAAGATGATGAGCCAAACTACCTTTATCTTAAGGAACTAATTAAAGGAACTGGTGCGAAAATTCTTAGGGCAAAAAATGGCAGAGAAGCGGTTGATATATGCCTTAATCACAAAGTTGATGTGGTACTAATGGATATTAAAATGCCGGTTATGGATGGCGTTCAAGCAACCCAAGAGCTGCGAGCGCAGGGCGTTAATATTCCCATTATAGCCCAAACCGCCTACGCCCTCTCCGAGGATAGGGCTCGACTGAGCAGCGTTGGGTGTAACTACTACATTACAAAACCGATCGATCAGGTTGAACTCTTTGGTGCTCTTCATCAAATGCTTAATATTTAGCTCAAAACTAACTAATCCTCAATTTATCTTGGGTTTCCATAAATCATCTGTTACTAAACATTTGCATAAAGTTGTTTATCTGGCAGGAGTTTAGCAGTTTTGAAAACTTTTATCATTATTTAAAAAAATTAAAAGCTAGCTAATATGAAGGATTCTTTTGCTAAAATGAACCCCAATCCATTGGTCCAATTTCTTGGAAAATGCAGCTCAGAGTTCACAAAGGATGATATCATCCGTTTTTGTGAAGAGAGCGAAATAGAGATGGTTAACTTTAGGTACATTGCCGAGGATGGTAGGCTAAAAACCCTAAACTTTGTAATAACCTCAAAAGAGCATCTTGAAACAATACTAACCCAAGGCGAACGCGTAGATGGCAGCAGCCTGTTTTCGTTTATCGAGGCTGGCAGTAGCGATCTATACGTGGTGCCTCGTTACCGTACGGCTTTTGTAAACCCATTCTCCGAAGTGCCAACTCTCGATATTCTTTGCTCATTCTACAATAGCGAGGGAAAACCTCTGGAAAGCGATCCTGGATATGTTTTACGCAAAGCATCGGAAGAGTTTACCCGCGAAACGGGTTTAACATTTAAGGCTCTTGGCGAGCTTGAGTACTATGTTGTTGCTCCAAAGGAGGATTTCTTCCCAGGAGTAGACCAGAAGGGGTACCACTCAAGCGAGCCGTTTGCTAAGTTTGAGCAAATTCGTAGCGAAGCGCTTATGCTTATAGCTAAGGCCGGAGGCCAAATTAAGTACGGACATGCCGAGGTAGGTTGCTTTTCCGATGAGGATACGTATTACGAGCAGCACGAGATTGAGTTTTTGCCAACCTGCGTTGAGCAGGCTGCTGAGCAGATGGTGCTCGCTAAGTGGATACTTCGTATGCTTGGCTATAGGTATGGCGTTGATATTAGCTTTGCTCCAAAAATTACTGTTGGCAAAGCGGGCAGCGGAATGCATTTCCATATGATGGTTGAAAAGGATGGCCAGAATATTACCGCCGAGAATGGTAAACTTAGCGATATTGCGCGTAAGATGATTGCCGGTATCCTCGATTCGGCCGATGCGCTAACCGCGTTTGGCAACACAATTCCAACATCGTACCTAAGGCTTGTGCCTCACCAAGAAGCACCAACCAATATTTGCTGGGGCGACAGAAACCGATCGGTTGTGGTACGCGTTCCTCTTGGCTGGTCGGGTGCCGATAGCATGATCACGCACGCGAATCCTAACGATAGCTCATCCTTTGCAAAAGCACAATCGAAGCAAACCTTTGAGTTTAGAGTACCCGATGGATCGGCCGATATTTACTTAACCATTGCAGGGCTTATAATAGCATCGCTTAAGGGAATTAACGACCCCAATGCGCTTAAGCGCGCCCAAGAGCTTTATGTGGATGTGAATATTTTTAAACCCGAGCATAGGGATAAGTTAGAGAAACTTGAGCTATTGCCCTTGTCGTGCTATGAGTCGGCTGAGGCGCTTGAGCGTAAGCGCAGTATTTTTGAGGCCAACCACATCTTCCCAAGCGGATTAATTGAGAGCAAGGTTGCCAAGCTAAAATCGTATGACGACAAAAACCTTAGCGAAAAGCTATACGGCAAAAAAGATGAGATAAAGGCGTTGGTTGACAAGTTTTTGCATGTAGGTTAAACCAGCTAGAGGGTTTTTCGTTTCAAGCGTTGCCTTAAGCGTTGCCTAGCTCACTGTTCAATAGGTAAGTAGATATCGAGAACTTATTTTCTTTCCTAATTGCCAATTACAGTGAATATTGGGCAAGCCTTAAGTCAACCCTTAATCATTTATGGGGCAAGTCGCTCAATAGCCCATTGCTCATTAACAAGGGTGTACTGAATTCGGTCGTGAAGTCGGTTTGGTCGCCCTTGCCAAAATTCAATTAGGTTTGGTTGCAAGATGTATCCACCCCAGTTTGGAGGGCGTGATATGGTTTT
>CAZGQZ010000012.1:0-14922 GCA_964527985.1 uncultured Rikenellaceae bacterium | reverse complement strand
TTGGTTTGCTCATTGTTGCTAGTCGTTAAGCTATTACTATAATCAACTTTGGCTGATGTAATGCTAGCGTTAACCTCAAAGCCTAAAATAAGCCCAATTGCATTAAAAAAAATCCAAATCATTAGGGCGAGTAGGCTGCCAATCGACCCGTAAAGCTTGTTGTACTGTCCAAAATTATTCACAAAGTACGAGAATCCTATGGATGTAATAAGAATCATTATTGTGGCCATAATGGAACCTGCCGAAATAAACCTAAACTTTGTTCGCTTTGCGGGTGCAAAATAGTATAAGAACGAAATTGACAGAAAAAAAACGCCAACTACAACAAACCACCTAATTACAACAAAGATGTAGTAGGTAAGGTTCAGCTGTAGAATTTCTTTCTCAACTAAAAAATTTAGGCCAAATTGGCCGAAGAGTAAAAGGGCTACAGCCAGCAAAATTAGTGTAGGAAGAATAATGGTAAGCATAAAGGCAACCAAATGCTGGTTAACAAAGCCTCGTGTTTCAATGGTGTGATAGGTGCCGTTGAACGAAACAATAAGCGAGTTCATGCCGTTGTGTGCAAAAAATATAGCTGCAATAAAGCCAAAGGACAATAGGCCAAAGCTTCGTTGAGTAACCACTTCAATTAGCGTTGATTCAACAAGGCGGTAGGCCGTATCGGGTATAATACCTTCGAGCAGGCCAAGTAGCTGTTCCTGAAAATTCTCTACAGGGATGTAGGGGATAAGGGTAAAAACAAAAATAATGGTTGGGAATATGGCAATGAAAAAATCGAATGCAATAGCCGAGGCTCTTGTTGTTATACTTCCTTTAATTAAACCCTTTACAAAGAAACGAACAACGTTATAAACGGGCACTCCATCGAACCCAATAAACGAAACCTGTTTCGCTTTTCGGACAAGTCTTAGCGCTAGGTACTTTAACTGTCTGGTAAATCGTTCTGCTCTTCCTCTATTTCTCTTTTTGTGCTGGGTTGTCATACCTTTTTGAGGTTCATGTCAAGGCTTTTAATTTGATGGGTTAGCGCTCCTACCGAAATGTAATCAACGCCAGCTTCGGCGTAGGCCCTTATTGTTTCTAGCGTAATCCCTCCCGACGATTCTATCTTAATTGTTCCATCAATCAGTTTTACTGCCTGTGCAGTTAGCTCAGGGCTAAAGTTGTCAAGCATAATCCGATTAACTCCTCCCGTGGCAAGTACTTGTTTAACCTCGTCGAGGGAACGCGTTTCAATTTCAATGGGGAGGGTTTTGCCAATGCGCTTCAGGTAGGTTTGCGCCATTTCAATGGCTTGGGTAATTCCGCCAGCAAAATCGACGTGGTTATCCTTCAGCATTATCATATCGTATAGCCCCATGCGATGGTTCTCGCCTCCACCAATACGAACCGCCATCTTGTCGAGCACTCGCATACCTGGCGTAGTTTTTCGGGTGTCGAGTACTTTGGCTTTTGTCCCCTTTAGTATATCTACGTATTGGCGAGTTTGGGTGGCTATGCCGCTCATGCGTTGCATAATGTTTAATACAATCCTTTCGGCTTGTAAAAGCGAGTGAACCTTTCCTTTTGCGCTAAAGGCTATTGTGCCATGCTGTACTCTTGCCCCGTCGTTAATAAGTGGCTGAAAGGTTATAGATGAGTCAATTTTTGAATATACTATTTGTGCAATTTCAATGCCTGCAATAATGCCTGATTGCTTCACCATAAGCCTAACCTCGCCTTGGGCGGTGTTTGGAATACACGAAAGCGATGAGTGATCCCCATCGCCTATGTCCTCAAGTATTGCAAGTTCGAGGAGTTTATCTATTAGCATGTTTTTTATGTTATTGAGTGAAGTACTCTGGATGCACTATTCGCTAGCCTCAATTCGAAGCTGGTGAATTAGCATCTTATCGTTTTCGGATTTTATAAAGATTGAAACCCTAAAAATACCCGATTTGGTTATTAGCGTGCCTATGGCAAAGCTGGTATTGCTTTTTGTTCCTTGGTGATTTACCTTGAAGGATGTGGGCGTATACTTACCGAAAAAATCTTTAAGCAGCAGTTCGGCCTGAGCTTTGCTAAACATATTCTCCTCTTCAAGGAGTTCCATCTCGATGGTAGGATTAAAATGCTTGGCAATTTTTGATGAGCTACCCTCTTTAAAAGCCGATGAAACGGAGTCGATAATTCCGCTTGCCGATTGGGGTAGCGATCCTGATGTAAGAATTGCGGTTAGCAAAATCAACCCTATTGCAAAGTGTCTTGTTTTCATTATTAAAATTTTGTTGTCAAGGCATTAACTAAAGAGTCTAGAACATTAATGTCGGATTAAAAAAATCTACTGGCAAAAACACTAAATTAACATAATTAACTTTGTCAATTGCCAAGCATCTTTATCAAAATGTATGCCTTAAACTGATTTGTGCACCGAAAGTATTGCTATAAATAATGGTGTTTATAATAGCAAAGGTAAAAGTACTCAAGATATATTGAAAAGTCAAACCAATTTTATAAACTTTGCAGGTAGCGCTCTAGAGAAGTAAAAGTGAGCGAATTTTAATGCTATTTGAAAACTAATACAATTAGGGTTTGAAAATAAGTGTAGTTGTTGTTGGAAAAACCGTTAAGGGATTTGTTTTGCAAGGTGTAGAGGAGTATCTTAAACGCTTAAAGCGTTACCTTAAGGTTGATTTGGTTGTGATACCTGACGTAAAAGCGGGGAAGAGCTTGCCTGTCGACCAGCTAATGCGAAAAGAAGCTGAGCAAATACTGCTTGCCATAGGGAGTTGTAAAGAAGTTTTTTTGCTCGATGAAAAGGGGGCCGAGTATACATCAGAGGAACTAGCCTCTTTTATTGAAGGTAAAATGGTGGCCGGAGCCAAAGAGGTAGTCTTTATAGTAGGTGGAGCATACGGGGTTACGCATGAGGTTAAGTCAAGAGTAAGTGGAGTTGTAGCACTTTCAAAGCTTACCTTTTCACACCAAATGGTTAGGGTTGTGCTACTTGAGCAAATATATAGGTCGATGACAATAATTAGGGGGGAACCTTATCATCATGCCTAGTAGTGCTGTGTTTGCAATGCTTTTTGGTTCGTTTTTTGTTGTGAAAAGCACTCTTTAAATTCCACTTTAAAACAATTCTGCCTTGAAATCGAAAAGGTTACTCATTTTAGCTTTAGTATTCTTCCTATTGTCTGTAGGGTTTTTTGCAATAATTCCCTTCTCCTCGCAAATACTTACCCAAAGGCTAGCCAATCCTCCTAGAATAGATAAAGCTATAGACGTATTAAAGCAAAGAACAGATAGAGGAATTGAAATTGCCAAATCCCTTATCAACGCTTCGCTTGAGAAGAGCGATGTAGAACCTTTCAGATTGCTTTCCGAAAAAATAAAGCAAGATATTAACGATGAGGGTATTGCCGTGTTTTTGTACAATAAGGATTCTCTTGTTTTTTGGTCGGAGAGTCTTGATGTTTATAGTGTTCCTGAGTATTCGGATAGATTAGTAATGGTTCAGAATGTTTGGTGTACATCGTATTGGATTGCAAGAGAAGACGTTAAGGCGCTAGTGCTGGTTAAGGTTAAGTATAGCTTTCCGTATCAAAACCAGTTTCTTGAGAATAATTTTCATTCGTCGTTGGGTTTTTTGAATGAGTATGAAGTATCCCCAAATCCTTTGCCCGGATCGTTTCCTGTTGCACTTTACAGTTCCCAACCAGTAGTTTATCTTACCTATATACCAAAAGATTTTGATAAGCAGGTAGAGGATTTGGTGGCTTTGCTGTCTCGCGTCGGTTTTGTGCTGTTGTTGGTTAGCATCTATCTATTTTTTTTGCAACCAGTATTTAGGCGAAATGGTGTTGGAATGGCACTGCCACTTATACTCGTTTTAGTTGGGTTCAGATTAGCCACTTTATATTGGAACCTTTTGCCTCAGGGTCAATGGCAATTGTTTAAACCCGAGGTTTTTGCGCATAGCTGGTTTGCTCCTTCGTTGGGCGATATGCTGTTGAATATTATCATCATGTTCTCAATAGCGGCTTATGTTTTTAAGCCATTAATTTTATTAGCTGAAATTGACAGCAAAAGAAATAGGATTTTAGGAGCAATTTTGAGTATCCTTTCCATTTTCCTTTTTTTTATTTCGTATAGGCTAATTTCTGTGCTAGTTCAAAATTCAACCGTAACGCTTGAAGCGTATAAAATATTTAGCCTCTCCGTATTTTCGCTTCTTGAGTATGTTGTTGTTTCGCTCTGGTTTGCCACGGCTTCTCTATTTCTTGTTGCTGCTCGTTATTTACTAAACTCACTTTCAAGGGCAAGGTTAATGTTGATATGGGCGATTATTGCAGTAACTGTCGGTTTGATTGCTTTAGCGCTTTATGGTTCAGGAATTTTCCCGTCGTTTATTTTTGTTGTTGCTGTTTGCTCTCTTTTCCTGTTCTATAGGCCGGGAGTAAGGTTTATTCACTCAAATGTTTTTCTGATTTTCATTCTAATTCTTTCTGCATTTTCGGTATGGTTTGTATCGGTTAATGCTTCGCAAAAAGATAAGGAAATCAGGAAAATTTTGGCTATTAGCCTAGCTAACGAAAGGGATCCCATTGCAGAGGTTAACTTTCCACAACTTGCTAGGAATATGCATTCCGATGATGCAATTGTTAACTTTATTGATAAGATAGATGCGTATGAGCTAGAGTTGTACTCCTATATTGAAGAGAACTATCTTTCAGGATATTTTGCAAAGTACGATTTTCAGATTACCGTCTGTTTGTCCACATCTCAACTGCATATTGAAAGTTCGGGAGAGGTAGTTGCCTGCTACGAGTTTTTTGAGCATATGCTTAATGAGTATGGTTTCAGAATACCTGGGTCCAGCTTTTACCACTTGAATAACCAAAATGGACGAATAAGCTACCTTGGGATGATTGAGTATGTTTTGCCCGATGGTACTGAGGCCTGCATCTATATCGAGCTCGACTCGAAATTGAGCAAAGAACTTCTTGGTTATCCCGAATTGCTTATCGACAGAACTGTAAGCGTTAAGAAGCAAGCCTCTGATTACTCGTCGGCAAAGTACTTCGATAACGTGCTTATTGCGCGAACTGGTGGTTATAATTACCCTTTGAACAACACCCTTAAAGCCGATTCGCTTTCGCGATACACTTTTGTAAACTCAAACGGCTTTAATCATATGCTCTATCAGGATGAAGGGCGTACGTCAATAATTCTATCTAGGCCTAATGTAAACCTGTTGAATGTTACCGCTTCGTTTGCTTGGATATTCCTATTCTTCTACTTTACATTGGCTTTATGGTTTGCTTTTGGCGGACTAGTTAGGCTATCGGAGAGTTCAATGCCCAGCTTCAAGAATAGGATTAAATACACCATGGTACAGGTACTGTTTCTATCGCTAATTCTGGTTGGTGCGGTTACTATTGCCTTTAGCGTAAAAAGTTTTGAGAAAAAAAATCTGGATAACCTTAACGAAAAGCTTATCTCGGTTATGGTTGATGTAGAGAATCGCATTCTTCCTTATGATGTTCTTCATGCCGATTACAACCAGTATCTTACTTCGTATCTTATTGAGCTTTCAAATGTATTCCATTCCGATATTAATATTTATAGCACTAGCGGAGAACTTTTAGCTACTTCTCGTCCCGAAGTGTTTAATCAAGACCTTTTTGGCAAACAGATGAACCCACTCGCATGGTATGAGCTTGAGAATAACCATGCAGCAAAGCTAATTCATTCTGAGAGCATAGGCAATATGGAGTACCTTTCGGCTTATGCACCTCTGGTTGATGTGGCTAACAACAAACTTGGATACCTTAATTTGCCCTATTTTACAAGGCAAGGTGAGTTTATGCGTGAGGTTTTCTCTGTAATTGTGGCATTGGTAAATATTTATGCATTTCTTATTCTACTAGCCATACTCATTGCCGTTTTTATAAGTAACAAAATTGCCAAACCACTGGAACTCATTCGTCAGCGTATTAGTACCATTGATATTACGAAGCATATTGAAACAATTAACTATGAGGGAAAGGATGAGGTAGGGCAGCTTGTAAATGAATACAACAGAATGGTAGTTGAATTGGCCGAAAGTGCCCGAAAACTGGCGCAAAGTCAGCGGCAAAGTGCTTGGCGCGAAATGGCTAAGCAAATTGCACATGAAATAAAGAATCCGTTAACCCCAATAAAGCTTAACCTGCAGCTATTGGTAAAAGCCAAAAAAGAGGGACGTACCGATTGGGATAAGCTTTTCGATAGATTCGCTTCGTCGCTTAATGAGCAAATCTCATCGTTAACAAATATTGCAACCGAGTTTTCAAATTTTGCCAAAATGCCTGTTGGAAATTTTGGCCATGTTGAGATCGTTGGCGTTGTTTCCGATGCTGTTACGCTATTTTCGGCGTACCCAAATATTAAAGTTAATTCGTGTTTTGAATTTGATGGCGAGGCAGTTGTATTTGCCGATAAGGAGCAGCTGCAGCGGGTATTTGTAAATCTTTTTAAGAATGCCGTTCAGGCAATAGGCAAGAAGGGAGACGGATTAATCACTGTTTCAATAACTCGATCAAATAATTTTGTTATTGTAGAAGTATCCGATAACGGTAAAGGTATTCCTCCTGAGTTGGAAGAAAAGCTTTTCAGCCCTAATTTTACAACTAAATCAGGTGGAATGGGCTTGGGCCTTGCAATAAGTAAGGGTATTGTTGAGGTTGTAGGTGGAAAAATTTGGTTCGAAACTGAGCCTGACAAAGGGACTAGCTTTTTTGTGAAGTTACCTTTAACCTCCCAAAATTAGTAGATTTAATGCCTTAAACGAATTTTTCTAAGTTTGTCTCAAAAATGCTAAGGATTGCGATAACAAAAAAGCCCTAGTTAACTAGGGCTTTTTCAGTGTGATATGTTGTTTGTTACTCTTTCTTTTCGTACTCTTTTTTAGCCTTGGCTAAGTTTTTCTCGGCTACTTTTAGCTTCTTCTCTAAATCTTTTTTTCTCGATTTTGCCTTTTTTAGGTTTGCTTTGCCTTTTTCAATTAGCCTTCCGCCAGCATCGTACTCTTTAACAAGTACCCTGTAACGCGTATTCCATTCACGAATTGCAGCCTTGTAATCGTTTTCCACTTCACGCATTTGGGCCTTTGCTTGTTTTACATCTTCCTTATCTTTTGATCGGAGTTGTCTCTCAACAGGTTTCTTTGCGTTAAAGTAATCCCTTTCAATATCTCTTCGCTCTTGAGCGAGAACTTTAAGATCCTCCTCAGCTTGAGCAGCTAGTTTTTCCCCTTCGGCAGTTAGGCTGTCGGCTGAGAATATTAGGGCCTCTGCATCTTCAACACGTTGTTGAGCAACATTAACCTTGTCGACATATCGGGCAATTTTTGGATTAACTTCTTGTGCTGAAGTGAAACAAGAGAATGAAAAAGCAAAGAGGAGTGATAGTGTAAAAATTTTCATAAGCACATTTATTTGGTTTGCTTTAAGTGATGAACAAAAATAGAATTTATAGCATAAATGGGCACTTAAATTATAATCTTTTTTGGTTAACAAAGCAAAAGAGGGGACAAGATAGCCCCCTCTTAGTTATAATCGTAAGCTATCGTCTGACAAATACAAAATCGCCACCTTCGTCACCCGTACCTTTTATGTCGCCGTATTGAGGTACTGTAGGGCTGCTATTCATTACTGCAGTTTTAAAGCTGCTAAATAGCTCTTCGGCAGGTAAGTAATCAATAGTGTTCTCTTCGAGCCTTTGAACAAGATGTTTAATAAACGCACTTTCGTCGGGAACTTCAGTAAGTGCTCCGCTTGTCATAGCTTTTCGGCTTTTTCTGTCGTATACCTTGTCTACATTATCGGTTGCATCGGCAAAGGCTTTACGGGTTTTAAAAATGCTTCCGCCAAAACATGCATCGGCAATTAGCAACGTATGCTTGCTTTTTATTGCAGCAACATAGTCCTTTAGCTGGCTATTGGCAAGCCAGTTTCCAGTGCTTGATGCAGATGCGTCGGAAGGCAGCCAGTACCCAAATTCTGTTTCGCTATCGAAATAACCGTGGCCCGCATAAAAAATTAGAAGGTTATCGTTTTTGCCAATCCTGCGTGTTATTTTATCAAGTTCATCAATAAACTGACCACGGGTAGGGTTTCTGAGGAAGGTAACATCTTGCACCTCAAAGGTGTACTTTTCGGTTAGTACCTTAGCCAGCATTGCAGCGTCTTTTACCGGATTGCTAAGAGTTGAAATTCCAGGGTCGGGATATTCGTTTACCCCAACAATTAATGCGTAGTATTTAGGTGCTCTTGGCGCATCGAAAACCAGATCCAACTCTTCGGTGTCGGAAACAACTTTCTGCCCTGGAGTGTCTTTTCTGAAGACAAAGAATTTTCGTTCAACGCTGTTCTCGTATATATCCATTGAGCGAATAACTATGTCGTTTCTTCCCATTTTAAGGTTAACGGTAGCTTCGAATACACCATTTGCTTTAAGTGTTGCATTGTTTCCGTTAACGGTTACTTCGTAAATGCCGCTTTTATCGGTTGCCGTTCCTTGAACAAAAAGCGTTTCGCTTTGTACGGTTATGCCGTCGTTTGGCGTAACTGAGCGTAAACGCCTATCGTCTAGTCCCGAAGATGATTGTGCGTAAGGTCTTCCTCTGGTTGCTTCGCTACCAATAAGCGACACCCCTTCGGGTTTAAGGATTGATAGCATTGGCGCATCGGTTTCAGGTTTTTTTGCCTGAACAACCTGTTTCTGAACGCTAAAGTTACCACTGGTTGTAGCCTCAAAGCGCTTTGATGATGTTACGCTCATTGATGTGGTAGGCTTTGCCGATACGGGGAAGTCGCGGAACTGTAAGGTGCTAATTTCTAAATTGTCCAAACCGAACTCGGAGAAAGTTAGAAGTTCGGCTCCAATGCTAAGCTTCATTATTCTCTCCAGATCTTTTGGAATGTTATCGAAGGTAAACGTGGCCCTGAGGGTTTCACCCTTTTTTATGGTTTTTTGGGGGGTAGAGTATCGCTGAGAGCCAACTACATCGCCAAGTTTGCCTCGCTGGGCATCAAAATTTCGTTTGTTAAAATCGGTAAGAGTTATGAGCCCGTTTATAAGCTTTAAGTCGCGCTGGGCTCCTTCGTTTTTAATGTCAAGTATTAGCTCCAACTGATTGTTTCCAGTTTTATGAAGGCTAATCAGTTTGAAGGCTAAGTTGCTGAAATCATCTTCTAAAGGGATAGTTTTCTGGGTATTGCCAGTGAGTTTAAACGAAACATCGCCTTTAAGTTCGGGTAAATCTTTTAGAACATCCCAGATAATAACCTGGTTTTTTCCACCCAAAATGGAGTTGCCAATATATCCCGATGCTGATTTTATGGGGAGGAAAGTTTTGCCACCATCGGTGGAGTAGGATGGGGTTACGCTAAATACTTGGCCAAGCTGTTCACCAACTATTGCGTATTCAATGGTGATGTTATTGCCAAGCTGCTTGGTGGTTAATTCGGAAAATTCCTGAGCATTTGTTTTTGCATTGCCTAGTGTTAAGGCTAGTAAGGCCATAGGCAACAATTTCCAAAATTTTTTCATAGCCAATATTTGTTAATGAATAGGTTGATACTTCTCAAAGTTGCTAAAGGTCAATGATGTTAATGTTGAAACCAATGCTATCGTTACCAAATTCAATGCCATTTATTTGCAATTTAGCATTTTTTATTGCAACCTCTCTTGATAGGTTTCGCATTTGTGAGCTATACCCCTCGTCGAGAGTTCTGATTTTTACTGACGATTGTTCGGTTTCTAATGCTAGTTGGCGTAAAAACTTCTTGGAAAAATAGCTCCAAAGTCCATTGTAGCTAACCAAGGGTTTTGTGTTGCTGTTCCAGTTCGGATTTGCGTATCGGTAAGTGAACAGCGGGAATCGGTGGGCTTGACCTTGATATTCAGATATAGATAAAAACCTGTTCCCTTTCTCTCTGTAGGTAAATGTGGCCGACAAAGGAGCGCTATTTGGGCTTCTGATAATTGATGTAAACTCATACTCGGCTTGGGGTTCGAATGCATCCTCAATTTGAGCCTCAATGTATAGGGCTGTGCCAACGGTTGAGATTAGATCGTTATTCATGTTTGCTTTGCTTGGCTCAATGGGGGTGTAACTTAATAGCACCACCGCCTCGTTGTAACGAGTAATGTGCTGGTTCTCTATGATAAAACATGTGCTGTCGGCAAAACCTGACGACGAAAGTTTGAAGTAGGTATCGAAACGTTGCCCGTATCTCGTATACTTTCCTTCGGTAAACTCTAAAGAGTATACATCTCTGAAATATTGTATTTGAACCCTGTTGTAAAGTATTGCCATTGTTTTTGCGCGAAAGGTGGCTTGGTTAACCGCTTGTTCAGCAGGAAGATCTGGGTCAGAGATGCCCACTGCGTAGGTCTTGTTGTTGGTTGAAAGGGGAGGATTGAAAAACCAGTTTGGTAGCGTATCGGGATAGTAGCTAAGGTTGGTTATGGTTTTAAACTGTTCGTGTTTTATTTCCGACCCATTACCCTCGGTTTCTTTTAGAAATATTTTTTCAAATTCTTCTTTGCTTTGCGCAAAAAGGCATGTTGATAAGCTAATTAAGGCAATAATAAGTACCGATGTTGTAAACGTTTTATTCATAATGCTTCGTATTTTTTTCACACTGACGTAAAGGTATGAAATATTGGTGTTCGCTTTTTTGCATGGGCATCAATTTTTATGTAATACTCTTTTTTTAGGGTGAAGTGGATAGTTTTACACTATAAAAAAGCCCCTAACCAAAATAGGTAAGGGGCTTTTTTTTATTTCTGGCTTTTTATAGGCTTTGTATGCTTTCTACTTCTATCTCACGGTTAACCTTTTTAATTAATCCTTGCAGTACATTTCCTGGGCCAAGTTCGGTGAAGCTTGTTGCTCCGTCGTTAATCATGTTAAGCATTATCTGGGTCCAGCGAACGGGTGAGGTAAGCTGTGCGATAAGGTTTTGCTTAATATCTTCGGGGTTGGTGTATGGTTTAGCGTCAACGTTTTGGTAAATTGGGCAAATGGGTGTTGCAAATGGGGTTGCCTCAATAGCTTGTGCTAACTCAATACGAGCGGGTTCCATAAGCGGGCTATGGAATGCTCCACCAACTTTTAGCGGAAGGGCTCGTTTTGCTCCTGCTTCTTTAAGCTTTTCGCAAGCAATCTCTATTCCTTTCATGCTGCCCGAAATTACAAGTTGTCCTGGACTATTGTAGTTTGCCGGAACTACCACCTCGCTAATGCTAGTGCAAATATCTTCAACAACGGCATCGTCGAGGCCTAAAATGGCTGCCATTGTTGAGGGCTCTGTTTCGCAGGCCTTTTGCATGGCCATTGCTCTTTTTGATACGAGCGTTAAGCCATCTTCAAACGAAAGGGCACCATTGGCAACAAGAGCTGAAAATTCTCCTAATGAATGGCCAGCCACCATCTCGGGTTTGAATTTATCGCCTAAAACTTTTGCAAGTATTACTGAGTGTAAAAATATTGCTGGCTGTGTAACCTTGGTTTGGCGCAAATCCTCATCGGTACCATTAAACATTAAGTCGGTAATTCGAAAACCAAGTATTTCGTTGGCCTTTTCAAACAGCTCTTTGGCAATTGTTGAGTTTTCGTAAAGATCTTTTCCCATTCCAACAAATTGGGCTCCCTGTCCGGGAAAAACAAATGCTTTCATATTGTTTGGTTTTTTTTGTTAGTTCAATTTGGATTTACAAACTAATTAAATATTAGCGCAATAATTTGTAGCGGTTGGCAAAAATAGCACTTTTTTAGATTATACTAAATCTTTGTTTTCAGCTACAGTTCACTTTAAATAGTAGGCTTAAGCAAGTTGTTATATAGCTTAATAGTTTTTGCGAGCATTGACTGTACAATGTTTGGTAAATGCTATCAACTACTCACATATCTTTACTTTAATTATAAATGGATAGATTGGTGGGGTTTCAAAAAAAATTAATAAAAAGTTGCTTTTTCAATTGTAACAATTTATATTTGACCAACCGTTCAGTCAAAAAAAAGTTTAGTCATGTTACTAGTGTTCAATCAAAAATTTTGCAATGTCGCCCAGAACTAGCGAGCAGTTTAGCGAGATGCGCGAAAGCGCAAGAAAGCGAATAATGGAGGCTGCGCTCGAGCTATTTGCTAATAAAGGATACCATACAACCTCGATTAGCCAAATTGCAAAAGAAGCCGCTATTTCAAAAGGGTTAATGTATAACTACTTTGAGAGCAAAGAAGCATTGCTTAAGGAGGTGATTTTTGAAGGTGTTGATACGATAACCGAATCGTTTGACCCTAATCGTGATGGAATTCTTACCAAAGAGGAGTTGATTCATTTTATTCGCGAGTCGTTCAAGTTGGTTCGGGAGCACACCATTTATTGGAAGCTATACTTTTCGCTTCTAACTCAAGCGGGTATTATGGATATTTTTAGCGATGACCTCGCGCCTAGGATGCAAAGGCTGTTTGGTATGCTTACCCAATTTTTTTATTCGCAGAATTATGAAAATCCTGAAATAGAAATGCGGTTTTTTGGCTCGCTGCTCGATGGTGTGGCCATGAATTTTGTTATGGATCCCGAAAACTTCCCCATTAACGAAATTGAACGTAAAATAATTGAGATGTATAAATAAGCCTAATGCCATGAAAAAAAATAGCTTTTTAACTGCTTTTATTCTATGTGTTTTTGCCTCATCAAGTCTTTTTGCACAGGATGCTACAGAGATTATTCGTAAGGCTGATGAGAAATGGAACGGAGAGGAATCAAGTCAGAGCCATATGACAATGACCGTTGTTCGCCCAACATGGGAGCGCACCATTGAGTTTAAAAACTGGACAAAGGGACGCGATAATGCCCTAACCCTTATTGTTGCCCCGGCCAAAGAGAAAGGGCAAGCTTTCCTTAAGAAAGGAACCGAGATGTGGAACTGGATGCCAACCATTAGCCGGATGATCAAACTTCCGCCATCAATGATGTCCGATGGCTGGATGGGATCGGATTACACCAACGACGATATCCTGAAAGAGTCGTCAATTGTTGTCGATTTTGATCATACCCTAAAGGGTACCGAGGAGGTTAACGGCCATTTATGCTGGAAAATCGAACTTGTTCCGCACGACGATGCTGCTGTGGTATGGGGGAAGATTGTGAAATGGATATCCCAAAAAGGGTATAATCAGATGAAATCGGAGTATTACGACGAGGATGAGTATCTTGTAAAAACAGAATACTCGTATGATGTAAAACCCATGGATGGCCGTGAAATACCCACGCGTATTGAAATTGTTCCTGCCGACAAATCATCGCAAAAAACGGTAGTTGTGGTAAATAGCATGAAGTTTAATATTTCCATCAACGATTCGTTCTTCTCGCAGCAGAATATGAAGCGAGTGAGGTAAAATATTCATAAAAATAATTGAGCATGAAATACCTGAAAATTGCTTGGCGAAATTTATGGCGTAATAAGCGCCGATCGCTAATAACCATAGCAAGTATTTTTTTTGGCGTACTGTTGGCTACAACCATGAACTCGCTGCAGGATGGTACGTATGCCAATATGATTGATATGATGGTGAAGCTATCCTCGGGTTACATTCAGGTACAAAACCCTGAGTATTTCGAGAATAAGTCCATCAACAATACCTTCTCGCCAAACGATGAGCTAATGGCGCAGCTCCAAGCTCAACCAAAAATTACCACGGTGGCAAAGCGTTTGGAATCGTTTGCCCTAATCTCATCGGGCCCAAACACACGGGGTGGGGCGGTAGTTGGATTTGAGCCTGCTAAGGACAGCCAAACTTCAAATCTGCAAAATTGGGTAAGCGATGGCGAATTCCTACAAGCTGGCGATAAAGGCGTGCTGGTTACGTATAATATTGCGAAGCATTTGGGTTTAAGCGTAAACGATACTATAATCTTGATAAGTCAGGGATATAGAGGGGTGACGGCAGCCGGGAAATATCCTATTAAAGGCATACTAACCTTTAGTACTCCGCAAATGAACAACATTGGGGTTTTTATGGATATCTCCCTAGCGCAATACCTCTTTTCTGCTGATAGCCTAGTTACCTCGGTAATGGTTATGGTTCACGATTATACCGATGTGCACTCGGTAAAAAGGAGTGTGCAAGAATTAGCAGGTGAAGAGCTAAACGTATATAGCTGGGATGAGCTTAACCCCGAAATTGTTCAGTTTATTGAAAGCGATAAGGCTGGCGGGGTAATTATGATTGGCATTCTTTACATTGTAATTGGTTTCGGTAATGAGGGTAGCCGAGAGGAAGCGCGAAATGGCAGTGATGATTGCTGTAGGAATGCAAAAGTATAAGTTGGCTACAATTCTGTTTTTCGAAACACTGCTAATTGGGTTAGTTGGAGTAGTTACGGGGTTTGCTGCAAGTGTTCCGCTAATTCTGGTTATGGTTGGAAATCCCATTGAGCTACCAGCCGATTTAGCCGAGGCATACATCCAGTATGGCTTTGAGCCATACCTTTTCTTTGGACTTGCCCCTGAAGTTTTTTGGCAGCAGGTAATTACGGTATTTGTAATAACGATGCTAATCTCAATATACCCAATTGTTAAGGTTGGACGTATGGTGGTATCGCGCTCATTAAAAGCATAACTTAAAAAGTTTAAAGTATGATCTGGTCAGTATCGTGGCGAAATGTTTGGCGAAGCAAAACCCGTAGCCTTGTGATAATTACAGCAATTACGTTAGGCGTGTTTGCCGGCGTTTACACAGTTGCATTTATGTTTGGTTGGGTTAACCAACGGGTGGCATCGGTTATAAACACCGAAATGTCGCACATCCAAATTCATCATCCTGAATATTTAGAAACTTACGAAATTCATGACCTAATTCCCAATACCGATGAGATAGTT
>CAZGQZ010000011.1:0-29408 GCA_964527985.1 uncultured Rikenellaceae bacterium | reverse complement strand
GTTAAAACCATGGCCGAAGCTGGAGTTGAGAAAACCAAAGGATGGCAGGCAAATGTAACAGGTTATTTATATAAAATTGACTTTAACGACGAGGTTAAGTATGCATTTTACGATACATGGATTTACGATGATGATACTGACGAAGTAAAGGCTCAAAAACTTAAGGCATTCGAAGCCCTAAGTGTTCCCATCGAACCAGTTATCCAAAAGTCGATGAACATTACTTCATCTCAACCCGAGAGCGATACGGGCTTAGGCGTATTTGTTAAACCTAAGTCAAATGAGCAGTTGCTTCAGGAGCTTCTTCAGAAATCGTATGATGAGATTATTTATAGAATTGAAAAGGACGTAGAGGAGTTTAAGGTGAAAACTTCTTTATACGAAACAAGGCCTTTAAGGGCAAAAATTGGTTTGAAAGAAGGCCTGAAAACCGATGCTCGCTTTTTTGTTTACGAGTATGTGTACAATAGCAAAAAAAATAAGGCTGAGCCTAAGCGAAGAGGGGTTATTCGCGCTGGTTCTAAATCGAAGATTACCGATAATAGAAAAGTGGCTGTTGGTGATATGGGAACATCAAAATTCTACCAAGTGCATGGTCGAAAGTTAGAGCCTGGTTTTATACTTCAGCAGCAGAATGATATGGGCATCGAAATTTCACTTGGAGCCGAAGTGGGGGAAATTGGTGGAGGATACGGCCGCCTCGATTATCGCTTGGGCAGGTTTGTTGGTATTCGATCTCTCTTTGTATACCTTGAGGCAGGTTTCGATGCTGGCGATTATCCCAGTGCCTTGGAATCCCCTTTTATTTCAGGCGAAGAATCCTTTGTTTTCTTGCGTTATGGAGGTGGTATTGCTAAAGGGATGCAGCTAACACGAAACCTCGAACTCAGGCCTTATGTGGGAATAGGTATTGAGTCTGCATCAAACGACGAAAATACAGGTGATGATGCTCCAACGGCATTGTACTTTAAACCAGGTGCAAACGTGGCACTAAATTTGACACACAACTTCCAGCTTACTGGTGGAATTGGCGCATACCTCTTTGTATCCGATGCTGAGAGCGAGAATGCAGGAACTTACGAAGCATCATGGGATACAGTATTTGAAAATCGTCTTGGCCCATCTGCCTTCGTGGGAATTAAAATTGGATTCTAATTATTCTAAATAAAATTTCATAACCATATAAACCACTTGAACTATGAGAAAACTTAAAACCTTAACTATCCTATTTACTCTAGCGTTTATTTTTGTTGCTAGTGCCAATGCCCAAGAGAGATACTCACGTAAAGAGCGTAAAGCCCATTACAATAGCAGCTATAACTATGAAGTGCAAATTATGGGCGTTGGACAAGACGGCACTAAAGTAATGAAGGTTTGGGGCTATGGTAAGCGCGTTGAAGATGCAATTATCGAAGCCAAAATGAATGCAGTTGCCTCAGTTGTTTTTAAAGGGATTCCTGGCGGACATGGTGCTGCTGCAACTCCAGCAATTGTTACCGATCCTAACGCTGCTGATACTCATGCCGATTATTTCGAGAATTTCTTCTCTCCCGGTGGTAAATACCTTCAGTTTATCACTATGACAACAGATGGTATGCCTAGCGGACAGGATAGGCTTAAGATGAAAAAAGGCTATAAAGTAGCAATATATGCGCAGGTTATGTACGATGCATTGCGCAAGCAACTCGAAGCCGATGGTATTGCACGTCGCCTCGATTCAGGATTCTAGAAACTATTTACAAATTAAGTCTACAAAAATTTTAGGAGTTATGAAAAAACTATTTACAGTAGTAATTTTATCGTTATTGAGCATTACGCTTTTGGGTCAAGCAAAAAAGCCTACAATCATGATTGTTCCAAGCGATCAATACTGCATTAGTAAGGGCTATAAGATGGAGTTTGAGAGCATGGGGGCTAAACAAGTGCTTCCCGACTATAAAGCAGCAATGCAGAACGATCCCGAACTTCGTTTGGTTATTACCAAAATGGGAAACATAATGGCCGATAGAGGTTTCCCTCTTAAAGATCTGGAAATGGAACTCAAGAATCTTGAGCGCGAAGCTGCCGAAGCAGCCATGCTCAGCTCTTCAACTTCAGGATCTGAAATGGCGGAAAGCCCTGTCGACATGTTAAAGAGAACAGCCAAAGCTGATATTATTATGGACTTAAGCTTCGAGATTAAGCGTCAAGGACCAGAAAAACTCATCACTTTTAACCTTAGAGGACTTGACTCCTACACTTCGAAGCAAATTGCTGGAGCCGCCGGACAGGGTAAACCATCATCATCTGCTGGTGCCGACCTGCTACTTGAGGAGGCAGTGCTTAGCCATATGGATGGATTTAATGCCCTTCTTATGAGCCATTTTGAGGATATGTTTGCCAATGGCCGTGAAATAAAGGTTATGGTTAGGGTATGGAGTAACTGGTACGATGGTAATCTCGAGACCTACTTTACCGATTCCAATGGCGAAGAACTTGAACTCCTTGAGCATATTGAGAACTGGTTCTACGATAATACAGTGCAAGGACGCTTTAGCCTGTCAGATGCAACAGAAAACTTTATGAGACTTGAGCAAGTGCGCATACCAATGATGGAAACCGATAGCCGTGGTCGTGAAAGGGCTGTTGATGCTCGTCGATTCGTTAGCGGGCTAAGTCGTCACTTAAGAAGCGAGTTCCAAATCGATTCCAAAATCTACATGCGTGGATTGGGTGAGGCTTGGTTAATTGTTGGTGAAAAGTAAAAGTTTTACAGGGTAGAGTATATACTTTTACCCTGTAACTAAAATATTGTCACCCTTATATCATTGATAATTAGTTTTATATTTGTTATTTTAAAAATAGTTTGATAAAAACATAAAATTCGGTATAAGGTTTGTATCAGCTAAACACAGCTAAAAAATTGAACCATGAAAAAGTTATTCATACTTACAACAATTCTATTTGCTTTTGGTTTCTCAGCGCTTGCGCAGAGTAGCTTAGGCAAAACCGACGATTTAGGAAGGGTTGCCATTGCAGCCATCGTTCCTGATGAGGCTGGTGTTCCTGGAGGAGCACAGCAAATGCTTCAGAATAAAATGATGCAAGTGGCTACTAACAATGGCTTAGGTGCAGCAATTGGCTCTCAGTTTGCTATGGTGCCAATGATTAGCATAATAAGCAAGGACGTAACTCCAACAGCACCTCCTATGGTTGCAATTAATATGGAGATAAGTTTTTACATTGTTGACATTTATAGTCAAACCATCTTTAGTCAAACGAGCATTGCACTTAAAGGGGTTGGTAAAACCGATGATGCTGCTTACGCCCAAGCACTAAAAAATGTAAACCCTCGTCACGGGCAATTCCGTGGTTTTGTTGAAAAGGGGAAAGAAAAAATCATTGAATTTTATAACTCACAATGCGATGTAATCATTTCTAGGTCAAAAGCGTTAGCTGGCCAGAAAAATTACGAAGAAGCATTATACACTTTAATGTCAGTGCCTGATGTTAGCCGTGAATGCTACGATAAGTGTATGGCTATATCAATCGACATTTACCAAGAGTTTGCAAACCAGCAATGTAACGAGTACCTATCAGCAGCAAAAGCAGCATGGGCTGGAAAAGATTTAAACAAGGTTGAGGAGAACCTAGGAAAGATAACTCCTGATATGGAGTGTTACCCTCAAGCAGAGCAGCTAATAGCACAGATAACTGCTGCAGTTGAACAGGAAGGCGCTAGCTCATGGTCCTTTAAAATGAAAAGGTACGATGATAGCGTTGATATTCAGAAAATGAAAATTCAAGCAGGTCGCGATGTAGCAATGACTTGGGCACATTGGGGTGCTGCTAAAGAATTTGATTGGAATTGGCTTTATAAGAATTAAGCATACGTAGTTATTACATTTTTACTAAACAGTTATTTTATTAACCTAAATTTTTTTGATTATGAAAAAGCTTGAACTAACTAAAACACTTTTCTTAGCAGCTGCATTCGTTGGTGCACTGACACTATCTAGCTGTGGTGGCTCAAAAAAAACTGCCGATTATAGCGGAATGGGAAAAGAGGTTTCAACTCCATGTAGTGATGAGGAGTACCATTCAGATGCAACACACTTCCGTGGAACAGGGAATGCCCAAAGTACAAACCTTAGCATGGCTAAGCGTAAGGCAAATGTTGATGCTAATGCCGTGCTAGCTGCAAGCGTAAACCGTACAATTAAGACAGTTAGCGATCGTTACTCTCAGGATATTACCGTTGGTGATGCCAGTGAGTTTGCGGAAAAATTTGAGGAAATGACTCGTTCAGTGGTTAATCAAACCCTAAATAACGTGTCAACCGTATGTAGCAAAACTTTTGAGAAAGAAGGTGTTTATAATGTATTTGTTGCTGTAGAGGTGGCTAAAGATGAAATGTTAAACAATATTTCTGACCGTATTAGCAAAGACGATAGGCTTCGCCTTGACTATGACAAGATGAAGTTTGAGAACATCTTTAATGAGGAGATGGCAAAACTCGAATCAGAGCAACCATAAACCTATTGCTATTCTGATAATCAGCAACCCAACCTG
This sequence comes from uncultured Rikenellaceae bacterium, assembly GCA_964527985.1. Classification (GTDB taxonomy): domain Bacteria; phylum Bacteroidota; class Bacteroidia; order Bacteroidales; family Tenuifilaceae; genus Perlabentimonas. The sequence goes on along the minus strand of CAZGQZ010000011.1, from coordinate 24,857 downwards.
GGTTGCTGGTTTCATTTTTTGTTATTGCCTTTTGCTAACCCTTTAGCTCAGCAATATTATTTTATGCATTACGGCTGAGGTTCTTGGGATACTAAATTAAAAACATAAACTAAGATGAAGCGAATTCTACTTTTATCGTTAATTCTTCTTCCTTTTGCAGCATGTTTTGCACAGGTAAAAGTGGTTGAGAGCAGTGCTAGGCGGGCTCCAGGCTGGGTTAATGGACTTGAAAAGGACTACATTATAGTTGTTGGTTCTGCTGCTAACATTCAGGATGCACAGCAAAATGCCTTGAACATGGTAAAGGAGCGGATTGTTAGCTCCGTTGCGGAAAATGTGAAAACATCCTCAGAGATGAAGATGCAGGAGAGCACCATAAACAACATTTCAACTTACCTCGAAAATTTTGCCACAACAACTACCACTACTTCTGGTCCGGTACCTTTTCTTCAAGGTGTTTCCCTATCGAAGGTAGAGGAGTTTTATTGGGAAAAGACAGAAAACAAGGCAGATAGATCGGTGCGCTACAATTACCACATAAAATACCCTTTTCCACATATTGAGATGTGGAAACTTGTAGAAGAGTTTAAAAAACGCGACAGAGAGCTAACTGAACAGCTTGATGAGCTGCTTGCCTCTGTTGATAATGTTGCTAGCGTTGAGGATATTGAGAGAAGTATTGGTGAGCTAAAAGTGCTTGCCGATTATTTTATGGATGGCCGAAAAGACAAGGCAGTTCTTGGGATTACTCGTTATAGTAGCTTATTTGACGGGATTGAACTCGTAGAGCTTGAAAGCGATTTAGGCATGCTGAAATATGCCCTGAGGTTGGGCGACAGGTATATTGAATCAACACGTAAACCTCAGGTTCGTTCGGAGTGTGCAAGGATAACCGGAACGATTAACAACAAGGAGCACACTATAATAAACTACGATTATTTTAATTGTTACGAGGATCCTGAAAACCACATAATGGTTACTTATCGATTCGGAAACAATACAGTTAGAAAACCATTCTACTTCGACATTACTGCTGATAAAGCAGCCATATTTGTTAACGAGCCTTTCCACTTTAAAGCTTTATCAACTAATGAAGGTTTAGTTGAAGGTGCAACGCTCGACATTGTTCTTGTATCGAAGTATGCCGCTCCTTTTACTGTTAACAAAGTGGTACTAGAGTTTCCAGGACAGACACCTGTGGTTGTAGATAATATCAGCGAAAGCTATCAAGGTAAAGGGAATCATGCGCTTAAGCTAATGATTAATGACCAAATAAACGTTGAGAAAACTTCCGCCCAAGGGAAAAGGATTACGATGTTGTCAGGGTATATTCATTTCAAATCGGATAAAACTGGCGAAATGAAAACCTACAGGATTTACAACCATAATTACACTACTAATTGGTAGTCGATTGTATAGGTATTACAGAAAAAAAGTTGGCTTTTGCCAACTTTTTTTGTTACTCTTTATAGGCTATCAGTTTAAATGGGATTTTCACATTTTCAGAGTAGTCGCCTCCAGCTTCTCGCATGTCAATGTCATCATCGGGGTAATACCAATGAACGAGAACTTTACTTTGCTCACTTTTCTGAATTCCCTCAAATTTTTTTAACAGCTGAAAAATAATTTTTGAGCTGGGCGTATTGTAATAAATCATCCTGAAGGAGATTATTGTTTGCTCGCATGGAGACTGAATGTAGTCGTCTATCCAATCAATGATGGGTTCAAAAAAACCTTTAGCATCTTCAGGTAAAGAGTTTCCCGAAAACTCTAAACTGCCCTTTCTTTTATCAAGCAATACCTCTGGGTACTGGCTTGTTCCTTTTATCGACAAAACATCCATAGCATGTTTTTTTTATGTTTGCTTACAGTTATAAAAATACAAAAAAAATGTGCCCAGTACAGCATCAAATAAAATATTTCATCAAAAACTATTTAGATGCTGACACAACAATCATTTCGCAATTCGAACAGCTAAACTCAATTGGGTACACGTTGTTTTTATCTTTTAGAAACAGCTTTTGTTCAGTATTGTTTCCTTGGCACATCCCAAGCTCGTATGCAATGCAATACTTAGTTCTCATTGCTTCAATTTTTTGGGGTTTACTTTGCAGTTCGAAAGCAGGTTGAACCACGCTAACACCGTGCCTCTTGTAAAACTTTTTAGCGAGACTATTCGAAACATTGGTCAAATAGTTTAGTTCAGGCTCAGGATATGGATGGTTAGAGGTAGAAAATTCCCTTTCAAATCTTTTGTGTGCTTTAATTCTGTTCTCGCTATGTGTGGCAATAATTTCTCTTCTCCATTGGTTTGCCACTGACATGGGGACAAAGGGGAATGAAGTGTTTTGCAAAACCACGGAAACAGAGGTAATGGTAAACGCTGTATTTGATGATTTTGTTAGCTGTTTCTTAAGGGTTGCTTCAGCGGAACTGAAATTGTTTGCTAAGCTAAAAGTATTTTCCCATTTCAAAGTTGTTTGTAAATCATCGTCATCGATTAGGGTTAGGGTGATTTTGTTGTGGCTAATCTCAACATTTAATTTGCATTCGATAGTTCTTTTGGCTGTTTCGTCGTGCAAAAGCAGCTGCCTAAACTTATGATCGTAGTTTCTGTTGATAATTGTCCCTTTGCTAATAGGCATTTCGCTGTTGAGGGAAATTCTTTTACCAACCACGCTATTCACTTTTACTCCGTTTAGTATTTCATTATTATCAAAGTAGCATAAACCGTCGTTATTGTTTATGCTTTCTTTACTGTCAATTTCAATCCAGCCTTTACCCGAAGCCAACACTTTGCCAAGCAATTTTCCAATAGACTTTTGCGTGTTAACCGAAACTAAACCTTTACGCCTATTTTTGGCAAAATAGGTAGTAAAGCCACGGTTAAAGGATCGTTCCGGATCGGGTGTAAACATAAAATGTACTTGGCCCGATGATGCTTTTTTAGTATTACTATCGGAGGCAATTGCCGAGTCAATTGTTTTGCGGTAATGAGCCGTTATGTTTTTAACGTAATCAATATCCTTTAGTCTTCCTTCAATTTTAAGCGATGTTGCACCAGCATTAATTAGTGCAGAAATATTTTCGGTTTGGTTAAGATCTTTGAGTGATAGCAGATGCTTGTTTCGCACAATAGTTTTTCCGTTTTCGTCTACTAAATCGTAACGCGACCGACAGGGTTGAGCGCATTCGCCTCTGTTTGCGCTTCGTTTGGTGATTGCTTGGCTAAGGTAGCATTGCCCGCTATACGATACGCAAAGCGCGCCATGAATAAAAACCTCAAGCTCAACGCTGGTGTTTGCGCTAATTTGTGCAATATCTGTTATGGAAAGTTCGCGAGCCAGAACCACTCTGCTAAATCCGGCTTGCTCAAGAAATTTTACCTTCTGGAGTGTTCGGTTGTTTGTTTGAGTGCTGGCATGAAGAGCGATTGGAGGAAGGTCCATCTCAAGGATTCCCATATCCTGAATGATTAATGCATCTACTCCAATTTCATAAAAGGTATTGATAAGGTGTTGAACTTGGTTTAGCTCGTTTTCGTAAAGAATTGTATTTAGCGTTACGTAAACACATGCACCATATACATGCGCATACTTTACTAGGGCTTCAATGTCGGTAATTGAATTTCCTGCGGCTGCTCGTGCACCAAACTGGTTGTAGCCAATGTAAACAGCATCGGCTCCATGGTTAATGGCAGCAATGCCAATTTGGAGGTTTTTTGCCGGACTAAGTAGTTCAACTTTATGCGCTGACATTTGCAATACCTTTAGACCCCAAAAATACGAATAAAAAAGGCGAGCATTGCTCGCCTTTGGTGAAAATAGATTTTATTCTAGTTACACTTTAGTACTTCTTTCATTTGGTATTCGGCAGCTGCAGTGTACGAACCCGATAGGGCATTGCTAAATGCATCGCAAGCTTCAGCATTTTTACCAAGGTTTTGGTAAGCAGTTCCCATTTGGTAATATATTCCAGCGGTATCAAGATTTCCGTTGGCATGCTCAAGAGCTAGCTTGCTGTTTTCAACTACTTTATCCCATTCCTTAAGTTCGGCATAGTTTATGGCAAGTAGAAAGTAAACAGATCCATCAGTTTGATCAAACTCAATTGACTTGGCAAAAAATTCAATTGCTTCGGCATGCTTTTTCTCTTTTTGAGCAGCGTCACCAGTTCTAAGCAGATACCCTTTGGCTTTTTTTACAGCATCTTCAGCCTTGTTTTTATCGTTAACGCTATTTGCTATATCAAGCGTTTTTTTAAGGTATTCGAGCATTTGCTCTGCATTATCTTGTTTTTCGTACGAAAGAGCAATACCAAGGTATGGGTCGGGATAATTGTTTTTTACCTCAATAGCTTTTTGGTAGTAATCAATAGCCTTCTCAAAGTTTTCATCTCTGTATTCAGCGTTACCCATTTGGTTGTATAGCTGAGGGATAATGCGTTCAACACGAGCCAATGTTCCGTTGTCGCCATAGTTTGTTGCTGTTTCTTTTGCCTTTTCAAGCTGCTCAAGAGTTTCGAGCATTTTTTTCTCTTTGTAAAGCTGCATGGCGAACTGTTGGTGAGCTCGTGGTATTAGGCTTTGAGCAAGATCTCTTGTTTCTTGGCCATCGTAATCAAGCTCTTCGCTAATTTCGAGTGCTTTATAAAGCTGCTCGAGCGCCATCTTAGGATTATCCTTAAGTACTGATGCTCCTGCATTGTATGCATCAACGGCTTCCTTTACTGTTTGAGCAGCAGAGAAAATTGGCAGAGCAAAGACAAATGCTATTGCGATAATTGCTAATTTTAATTTGTTAGTTTTCATCTTGTTAATGTTTGTTGATTATTTGTCTGTTTGTAATTGTAATGGTTAATCGCAGATTGAACTTCTGGTCTAATCGAACGGACACTCACAATAATTCAATCTTCAAATAAAGCTTCTTTATTTAAGGAGTGAGACCTAAATTATTAAAGCGCATAAAAATAGTAAGTTAATAGTTTAGTATGCAAATATATCAATAATTTAAAATCAGTTTAAATTGGTTTGCCTGTTGTTGTTTTTGTTACAGCGATTTTGGCTATCTTTTGCTAATAAAAAAGTTTTTAATTAGTTCTTCCGATTCTTCGCTAAGTACATTCCCAATAACTTCAGTTTTTGGGTGCACTAGTTTTCTTGAGATTGAACTATAACCCCTCTTTGGGTCTTGGGCTCCGTAAACAAGCCTACCAAGTTGACTCCAATAAATTGCTCCAGCACACATACTGCATGGCTCAAGGGTTACGTATAGGGTGCACTGATTTAAATACTTCCCGCCTAAATATGAGGTTGCCGCTGTTATTGCCTGCATTTCGGCATGAGCTGTTGGATCGTTAAGGCTTTCGGTTAAGTTATGCGCTCGGGCAATAACTGTATTGTTGCAAACAACAATGGCTCCAATTGGCACCTCATCTCTATCGAAAGCCTTTTTTGCCTCTTTAAGGGCTTCTGTCATGTATTTTTTGTGATCTTCCATAATTGCAGCTAACGGTTTGCAAAAAAAATGCCACGAATTGCTAACAAAGCTATTTCTTTTTACCTTCGCAAACTAAAAAAAATGTTTGAATTATGTATAGAACGCACACTTGCGGCGAGCTTCGCGCTGTAAATATTGGCCAAAATGTAACCCTGAGCGGTTGGGTACAACGGATTCGAAACCTCGGAGGAATGACCTTTATTGACCTTAGAGATAGGTACGGAATTACTCAGCTTGTTGCCGATGAGCATATCGATGAAAAAGTTGCAAGTACCATAAACTCCCTGGGAAGAGAATTTGTAGTGAAATGTACTGGAGTTGTGCTGGAGCGAGCAAGTAAAAACTCGAAAATTGCCACTGGCGATATTGAGGTGCAGATACAGAAAGTGAAGGTGTTAAATTCGTCGGAATTGCCACCATTTACCATTGAAGATGAAACCGATGGTGGCGATGAGCTAAGGATGAAGTATCGTTACCTCGACATCAGAAGAAATCCAGTTAAGAATGCGCTTATGCTAAGGCATAAAGTGGCTCAGGCTGTGCGCAGGTATCTCGATTCGCAGAATTTCATTGAAGTAGAAACCCCGTTTCTTATCAAATCGACACCCGAGGGTGCCCGCGATTTTGTTGTTCCCTCGCGCATGCATCCAGGCGAGTTCTATGCGTTGCCTCAATCGCCTCAAACGTTTAAACAGCTACTTATGGTTGCTGGTATGGACAAGTATTTTCAAATTGTAAAGTGCTTTCGCGATGAGGATTTACGTGCCGATAGGCAACCCGAGTTTACCCAAATAGATTGCGAGATGGCTTTTGTTGAGCAGGATGATGTGCTCGAAACTTTTGAGGGGATGATTACTAGCCTGTTTAACGAGGTAGCAGGTGTTGATTTTAAGCAGCCCTTCCAACGCATGACATACAACGATGCCATGTCGCTGTACGGCTCGGATAAGCCTGATGTGCGCTTTGGAATGTGCATTAGAAACCTTAGCGAAAAGGCCAAAGGGAAAGGATTTGATGTGTTTGATAGCGCTGAGTACGTTGGGGGTATTGTAGCAGAGGGATGCGCCGATTATTCGCGTAAGCAGCTCGATGAACTCACTAAGTTTGTGCAGCGCCCACAGGTAGGAGGTAAAGGATTGGTTTGGGTTAAGCTTGATCCAAATGGAGAGGTTAAATCGTCGGTTGACAAGTTTTACGCCAAAGATGATCTTTTGGCTTGGGGCGAGCACATGAATGCCAAAAATGGTGATTTATTGCTTGTTATGGCTGGAGGAAGAGACGCCACCCTCGAAGCATTAGGTACGTTAAGGCTAGAAATGGCCGATAGGCTGAACTTGAGAGATAAGAGCAAGTTTGCTCCTTTATGGGTTGTTGATTTCCCCTTACTGGAGTGGGACGATGAAACCTCGAGGTTTTATGCAAAACACCATCCTTTTACATCACCTGTAAGTACCGACATTCATCTGTTCGATTCGGATCCTGCTGCAATTAGGGCCAATGCCTACGATTTGGTAATTAACGGTGTGGAGATTGGAGGCGGTTCAATTCGTATTTTCGATAGCAAACTTCAGCACCAAATGTTTAAGGTGCTTGGCTTTACCGAAGCTGAAGCTGAGGAGCAATTTGGCTTTTTGCTAAATGCATTTAAGTTTGGTGCTCCACCTCACGGGGGAGTTGCCTTCGGTTTCGATAGGCTTTGTGCTGTTATTGGTGGCTCCGATTCAATTCGCGATTACATAGCATTTCCTAAAAATAATGCAGGCAGAGATGTTATGATTAGCACTCCCTCAATGCTAAGCAAGGAGCAGCTCAATGAGCTAGGTATCGACCTTAAGCCTGAAAAATAGGCGTCAAATTATAGTATACAGAAAGAGCTTGACGGATATGCCAAGCTCTTTTTTTTGTTTTATTAGAAAAGGGCTATTCTTCTACTTTCTCTTCTACCTTTTCTTCAATGGCTTCAACTTCCTCTTCAACTTCTTGCTGTAGAGTGTCAACTTCGGCCTCTGTTTGCTCAATAACTTCTTCTACTTCTGCTTTTACCTCTTCTGCTTTTTTCTCAGCAGCAGGGCCACAAGCAACAAATGCGAACATTGCTGCAAATACGAATAACAATGATAATTTTTTCATAATTAATTGGTTTTTTTATGGTTGAACAGAGCAAAATTACAAACAATTATTGTTTTTCAATGCCTTATGCTCTTTTTTTTCAATAAAAATTATTGCACTTTAAAATTTTTACTGTTTTTTATTCTAATTAAAACCTACTCATTATTTAAAAACATATTTAACAATGTGCTATTTTCAATTTGTAATTGATTGATGTTTAATAATTAAAACCATATATTTGCAATTAGTTATTTTAAAAACTATTAATTAAAACTTTAAATAATGAAAAAGTTATCCTTGTCAAATGCTGAGGTTCAACACTTAAGAGATATATATCAGGAAGAACTTGAAAAATCAATTAAGCGAATTGAACATCTATCAGCAATTCTAAAAAAAATTGATGCTGATTTTGTTGCACCTGAAGTTCCTGTAGTTGAGGAAATTGAAAGAGCGAAAAAAATGGCTACCGCTCCAAAAACAAAACCAGCTGTAAAAGCAAAAGCAAAATCAACCCCAACCTTAAAATCACCCAAAGCCCCAGCTGTTAAACCTAAAGTTACAAAAGCAAAAACCAAAACAACTCGAAAACCCCGAAAACCAATAAAAAGAGGAAGCGGAAAGAGTAAGGTAAAATGGAACGATTTTGTACTTAATACATTGTCAAAAGCTAAAAAACCCATTAAATCGGCCGAATTTGCAAATGAAGCTTTGGCTGCGTTTAAACCTAAAGAGGCCGATGTGCCAAGGCTTAAGCAAGCAATATCGGCAACACTTTCGAAGCTGGTAACAACCGATAAAAAGCTTTTAGCAAATAAGCTAGAGGGCACACGTGAAAAGACCTATGGCCTTAAGGAGTGGTACGATGACAAAGGAAACTTGCTGCCAGATTTTAAATAGCACAGATAATATTTAAACACAAAAGAAGGAGAGTCAAAATTGGCTCTCCTTCTTTTATTATCTAGTATGGGGCTATTGTTCCTTTACAATTTCCCCAATGAGTGTTGCTGGGGTTGCATCCTTAACTTCAACGTAAACGTAATCGCCAATTTTAGCATTTTGCTTTGGAAAAACTACCACTTTGTTTTGCGAGGTTCGGCCGTATAGCTGGTCGTCCGATTTTTTGGACACATCCTCAACCAAAACCTCAAAGCTGCGGCCTATATCGGCACTCTTGCTTTTCTCCGAGAGTTTTCCTTGCAGCTCAATAATTTCGGTTAAACGGCGAGTTTTTACCTCTTCCTCAACATCATCTTTCAGCTTACGGGCAGCCTTGGTGTTTGGGCGTTCGGAGTATTTAAACATGTAGGCAAAATCGTATCCTACCCATTCCATTAGCGATAGCGTTTGGTCGTGATCGACCTCGGTTTCGGTACAGAAACCCGAAATAATATCGGTTGAAATGGAGGCGTCGGGTAGAATTCTTTTAACAGCTTCAACCCGGTTCATGTAGTAATCTCTTGTGTAGCCACGATTCATAAGCTCAAGTATTCGTGTTGAACCCGACTGAACGGGTAGGTGAATATGGCTACAAATATTTTCGTACATGGCCATGGTGTAAAGCACCTCATCCGATAAATCTTTAGGGTGTGAGGTTGAGAATCGAACCCTAAGCCTTGTGTCAACCTTAGCTACCATTTCGAGGAGTTCGGCAAAGCTAGTTCGTTCGCCCTTTTCGTCAATCCAATTGAAGCTGTCAACATTCTGTCCCAGAAGTGTAACTTCGCGGTATCCTCCCTCGATTAGCTCATGTACCTCGCGAATAATTGTTTCTGGATTTCGGCTGCGTTCGGCGCCCCTAACGTACGGCACAACGCAGTACGAGCACATGTTGTTACATCCTCGCATTATGGATACGAATGCCGAAACGCCATTTTTGTCGAGCCTAACAGGGCTAATATCTGAGTAGGTTTCCTCTCTCGATAGCAAAACATTTATGCCCTTTTGCCCTTCTTCGGCTGCTCTAAGCAGAACGGGTAGTTCGCGGTATGCGTCGGGACCAACAACAATATCTACAAGTTTCTCGCTTTCTAAAAGCTTATCTTTTAAACGCTCGGCCATGCAGCCCAGCACTCCAATTAGCAGTGAAGGCTTTTTCTTTTTCTGCTGACGGAATATGTTGAGTCTACCCCAAACCCTTGTTTCAGCATTTTCGCGAATTGAGCATGTGTTAACCAAAATAACATCGGCTTCTTCCATGCTTTCGGTTATGCCATAACCGTTGGCTTGCAGTATTGAAGCAACAACCTCGCTATCGTTTACATTCATTTGGCAGCCGTAGGTTTCAATGTAAATCATTCCTTCGGTTGCAGCTTGTGTACTTAGGTTTGTTTTAGTATTTAATATTTCTTTTTCACTCATTCCAATGAATTTTTGGCAAAGGTAATGGAAAATTTTTTTCATTTTTCTTTGCTTTGGTTTTCTTTAACGGTAGGCTATTCACAAATCATTCAATGTAGTACTTTATGTTGATATTTCAATTTCATCAATAAAAATTAAAATAAATGTGTAGTTTTAGGCGCTATTTGTATTGATAACCAACAGATTTACAAATTATAATTTTAGGTATGAAACAATTTTTACTAAGTTTTGGGTTTTTAGCCATTTTATTCGTTTGCCTTGCAGCAAATAATGTTTATGCAGTAACTGCTTATCCTCATCCGGTAGAGTACAAACTACCCGATGGTACAACGCTAAGCATAGTGATCAAGGGTGACGAGAAAGTAAACTGGGCAGAAACTCTTGACGGTTACTCCATTTTACTTAACGACAAAGGTTATTACGAGTATGCCATTTTAAATGAGAAAGGTGATATGGAGCGTTCAGGTATTCGCGTTTCGCCTAAAAATAAACGGAGTGCTGATGAGCAAGTTTTGCTGAGTAAAATTAAAAAAGGGATTATGTATAGCCCATCTCAGGTTTCAATAATGCAGCAAATTTGGGATATAAACGAGAAAGAAGCTAGCAAAGCCTTTCCCACCACTGGCGATAGAAAGCTAATTTGCATTTTGGTCAACTTTACCGATGTGCAGTTTCAGAAAACCCAAGCCGATTTCGATGCGCTTTTCAATCAGGTTGGATATAATGTAGATGGGGCCACAGGTAGCGTTAAGGATTACTACCTCGAGAATTCATATGGCCAGTTCAACCTTACGGTTGATGTGGCTGGCCCATATACGGTTAGCCAAAACATGGCTTATTATGGAGGCGAAAGTGGAGACCCGAGGCCAATGGTAACTGAGGTTGTTGGTTTAGCCGATGCCGATGTTGACTTTTCAGACTACGATAATGATAATGATGGCTCTGTTGATGGGGTATACATAATTTTTGCTGGTTATGGAGAAGAGGCAGGAGCTAGCGAAGATGCCATTTGGTCGCATGCTTGGAGTATTTGGCCTGCTGTTAATTATGATGGTGTAGAAATATCTCGCTATTCGTGCTCACCAGAGCTTAGAGGGAATAGCGGCACAAACCTTACCCGTATTGGCGTAATTTGCCACGAGTTTGGGCATGTGCTTGGTGCACCCGATTACTATGATACTAACTACAATAACACTGGAGATGGTCAGTTCTCAGGAACTGGTCGTTGGGATATGATGGCTGGCGGATCGTGGAATAATGGAGGCGCAACACCTGCTCACCATAATGCTTTCACAAAGGTGGTTTACTATAATTGGGCTGAGGCTACTGTTCTCGAATCGCCAACAACGGTAACAATGGAGAATGCCGCAGAAAATTCTGGTAGCTTTTACAGGGTAAATACTCAAACTGCAAACGAGTATTTCCTCCTCGAGAATAGGGAAAAGCACCTTTTTGATGCAGCAATCCCGGGTAGTGGGCTAATTATTTACCATGTGCATAGCGGAGTATTTAGCGTTGGCAATAGCATTAATGTAACACATCCACAGCGTATGTATCCTGTTGCACAGAATGCAACCAGCGACCCAACTAGCGACCCATCCTCTTACGGTAATATTAACGATGCAACTTGTGCATGGACAGGTACTGGCAAATCGGAATTTACCGATTTCTCAACACCAAGCGCACTATCGTGGGCGGGTGTTAATACCGAGAAGCCAATAACTGGCATTACCCGCGATGCAGCAACAAAAACGGTTACCTTCCATTTTATGGGCGGAGCCCAAGGTAATCCGGCAAACTTTAACGCCGAGGCAATTAGCACCAGTCGTATTGATTTAAGCTGGAACCTTAACGATGATAGCAACCCAGTTGTTATTGCTTGGTCGGCCGATGGGCAGTTTGGTTCGCTTAACGATGGTACAACCTATTCTGCTGGAAGCAGCATTGATGGTGGAGGCACTGTTCTTTACGCTGGATCTAACTTATCGTTTCAGCATAGTGGCTTAAGTCCAAACACAGCATATTACTATAAAGCATGGTCGTTGCTAAACGATGATACGTATTCGCCTGGAACTATTGCTTACACATCAACGCTTTGTGGCGTAATTTCAACACTTCCTTTTACCGAAGATTTTGATGCTGCTCAAACGCTACCTACTTGCTGGACAAATCTTGACAATGCAGGAAGCGGACAGGTTTGGCAGTTTGGTTCGCATAGCGATGGCTTATCGGGTTCAACGGGAAACTACGCATACTTAAATAGCGATGCCTACGGAAGTGGTAGTTCTCAGAATGCCGATTTAATCTCTCCAAACTTCGACTTGTCGAGTTATACAGATGTAACCCTTTCGTTCTCTCACTATTTCAAGGAATGGACTGGTTCTTCAGCATCGGTTTCATATAGTATTGATGGAGGAAATTCGTGGTCTCAAATCGATGCTTGGAGCAGCAACACGACTAACCCAACAGCCTTTTCGGAGCTAATTCCTGAGGTTAGCGGACAGTCAAATGTTAAGTTTAAATGGAACTACACCGGTTCGTGGGGTTACTTCTGGGATATTGACGACATTGAAATTACAGGGGTAATAGCAAATCCTCAAACCCTTTCGGTTAACATTGAAGGCAATGGAACCGTGTTTGCCAACGGCAATGCTTATTCCGGACCAATATCGTATAACCAAGGTGTAAGTGTTCAACTTGAGGCCATAGCCGATGAAGGTTGGCAGTTTGCTGGTTGGAGTGGCGATATATCATCAACCAATGAGCAATACAATTTTACTATAAATGACAATACAAGCATAACAGCTACCTTTACTGAATTACCACAGTATACACTAAGTGTGAGTGTTGTGGGAAGCGGATCGATTGAGCTAAATGGGTCACCTTATAGCAATCCGGTTGTTTATACATCAGTAACGGAAGTTAACCTTGCTGCAACACCTTTGCCGGGTTGGCAGTTTGCTGGTTGGAGTGGTCATATTGAGTCTACCGAGCAGGCAATTTCTTTTGATGTTGAGCAAGATGTAGATTTAATAGCAACTTTTAGCGAGGTTACCGCAATTAGCTCCGATGCCTTCAATGGGGTAATGGTTTACCCTAACCCATTTACCGATAAAATTTGGGTGACTAATGCCGAAGCGGTTTCGCGTATTACTATTGTGAACCTTATTGGACAAGTTGTTTTTAGCGTTGAACCTGCAGGTGATGATATTGTTGAAATAACCTCGAAAAGTATGAGTAATGGCATATACCTAATGGTTATGTACAGCAATAATGGACAAAAACAGATTAAGAAAATAGTTAAGAATAATTAAGATTATCTTTTATAGTATTAAAGGGTTTGTTGGCTTGGCTAGCAAACCCTTTTTGTTTGCAATAATTGGCTCTTTATCAAATACCCTATATTTAAATTTCAGTTTTCTATCTATAAAACCTATATTTGCCAGCAACGATATTCAAGTGGCTGGAGCTGCGTTGATTGATTATTTAACACACAAACTATTACAACCATAACTAAACCTTTTTTCATGAAACAAAAGTACTTTATCCATGTTTGGGTGGTAATATTTTTACTATTCACAAGTGGTGCAAACGTTTTCGCTCAAAGTAAGCGAGATTCAAAAACAGAGGTAGCCGTAGTTAATGGCTACAGAATTGTTAAGGGCGAACGTCCTCCAATCGACCTAAGTAAGGTTAATGCCGATAGCTATGAGAAAGGCAAAATCAGCGTAAAGTTTACGCCAGATATGGAGCGCTCCATCTCTCAAATGCTTATACAGCCCCAAAAGGGTAGCGATGTTGTTGCACTTGGGAACAGTAATATTGATAAGCTAAACAAGGAGTTTGGTGCTGTTCAGTATAAATCAATGCTGTATGGGCTATACGAAATGTCAGCCAAATCGGCTCAGCATAAGGAACGCCATAAAGCATGGGGTTTTCACCTTTGGTTCGAAATTACAATTGATGCTGATGCTGATATTAAGCAGGCAGTAAAAAAGTTCGCAGCACTCAAAGAGGTTGAAATTGCCGAGCCGGTTTACAAGAAGAGGCTAATCGGTAACGTAAACGAAAAACCTAAAGCTGAAGATACAAATATCAAGACCGACAAATGGGTTCCTAACGATCCTCGTTATGCAGAGCAATGGCATTACCATAACACCGGACAGCAAAGCGGTACTGTTGATAAAGATATTGACTTACCTGAAGCATGGGATATTGAAACTGGTAATTCGGATGTAATTGTTGCCATTGTTGATGGTGGAATCCAAACAAATCACCCCGATCTTTCTGCAAATATTTGGTCGGGCGTTGGTTATAATTTTGTAAACAATACATCAACAATTGAGCCTCACGATCATGGAACTCACGTGGCAGGAACTGTAGCAGGTGTTAACAATAATGGAGTTGGTATTGCGGGTGTTGCAGGCGGAACTGGTTCGGGCGATGGAGTTAGGCTTATGTCGTGTCAGGTTTTTACCGGAAGTAGTTCTGGAGGATTCGATCAAGCTCCAATTTTTGCAGCTGATAATGGCGCAGCAATTTCGCAGAATAGTTGGGGATACACGAGTGTTGGTGTTTACGACCAAGCAACTCTTGATGCTATCGACTATTTCAATACAAATGGCGGTGGTACTGTTCTTAACGAAGGGATAACCATTTTTGCTGCTGGCAACGATGGTACAACTGGCGACTGGTATCCCGGGTGCTACGCTGGCGTTATGGGTGTGGCAGCAACAAATAATCAGGATGTGAAATCGTGGTACTCTAACTACGGTTCTTGGGTTGACATATCTGCTCCTGGAGGAGAAACAAATTCTGTTAACCAAAGAGGAGTTCTTAGTACAACCACAGGAAACACATACTCTTTCTATCAGGGTACTTCAATGGCTTGCCCTCACGTATCGGGCGTAGCTGCTCTTATTGTTTCTTATGCGAGTAGGAATGGGTTAATTTTGTCTGCTCAGGATGTTTGGGATTTACTGGTTGACAATGTTGATAATCATTATCCTTTAAACTCATCATATTCAAACCAATTGGGCTCAGGAAGGCTAAACGCTTATGCAGCACTTCTTGCTACTGAAGATTATATCTCGGGTGTGCTAAACCCGCAAACCTTTAATGCCAATGCAGTTAGCACCTCGCAAATTGACTTATCGTGGACAAAAAATGCCGATAGCAATAACGTTATGCTGGTATGGTCGGCCGATGGGAATTTTGGTACCCCAACTACCTACGCTGGTTACAGCGTTGGTGAGGAGATTGATGGCGGAGGGGTTGTCCTTTATCGTGGCCCCAATTTATCGTACAGTCACACTAATCTCAGCCCTTCTACGCAATACCACTATAAAGCATTCTCCTATAATGCATACAACGAGTATTCATCGGGGAAACAGGTGAGCGCATCAACGCTTTGTGGATCGGTAACATCCTTCCCTTTTACCGAAGGGTTTGAGGAGGGAATGCTCCCCAATTGCTGGTCGTTCGATGGAACGCCTTGGTCATTTGCAAATGGTGGTCATAGTAGCAATCCCTCTGCTGCTCATTCGGGTAGTTTTAACGCATTGTTCTACCATGGCTCGTCAACCCCAGATGTTAGTAAACTTATTTCCCCACAGTTCGTTTTTACTGGATATACAGAGGCTGCGTTTAATTTTTGGCATGCACAAACCGAATGGTATGGCGATCAGGATGAGCTAAGGGTTTACTACAAGAACTCAGCATCGGGCTCATGGCAGCTGCTAGCCGAGTACACAAGTAACATTGCAGCTTGGACCCAAAGAGAAATTGCTTTACCCAATTTAACCGACGATTACTATATTGCCTTTGAGGCAACTGGCCAGTATGGGTATGGTGTTGTACTTGATGATATTAATATTTCTGCTACCGAATTGCTTGAGTATACACTTACGCTAAATCTTGTGGGTAGCGGTTCAATTGAGGTTGATGGAGTGCCTTACAGCGAGCCTATTACTGTTGAAAATGGATCAAGCCTTAGCTTAGAGGCAATTGCCAATAGTGGTTACCAATTCGATGGTTGGAGTGGCGACCTAAATTCAGCAAATCCCCAAGAGGTTGTTGCCATGGATGGTGACAAAACAATTACTGCAACTTTCTCCGAAATTCCAACTACAGAATACACCCTAACCTTAAATATTGATGGAAATGGAACTGTTGCTGTTAATGGCGATGAGTACACTGCGCCTTTAACTTTTGCTGAGGGTACCGAAGTTGAGCTTAGGGCAATTGCTGATATGGGTTGGCAGTTCGATGGTTACGATGGTGATCTTATCTCAACCGATGAGTTGGTTACTGTAACAATGAATGGGAACATGAGTATATCGGCAACGTTTAGCGAAATTCCTGTTTATACCATTACCGTTAGCAAAATTGGCGAGGGCACAACCACACCTGCCGAGGGTACTCACGACTACCTAGAGGGAGCTACTGTTAGCTTTTACGCATCGCCTGCTACAGGTTACGAGTTTGAGAAATGGGTAATTGGCGGAACCGAGTATCTTACCCAATCGGTTGAGCATACCGTAACGACGAGTATTGAGGCTGTTGCACATTTTGTTGAAACTGTTCAGGTGCAGCATACGCTTGCAGTTAGCGTTGTGGGCAATGGTACAACGAATCCTCCAGCCGGAAATCACCTATTTAATGAGGGAGCCGAAGCAAGCCTAACTGCAACACCAGCCGAAGGTTGGATGTTCGACAAATGGGTGGTTAACGGTAGCGATGTATTTGACAATCCTGCTACTGTTCAGTTAAACGATGATGTTACGGCCGTTGCGCATTTTACCGAAATTCCTCAGTATACGCTAACGGTAACCGTTGTGGGTAACGGTACGGTTGATGTTGATGCCATTACCTACACCGAGGAGTTAACCTTTATTGAAGGTACTGAGGTCGATTTGCGTGCAGTTGCCGATGTAAACTGGAATTTCGAAGGGTGGAGCGGCGATATTTTAAATGATAATGACTTCGTTACCCTTATCATGGATGATAATAAATCGGTTATAGCAACCTTTACCGAGGATGAGCAATACACCCTAACCTTAACCATCGAAGGTGATGGTACAGTTGAGGTTGATGGTGTGCTTTATACCGAAGCAATAACCGTTTATCAGGGTACAGAACTTAGCCTGAGCGCACTAGCCAACGAGGGTTCACAGTTCGATGGATGGAGCATCGATCTTGTATCGGCTAATACTAACGAAATAATCGTTATGGATGGCAATAAATCGGTTGCAGCAACATTTAGCCCAATTGCGCCAACCGAGTATACTTTAACCATTAGCCTGGTTGGAAATGGTTTGGTTGAGGTCGATAGTCAACCATATACCGAAGCCATTACCGTTGAGGAAGGAACAACTCTTAACCTTCGTGCTATTGCCGACGATGGTTGGCTATTCAGCGACTGGAGTGGCGATCTCGTTTCTTCCGACGAGTACGTTTCAGTTGTAATGGATAGCAATAAGGATATTGAAGTTACATTTACAGAGATACCTCAGTATACGCTTACTGTTCAAATAGAGGGTAGCGGAAGCGTTACTGTTGATGGTGATGCATACACAGGGCCAATTACAGCAGTCCAAGGAACAGAGTTTAGTCTTAACGCAATAGCCAACGAAGGCTGGCAGTTCGATGGCTGGAGCAACGGAATTGTCTCAGTAAACGAAGCCGAAACCATTGCGTTAAATTCAAACATTACCGTTGTTGCAACATTTACTGAAATTCCGGTTGTTGAGTATACGTTAACCATATCAGTTGTTGGGAGCGGCTCTGTTGATGTAAACACTGAAACGTATTCAACTCCAATTGTTGTTGAGGAAGGAACAGAACTTGAGCTAAGGGCTTTATCTGATATCGGATGGGTTTTTGAAGGTTGGACTGGCGATATCGACCTAACCGACGAACAGGTTGCCCTTACTATGGATGCCGATAAAAACATTACCGCTACATTTACGCAAGTTCCTGAGTATACGCTAACTATTAACATTGAGGGTAATGGTACTGTTGAGGTGGACGGAAATGTATATGAAAATCCAATAACCTATTATGAAGGTGAAGACGTTGCCCTAAATGCCCTAGCCAATGAAGGCTGGCAGTTCGATGGTTGGAGTGGTGATATTACTTCAATTAGCGCAACAGAAACGCTAAGCATAATTGCCAATACTACTCTTACTGCAACATTTACCGAAGTTACAAGTGTTGCAAATGGAGAGTTAGCAAATATTACCCTTTACCCCAATCCGTTTAGCAACGCAATAACCATAAGCAATGCAAACAGGGTTAGTAGAGTTACAGTAACCAATATTTTAGGTCAAGTTGTAATTGATAAGAAGATTAGCAGCATTGATGAGGAGGTAGTCTCCACACAAAGCCTAACAAAAGGGATCTACCTTTTAACCATTCATGGCACTCAAGGCGAACGCATTGTACGCCGAATGGTTAAGGAGTAAGAGTTTGTCTATATCCGCACTTTTCGAAAGCCACTCACTAGGGTGGCTTTCGTTGTTAAGTATGGTTAATGATGCATTTGCATTTATTGAGGTTGCACAAAACTCCATTTAGGCTATTTTCATTATATTTACCAATGTACGCGTTGTTTTATGCTTATCCATTTGGGTTTATATGTTGTCAAGAAAAATCTATATAATCATCTATTTTTTTGCTGTGCTACCGCATTGTGTAATTGGGCAAGCAGAAAATGGACAGGTCGATAGCCTAGAGGTTGCGTTAACTAGCAAAACAGTTCGCGATACGGCAAAGGTAAATCTGCTATTAGATGTTGCACGGCAATACTCAACAACCAACATTGAAAAGCTATACATATACGCTGCTGAGGCTTATGATTTGTCGGATTCGTTAGCATATAAACCTGGTAAAGTAAAAAGCTTAAACCTTGTTGCTCATTACTATTGGATGCTTTCAGATTTTCAGCAATCACTCGATTTTAGCCAACGAGCCTTAGCTATTGCCACTGATATTGACGATAAAGAGGGAGTATCTGAAAGCTACTATAATATTGCCAATGTTTATAGGGAATGGGGCGACTATGTTGAGGCCCTGAATTATCTGAATAAATCATTAGTCATTAAATCCGACATTGATGATGATAAGGGTAAAGCCCGAATTTTTAATACACTTGGAAGCATTTACCGAATACAGGGCGACTACCCCAAAGCGCTCGATTACTGCCAGAAGAGCCTAGCAATAAAAGAGCAAATAGGCGATGAGGTTGGTATGTCGACAGCATATAACAATATTGGCAGTGTATACTACTATCAGAAGAATTACCCCAAAGCCCTCGAATACTATCACAAGTCACTCCAAATTGCTGAGCGCCTTGGCGATCAAAGAGGTGTGGTAACCAGCTACAATAATTTGGGGATAGTATACTTTTATCAGGATGAGTACGACAAAGCGCTCGACTATTTTCAAAAGGCTTATGCAATACAAGAGGAAACTGGCGATAGAACGGGTAGTGCAATTAGCCTGATTAATATTGGTGAAATTTATACTAAGCAGAAAGACTTTGATACAGCTTTCAACTTTTATAAACGCGGCTTTGATCTTAGTAAGACCCTTGGCATTAAATCGGTAGAGGGATGGAGCTATTGGGGGTTTAGCAATATTCGGGTACAGCAAAAGCGGTATAAAGAAGCATACACCTACGCAAAGCAGGCTTATGCTATTGGTTACGACACTGGCGAAGTTGAGCTAGTGCAGCAAAGCGCCGAAATTATTTCAAAAGCAAGCGCTGCCATTGGATTGTACAAAGAAGCCTACCATTACTTGCAGGTTTTTAAAACCATGAGCGATAGCATACAGAACGAGGAAACTACTCGAAGAATTGTGGGGTTGGAGTATGAGTATAAATTTGAGAAGGAACGTATAGAGCAGCGCCGTCGCGAAGCGGAGCAGCTCGCGAAGTATCAGCGACAAAGGTATTACACAATTACCTTAATTGTTGGCGTAACGCTTATGGTTGTTCTGGTTTTCATTGTGCTTCGAAACTTCAGGCGAAAGCAGCGTGACTTAAGGGTTATTTCGGAGCAGAAGAAGGAAATTGAGCAGAAGAACTTTATGCTTGAGCAGCAGCAAGAAGAGATTAAAAGCCAGAACGAGAACCTACAACGCTGGAATAATGAGGTGTCAACTCAGAACGAAAAAATTAACCATCAAAAGAAGATGCTTGAGGAGCAGGCTAAAAAGCTTAAGGAGGTTGATGAGCTTAAGTCGCGTTTCTTCACTAATATATCTCACGAGTTTCGAACACCATTAACCCTTATTATTGGACCTGTTGAGCGAATGCTCCAAAGGGCAGTCAGCAATAATGACATTTCCAATTTACGGCTTATTCACCGAAACGCCCAAAATCTGCTCGAGCTGATAAACCAGCTGCTTTACATTTCCCGAATCGAGAAAGGTAGCATTAAGCTAAAGTTTACCAAGGGCGATTTTTGTAAAGAGATCTCATTTATTGTTGAGATGTTTAAATCGCATGCCGAGGGTAAGGGGCTTGAGATGAAGTTTATTTCATGTGCCGAGGCTATTCCTGCTTTCTTCGATAGGGAAAAATTAGAGTGGATTCTGTTCAACCTTATCTCAAATGCCATAAAAAATACCGATTCGGGTAGCATTACCGTTTCGTTACAGCAAGATAACCCAAATACTGTTCAAGTTACAATTGCCGATACGGGCAAGGGAATTGAGCCCGAAAAGTTGCCATATATCTTCGATAGGTTCTATATGACCGAAGAGGGAGGTAAAATGGGCTCGGGTATTGGCCTTGCGTTTACCAACGAGCTGGTAAACGTATACAAAGGGACTATTAGCGTAGCATCGGAATTTGGCAAGGGAACAACCTTTACGCTTACGTTACCCATATCAACAGAAGTATTTGCCGAGCACGAGCTTGATAGCTTTGATACAGCCGAGCAAAAACCTCCTTTACCCGAATTGCAAACCGAGGCTGAATCCTTGGCAAAGCATCCAGAAATTGCTAGGACTAAAACTGGGCAAAGTCATGCCGAAACAATTCTTCTTGTTGAAGATCACGACGATCTTCGCCACTTTATTGCTTCAAGCCTAAGCGATAAATACAGAATTGTTGAAGCCGTAAACGGCAAAGTTGGCATTGAGCTGGCGCTTAAAAAATTGCCCGACCTTATCGTTACCGATGTTATGATGCCTGAGGTTGATGGCATAGAGCTTACAAAAACCCTTAAAACCAAAAGCGAAACTAGCCATATTCCTATTGTAATGCTTACTGCAAAAGCATCGGAGGACAGCAAAATTGAGGGTCTTGAAACCGAAGCCGACGATTATCTTACAAAACCGTTTAGCTATCGTGAACTGAACGTTCGCATTCAGAATCTCCTGAAATTAAGGCGTAAACTGCGCGAAAAGTACATGCGCTCGCTTGAGGTTAACCCTTCAGAGATAACCACAAACAGCCTTGATGAGCAATTCCTGAAAAATGTGCTTAAGGTTGTTGAGGAGAACATGAGCAATCCTGAGTTTTCGGTTGAACAGCTATGCGAACTAGCCGGCATTGCCCGAACAACACTTCACAACAAGCTCAAATCGATTGTTGCACAAAGTGCAACCGAGTTTATTAATTCTGTTCGCGTAAAACGAGCCGCCCAGCTTATAAAACAAAAGGCCGGAACAGTTTCGGAAATTGCCTACGATGTTGGTTTTAACAGTCTCTCGTATTTTACAAAAGTGTTTAAAAGGCATTTTGGCGAGCTGCCATCAGAGCTTCATTAGCCTATTTCATACGCAATAGCGTTTCACTTTCCCTAAGCAAATTTTTTTCTCTAAAAAAACACAGACAGGCGTCTCTGTATGTGTCATGTATACAGTGTTTTGCTGCTTGCGAACATTTGTGCTAAACAATAGAACATAGCTACAAATGAAGTTGATGCATAAGTTGAATATTTGCACCATTGGAACAAACCAACAATTAACCATAATTCAGTTTACTATGAAAAGAATTTTACTTACCACTTGCCTTTTAGCCTTTAGTATTTTTCTAATGGCAGCTAACCAGCAGCAACTTGCTGACGATAAATCGGGCTTAACCCTTCGGGTTAGAGTAAAAGATGGCATTACAGGATCGGTAGTTGCCGGAGCTGGTGTTTACATCAACGAGCTGGGTGGAACCTATATTGCTGACGGATCGGGATTGGCAACAATTCCTAATTTGAGTTCGAACACCGAGTACAACTACTCAATTAACACCGGAGGGATTTATACAACTGCAACTGGTTCGGTATTTATGGAAACATCAGATAAGCTAATAACCGTTTACCTGTACCCTCCTGGCTATACAGTTACTTTCAAGATTAATAATGCGAATACAAATGCACCCATCGAAGGAGCTTCTGTTTGGATTATGAATACCATTATTAACCTTACTACAAACTCGCAAGGAGAGGCTAGCGTGGTTTTACCAAATAACCTAGAAGATTATACTTATTCCTTGGTTTGCGAAGGATACATACCAAAAATGGAGAACACTTTTCATCTCTACGGATCGAACATAACGGTGAACAATACAATGGAACCAGCCTATAACCTATGTCTAAGGATTTACGGTTCAGGTAGCATTGTAATGAATAGTGATCAAACCTTTAGCTCCAACGAATGCATGTGGCTCGATTGGGACGAGAGCGTAACCCTTGAGGCTATTGCCAACGAAGGGTATAGGTTTAGCCATTGGGAGGTTTATGTTAACTCTGAGTTTGGCCCACCCGAACTCGATTATACCTCTGAAGAGCCTGAACTTGCTTTTACTATGAACTCTGACAAAGACGTAAGAGTGTATTTCGAAGAAATTATTCAATACCCCGTAACCTTTAATGTTTCCGATGGTGTTGCACCAATTCAGAATGCCCTTATAAACATATTCGAAACGGAGCTGTACACAAACGCCGATGGGCAGGCAGTAATTAGCTTAGAGGACAGAACCTATTCATATACCATATCTAAAGATGGTTTTGACACTGCAAGCGGCTATGTTACTGTCGATGGAGCACCCGAAACGGTAAATGTAACATTAACCGAACCCTCAGATGATAAAACCTTAACTATTATTCTCGATGGCGATGGAGCTGTTAAGGTGAATGGCCTAGCTTATACCCAGTCGGTTTCTGTTCCTGCCGGAACTCAGCTAACCATACTAGCGGTTCCTAACGATGGAAACACTTTTGTTACCTGGAGTGGCGATTTGTGGTCTACATCAGCAGAGGAAACTGTAACAATGGATGAGGACATGACTATTACAGCAAATTTCTCGCCCGTTTCAAGCATTACCTCAAGTCTCAAAGGCAGCATTAGGGTTTACCCAAATCCCTGTAGTAGCAACCTAAGCGTACAGGCGCCAACTAAATACTCTAGAGTTACAGTAACCGATTTAATTGGCCGGGTAGTAATCGATATGCAGCACGATTTTGGGCAAACTCTTAACCTAAACACACAATCGATACCCAAAGGGATATACTTAGTTACCCTTATGTCGCACAATGGCCAAAAAACTGTGACTAGGGTAGTTAGACAATAACCTAATTAAACCAATGAGTTAGCAATTTTTTTCGACAAGATAAATATTTGAAAACCAACAGATAATAACTAATAAACTAATAGAATTATGAAGACAAGAACAATTATCGCTTTTTCCTTAGCACTAGCAATGTGCCTAGGATGTTCAACCATGGTCAATGCACAAATTGGCAAGCTGAAGAATATTAAAAAGGAGATAACCAAAAAAGTTCCCGTAAAGGAGCAAAAACAGGAAACGGCTAAGCCTGCCGAAGAGAAAAAGACAGAAAGCAACCCTACTGCTGAGGTGAAACCAGTGGGTAAAACCATCTATGTTTCGCCATCGGGGAGCAACCGAAATATGGGTACAAAGGATGCCCCTTTTAAAAATATTGATAAGGCCATAAAGGAAGCTGGCGAATACGACAAGATTTTAATTGCTGAGGGCGTGTACTCGGGTACGTTTAATGTTGGCTTCTTTGAGATTACAAAGCCCATGGAAATTTATGGTAGCTACAATAGCGATTTTTCAATGCGCGACCCAATTGCTACTCCAACAATTATCCGTACCCAACCCAAAGCAGCGTCGGGTAAGCAAACCCTTATATACATCTACGAAACAAATAATGTTGTTATCGATGGCATTACCGTTGATATGGGCGAGCAGAATAATTATGACAGTAAAGCACCCGACGGAATAGAAACGGGTTACCTAACGCTAACAAATACGGGAGGTACCGAGCAGCGTTCGGCCATTCGCATTGTTGGTAACGATGTAACCATCCGTAATTGTACCTTCGTTAATATAAGCTACTGCGGCGTTTCTGTTGCTCAGCGTATGAGCATGCCCGGTAAAATACTTATTGATAACAACCTATTTGTTAACTGTGCTCATACCGGTATCGATGCAAGTGTGTTAACTGGCCCGGGTAATCGTAACGAGATTGAGATTTGCAACAACACCTTTGCCTTTACTTACGGAACTACATTCCTTAACGATAATTTGGGTAATGCCATTTGGATGAAACGTAAAGCCGATTACAACGTGCATAATAATATTTTTGCCTACGCATCCGATGCAGCAATTCGCTACTTAGATACTGATGAGCCTACTCTAAAGCTCGATCATAACCTGTTTATGGGCAACCGAAAGAATGATATTCATACAAGCATAATGAATAACAGAGTTTTTATTTCTGTTGAAGAGTTTGAGGATGTTGACTTTGTTTCCAGCCTGAATGGGAATAAGCGATTGACTCAGGTTCTACCTTTAGATAAGGCTTATATATCGGAGTTTATAAATATGGCTGCCGAGGTTTCTATGGAGTACGATCCTAA
>CAZGQZ010000010.1:27509-29509 GCA_964527985.1 uncultured Rikenellaceae bacterium | reverse complement strand
CAATACTTCAAAAAGAAAAAGCGGCTTATGTTAATTCTGAGGCAATAATTGTTGAGCGCGTGATCGAAAAGAAACGCAATTTTTTAAATAACGTGTTCATACCCGAGTGGGAGCGAAAACCGTTTTGAGGTTGCTCCAATGATTGATGAGCTTAGTGAGCTAGACGAGTGGCTAGACGAATATCTAGAGAAGAGTAATTTACGTTCTTTAAAATAATATGCCCGCATTGTTTCCTTAACATTTGCGAAACTCAACACTACACAAATTGGAGTAGGACTTAAGCCATCGTAGGACAGGCCTTATTTCAGCTAGTCTGAAATCTCATTTACTGAGACATTGGAAGTTCGAATTTGGCGGCCTCTCCACCCATGTCGAACTGGGGTTTCATAAAACTAGGGAATGCAATGCGGGTTTTTTATATGCTTTTTGCAGATGTAATTAACATAATTGTATTGGGCTTTTAGCCCAAGTTTATATATCGTTCTTTTTAAAGTTTTCACTAATACAAATAAAAATGTTAACAACAATTATAGTAGCCGCATCAACCCTAATTGTTACGGCGTTTGTTACATACTTGCTATGGAATAAACTGCTATCAAAGAAAAGGGATGCTATTATCCGCGAAGCGGAAACAGAGGCAGAGGTTCTTCGTAAGGAAAAAATTCTCCAAGCGAAGGAAAAGTTCCTACAGCTAAAGGCCGATCATGAAAAGGCTTTTAACGAGCGTAATTCTAAGGTTCTTCAAGCCGAGAATAAGCTTAAACAGCGCGAAACTACTTTCTCGCAAAAATTTGAAGAGTTGCAGCGTAAGCAAAAAGAGATTGACTCGATTCGTGATAACCTATCCAACCAACTTCAGCTGGTAGATAAGCGATCGGAAGAGCTAGAGAGAATGCACAGAACTCAGGTTGAAAAACTCGAATCAATTTCAGGCCTTTCGGCCGATGAGGCAAAAAGCCAGCTTATCGAGTCGCTTAAAGCCGAGGCGAAAACAGAGGCCATGTCGTACATTAATGAGATTATGGATGAGGCCAAAATGACAGCTCAAAAAGAGGCTAAGCGAGTTGTGGTGAATACAATACAGCGCGTTGCCACCGAATCGGCCATTGAGAATGCTGTTACCGTTTTCCATATCGATTCCGATGAGATAAAAGGCCGAATAATTGGTCGCGAAGGGCGTAATATACGTGCTCTTGAGGCTGCCACAGGTATTGAAATTATTGTTGACGATACCCCAGAGGCAATTATCCTTTCAGGCTTCGATCCTGTTCGTAGAGAAATTGCACGGCTTGCTCTTCACCAGCTGGTAACTGATGGACGAATCCACCCTGCTCGTATTGAGGAGATTGTTCAGAAAACCCAAAAGCAAATTGAAGAGGAGATTATTGAAATAGGTAAGCGTACCTCAATTGACTTGGGTATTCATGGACTACACCCCGAGTTAATCCGTTTGATTGGTAAAATGAAGTATCGTTCATCGTACGGTCAAAACCTTTTGCAACACTCGCGCGAAGTGGCTAATCTTTGTGCTATAATGGCCACCGAGTTAGGGCTAAATGCAAAGCTAGCTAAGAGGGCCGGATTGCTTCACGATATTGGAAAAGTGCCCGACGATGAGCCTGAATTGCCACATGCTGTTCTTGGTATGAAACTAGCCGAGCGCTACAAGGAAAAACCCGAGGTTTGCAACGCAATTGGTTCGCACCACGATGAGGTTGAGATGAATACCCTAATTGCACCAATTGTTCAGGTGTGCGATGCTATTTCAGGTGCGCGTCCAGGTGCACGCCGCGAAGTTGTTGAATCGTATATTAAGCGTTTGAAAGAGATGGAAGGGCTTGCCCTGAACTACCCTGGGGTAACTAAAACATTTGCCATACAGGCTGGCCGAGAGTTAAGGGTAATTGTAGGGAGCGAAAAGGTTTCCGATGAGGAAGCAGCGAGTTTATCATACGATATTGCTAAAAAGATTCAGGATGATATGACATATCCTGGGCAGG
>CAZGQZ010000010.1:0-27409 GCA_964527985.1 uncultured Rikenellaceae bacterium | reverse complement strand
TTATCATACGATATTGCTAAAAAGATTCAGGATGATATGACATATCCTGGGCAGGTGAAAATTACCGTAATTCGCGAAACCCGTGCAATAAGCTATGCAAAATAGCAAATCGCATAAGCAATAAGCAATTAGCCCCTAATTGAGTTTATCTCATAAGGGGCTTTTTTTAATAAAAGTAATACAGTATGAGTAAAAGTTTTGCTAATCTGCAAATGGTCGACCTAAATGGTCAGTACCAAAAAATTAAGCCCGATGTTGATGCGGCCATTCAAGAGGTTATTGATCAAACAGCATTCATCAAGGGTAAGCCAGTATCTGATTTTGAGCAAGAGTTGGCTGATTACCTTGGGGTTAAGCATGTAATTGCTTGTGCAAATGGCACCGATGCCCTTCAGCTAGCGCTTATGGCGCTTGATCTCAAGCCAGGTGATGAGGTTATAACTCCCGATTTTACTTTTATTGCTACCGTTGAGGTCGTAGCGCTATTAGGACTAAAACCCGTTTTGGTTGATGTTGATCTTAACGATTTTACGCTTAGCATAGAGGCTCTTAAAAATGCAATTACTCCCAAAACCAAAGCTATAATCCCTGTTCATCTTTTTGGCCAATGCGCAAACATGGAAGCCATAATGAGCATTGCAGAAGAAAAAGGCATTGCCGTTGTCGAAGATGTTGCTCAAGCAATTGGCTCAACATACTTTTTTAGCAATGGAAGTTCTGTCAAAGCAGGAACCATTGGTACCATAGGATGCACCTCATTCTTCCCATCTAAAAACCTAGGATGCTATGGCGATGGAGGAGCACTTTTTACCAACGATAGCAAGCTAGCCGATGAAATTCGCTCAATTGCCAATCATGGCATGCGGGTTCGCTATCATCACGACAGAATCGGAGTAAACTCTAGGCTCGATACCATTCAGGCTGCAATTCTTAGAATTAAGCTTAAGCGCTTAGACGAATACAACCTAGCCCGTCAAGAAGCCGCAATGCACTACGATGCAATGTTTCGCGATTGCAACAAGCTAATTATTCCCCAAAGGGTAAATTGGTCGAATCATACGTTTCACCAGTATACGCTTCGTTTAGTAGATGGTGATAGAGCAAAACTTATTGAGGCGCTTAAATCTAAAGAAATTCCAGCAATGGTTTACTATCCAATACCGTTGCATAAGCAAAAAGCCTTTCAACCATATTTAGATGCAAACATTACAAGGCTTTACCCCAACAGCATAGCATTGTCGAACTCGGTATTTTCGCTTCCTATGCATACCGAACTTAATCAGGATGTTCAGGAATATATTGCCGAGAATGTTTTGAGTTTGCTATGATATTAGTATCGTTTTGGCTAATTTTGTTTACCACTTAAACAGTAGCAAATGGACAACCATTTTTTTGCTCACGAAACAGCCGTTATCGATAATGGCTGCTCAATTGGAGAAGGAACCAAAATATGGCATTTTAGCCATATTATGACTGGTTGCAAAATTGGGGAAAAGTGTAATATTGGTCAGAATGTGGTAGTTTCGCCCGATGTTACCCTAGGAAACAACGTGAAAGTGCAAAACAACGTATCGATATACACTGGTGTAATTTGCGATGATGACGTTTTTCTCGGGCCTTCCATGGTTTTTACAAATGTAATTAATCCTCGTAGCGCGGTTAATCGTAAAAGCGAGTATCTTAAAACGCATGTTAAAAAAGGCGTAACAATTGGGGCAAACTCAACCATAGTTTGCGGTATAACCCTTGGCGAATTTTGTTTTATTGGAGCAGGCGCTGTGGTTATTCGCGATGTTAAACCCTACGCTTTGGTTGTTGGCAATCCGGCTAAGCATATTGGTTGGATGAGCGAATACGGGCACAGGTTGAATTTTGATGAGAATGGTATTGCTGTTTGCCCCGAGGGAAAGCAAAAATACATGCTAAAGAATGATTTGGTAACCAAGTTAGATTAGCAGCATAGTTTTTATGACAAAGAATTTTGGACTCATTGGCGTAGCAGGGTATATTGCACCTCGGCATCTAAGGGCAATTAAAGATACTGGCAATAACCTTATTGCATCGCTTGATAACCATGATTGCGTCGGAATTTTGGATAGCTATTTCCCCGAATCCGATTTTTTTATCGAGTTTGAGCGTTACGACCGCCATTTCGATAAGCTAAAGCGTCAAGGCGTGAAGGTTGATTTTGTGAGCATTTGTACGCCTAATTATCTACATGATGCGCATATCCGCTTTGCCCTTAGGCATGGAGCCGATGCCATTTGCGAAAAGCCCATAGTGCTAAACCCTTGGAACGTTGATGCGCTTTCCGAAATTGAGAAGGAAACTGGCCGTAGGGTAAATACCGTTTTGCAGCTACGTTACCATCCATCAATATTAGCCCTTAAAAAGAAGGTTGAGCAGTCGCCAAAGGATAAGATTTTCGACATTGATTTAACCTACGTAACTAGTAGAGGACGTTGGTACTTTATTTCGTGGAAGGGCGACCTTCAAAAATCGGGAGGAGTTGCTACAAATATTGGTGTACACTTTTTCGATATGCTTACATGGATATTTGGCGATGTACAGGAAAATATTGTGCACGTTTCTAAACCCGATAAAGCTGCTGGTTACCTTGGGCTAAAAAGGGCTCGCGTTCGCTGGTTCCTTAGCGTTGATAGTAACGATGTTCCTCCTGGTATATTGGCCACCGGTCAGCGAACCTACAGATCGATTACCGTTGAGGGGGACGAGCTAGAGTTTAGCGGCGGTTTTACCGATCTTCATACCGTTACCTATCAGGAGATTTTAAAAGGTAACGGTTTTGGCTTAGCCGATTCAAAAGTGTCAATACAAACTGTACATCATATTCGTAATACAATTCCTGTTGGTCTTACGGGCGATTATCATCCTTATTGCAAAAACATTAAAAATTTGTAAAAAATGGATTTATACAAAAAACTTATCGATAAGCAAGAGAAGTTGGCTGTTATTGGCCTAGGCTATGTTGGTTTGCCAATTGCCATTGAGTTTGCAAAAAAAATAGCTGTTATTGGATTTGATATTAAACCCGATAGGGTTGAGATGATTAAGAAAGGGATCGATCCGAGTCGTGAGCTCGAACCCGAAGCCTTTGAGAACT
The DNA here is from genome assembly GCA_964527985.1 of uncultured Rikenellaceae bacterium. Lineage (GTDB taxonomy): Bacteria > Bacteroidota > Bacteroidia > Bacteroidales > Tenuifilaceae > Perlabentimonas. The sequence continues at coordinate 24,285 of CAZGQZ010000010.1, read as the reverse complement.
GCGATATTACCTACACGGCAAATACCGATGACCTCAAAGAGGCAAAGTTTTACGTTGTGGCAGTGCCAACACCAATTGATGATCATAATCTTCCCGATTTAAAACCCTTGCTTTCAGCAACCGAAATGGTTGCAAAGGTTTTGAAGAAAGGCGATTACGTTGTTTACGAATCAACCGTTTACCCTGGCTGTACCGAGGAGGAGTGTGTTCCATTGCTCGAAAAGGTTTCGGGGCTTAAGTATATGCAAGACTTTAAGGTTGGTTTCTCACCCGAACGCATCAACCCAGGCGATAAGGAGCATACGTTAACCCGAATTGTTAAGGTTTCGAGCGGTTGCGATGCCGAGTCGGCCGAGGTAATTGCCAAAACCTACGAGCTAATTATTACCGCAGGTGTGCATAGGGCTAGCACCATTAAGGTAGCCGAAGCGGCTAAAATTATTGAGAACACACAACGCGATATTAACATTGCTTTTATGAATGAGCTTTCGCTCATCTTTTCGCGCATGGGAATTAATACATACGAAGTGCTCGAGGCTGCTGGCACAAAGTGGAACTTCTTAAAATTCTTCCCAGGTCTTGTTGGAGGCCATTGCATTGGAGTCGATCCTTACTATCTTGTTTATAAGGCTAAAGAGCTTGGTTACCATCCGCAAATAATTAGCGCCGGACGTTTTATTAACGATTCAATGGGAGGGTACATTGCCAAACAGGTGGTTAAAAAAATTATTGCCAACGATAAAAACGTTAAGGAGTCGAGGGTGCTTATTATGGGCGTTACCTTTAAGGAGAATGTTAGCGATATTCGAAATTCAAAGGTTGTTGATATAGTTAGCGAGCTTAAATCGTATGGCATAAAAAATTTGGATATTGTTGACCCATTTGCCGACTCGAGCGAAGTTGAGCATGAGTATGGCTTTAGCCTAACAAATGAGCCAAAGGGCAAGTACGATGCCGTTATTGTGGCGGTAAATCATGCTCCATACCTTAATCTCGATACAGCCTACTTCAACAGTATTGCTTCCGAGGGGGCTATTTTTGTTGATGTTAAAGGCGCATTTGGAAAGAATAAGCCAAATGGTTTAACCTATTGGAGCCTATAAGTTTAGCCTATGAGGATACTTGTTACCGGAACTGCTGGTTTTATTGGATTTCATCTTGCAAATAGGTTATTAGAGCGAGGAGATGAGGTTGTTGGTATCGATTGTATTAACGATTACTACGATGTTAACCTAAAATACTCTAGGTTAATGGTTGCAGGTATTGAAAGCACCCAGATTGAATATGGAAAACCCGTTTTAAGCGTTACTAACCCTAACTACACTTTTATTAAGCTTAACCTTGAGGATAGGGAAGGGCTCAATACAATTTTTAAGCAGTATAAATTCGATAGGGTTTGTAATTTGGCCGCCCAAGCAGGCGTTAGGTATAGCATGGAGAATCCTCATGTATACGCCCAAAGTAATATTGTAGGGTTTTTAAATGTTCTGGAGGCTTGCCGGAACAGCAAAATAGAGCATCTTGTTTACGCCAGTAGTTCAAGTGTATACGGGTTAAACGAAACTATGCCATTTTCAACTGGCCATAATGTGGATCATCCCATAAGCCTTTACGCAGCCAGCAAGAAAAGCAATGAGCTAATGGCTCATACTTATAGCTACTTGTATGGTTTACCAACAACGGGTTTGCGCTTTTTTACCGTTTATGGTCCTTGGGGACGACCCGATATGGCATTGTTCCTGTTTACCAAAGCCATTATTGAGGGAAATCCCATCGATGTTTTTAATGAGGGTAATATGCAGCGCGATTTTACCTATATTGATGATATAGTTGAGGGAGTTGTTAGGGTTATCGACGATGTTCCTCTTGGTAATCCTAATTGGAGTGGTGCCAACCCAAATCCCTCATGTTCGGCTGCACCCTATCAAATTTATAATATTGGTAATAGCAGTCCGGTTAAGCTAATGGATTTTATTCAGAGCATTGAGAATGCTATTGGGCAAGAAGCCCAAAAGAATATGCTACCATTGCAGCCTGGTGATGTGCCTGCAACCTGGGCCGATGTTGATGACCTTTGGGAAAGGCTTAATTTTAAACCAAAAACGCCTGTTAACGAGGGTATTCGTAAGTTTATTGAGTGGTACAAAATGTATTATAAGGTACAGTAGCTTATAGCTCTTCAATTAGCTCGATGGTTTTTTCTCCGAGTTTTTCCGATGAGTACGCTAAATTCATAAGAAACTCTTCTTCGGTAGGGTTTACCCCATCAACAATATCGGTAATGGCTTTAATGGCTAAAAATGGGATGTCATAAATATTTGCAATCCAAGCAATGGCCGCTGCTTCCATCTCTTTTACGGCTCCATTATGGCTTTTTAAAATTTCTAAATCGGTAGGTGTGTGGTCTAGCGAATTACCGGTTGAAATTACCCCTAATTTAACCCCCATTTTTTTTGCAATATGCTCACATGGGTAGCAAGGGTATTTTCCAATTCCGTACTCCTTAAATCCGGGTATGTTTATTCTTCGATCGTGATGGGAAACGTATGGATGGCTTAAGTAAATATCACCTATATTAGCATTTAAACTTGCGAAACCTCCTGCTGTACCAGCGTTTAGTATAAGGTTGGGAGCAAAATTTTCTATTCCAATAAATGTGTTTAGCACCGAAGCTTCGGTTCCAATGCTATCAACATTATAATTTGGGCATTTACCATTTAGCTGAAGCCAAACCTGTTTGTTGCTATAGGTTCCGCTAAAAATTTCAACCGGGAGTCTAGGGCGATCCGATTTTTGTGGTTTAAGCTTCAGTGATTCGATAATGCTTTCGGCTTCATCGTGCATAGCCATAACCAGAAGTATTCTTGAAATGCTATTCATTTTTTTTTGACTTTGGAGTGTTAAAAGTAATGCTATTTGTAAAGCAAAAAAACAAAAAGCACCTGTGTGCGTTATAATTGTTGAAAAGTCTGTTTTGTACTTAGTCGAACGAGTTTATGTTGTAAGAAAACTATTGTACAAAATTTTATTTTTTATGCACTTTGTTGTATCTTGTGTTGACTTTTTTGCCTTCAGCAGGCATTTCAGTTTTAGCAAGAAATTAGGATAATTATTGGTATACCGTGCAAACTCAGCGAATGGACATGCAAGTTTCATTAGGGTCAACAGATCACCGAGACAACGAATTCTACTCGTTTCGTTATGCAACCCGATTGCAAAAAGGCGATATTGTAGAAATTCGTACAGGGCTTGACCTTGAGGTTGCACGTTTCCAAGCTCGCAAGAGTTTTCCTGATGTACTCAACGAGTACTGGTGGTTAAAACCATCTGACGTTCCTGCTTTTAAGGATTTACCCCTAAAAATTTCCGATATCTACTACTATCACGGAGGAGTTCCTGTAGTAGTGCTGCTAACCGCTCAGGGTGGGTTGACTCGAAAGGCACAAATATTCTTAAAAAAGAAAGATGAGCATAGAAATCAAATGGATTTGGAGCTAAAGCAAGCAATGAAAATGTTTGATGCAAACCAAGTAGCCGATTTTTTATGCGATCAGAATTTGCTTACCCGAATAGAAGCTGCAAATATTCTAAAGGAGAATTTTCCCGATTTTATGCCAGCAGATAAGTCGCAGCTTATAGCATACCAAATTCTGCTTGGGAGTTTTAATGAGACCATTCCCTTTGGCGAGGATGCTGTTGAACCCCTTTTGGAGCGGTTTTTTGTTTCATCACACGCTAAGGAAACCGAACGTATAATTGATACCCTAATAGCGATTGGCGAACCTGCTTTGGCTAAACTCGACGATATGGCCGAATTCCTCTCGCTAATGGCTAGCCCTTACTACGCTAAAAGGGTGAACTGGACCATAAACCAGATAAAAAAAGCGATAAAGAAGCAGCAATTATAGCCTTTCCTTGATTTCAATATCTCTGTTAATATAATCTTCGTAATTTTTTAGCTTGGGAATGTATACCTGATCAAGCAAAGGCGACTCAATAATAAAATCAGCTGTTGACCTATTTGAGGCAGTGGGGATATTGTAAACACTGGCAATTCTGAGTAAAGCTTTTACATCAACGTCGTGAGGTTGTGCTTGCATTGGATCCCAAAAAAAGATAAGTATATCTATGTTGCCATCGGCAATCATCGATCCTAGCTGTTGGTCGCCACCCAGTGGTCCCGATTTAAGTTTAATAATTGAAATGTGATTTTTAGCCTCCTCGCTGTGCATGCGATTAAGGGCTTCTTCTACTAGTTTTCCGGTGGTGCCTGTGCACACAAGTTTATGCCGTAGTAGCTTATGCCAGTTCCATTCAACCCATTCAACCATGTCGCTCTTTCTGTTGTCGTGAGCAACAAGTGCAATTGTTTTTGTTTGCTTCATTTTAATAGTTAATTATGCTGCAAAAGTATCGAATTGCATCAATACATGGTATTACCTAAAGCTATCTTTTTATTATTTGTTGGGTTAACGTTTTCGGGAAGTGTTTTTTAAAAAAGTTACTCGATAAAAAATGCCTCTTTTTCTGCTCTTTCTATAATATATTTTGCATGGCTTACCGCATTTTGAGTTGAGTTTTTGGGAGGGTTCTCTGTATTGGCCAAATCCAAAAACTTCCCTAGTATTTCAATGGTTTTCTTGTATTCCTTAGCGTTATAGTAGCATATGCCAACCTGGTATATGTAGTAATGGTGATTAGGATCGAACGTGTAAGCCTGATTGTACTGCTCAATAGCCTTTTGGTAGTTTCTGCTGCGATTATGTGCGTCGGCTCGTGTAGCATATAGCATGGCCATTTCGAAGGGCGATGGGGTGAGGAGTTCCTCTGCGAGGTTAAGCACTGCTATGGCCTTTTGCCTATTCCCAATTTCAATAAGGGTTTTTGCGTAAACAAAGTTTAACGCATTGTCGGTTGAGTCTAATGCAAAAGCTTTTTTTAGTATTTGTGAGGCACCATAATAGTTCCCTGTTTGGTATTTTGCTAGGCCCGAAAATTTAAGGGTAAATCGTGATGAGTCGCCCAATGCTGTTGTTTTATCGAACCACAAGTCGGCTTTAGCATAATTTTGTGAAAGATAGTGTAAGTAACCGTTTGCTCTAACGATAGGAACGTAAGTTGAATCGTATTCATAGGCAGCTTCGGCAATTGGTTGAATATACCCAGTGGGCATTGCAATTTGAATTAACCCGTTAATGAGCTTTACGGCAAGCGGAAGGTTCTGAGGTTTTAGTTCAAACGAATTGCTGTACGCTTCAATTGCTAGGGCAATGCTGTCGGTTTTTGCTGCGCAATCGCCAATTTGCTCCCAAATATAGTAGTTTGTTGAATCAGTTTGAAGTAGGTTTTTGAATTGAGCCAAAGCTTGCTCAAATCTTCCATCGCGCTTTAACAATCGGGCTAGCTGCGAGCGAGTTGGTATGCTTAACGAGTCGATAGTAAGTGCCTCGTAATAGCTGTAAATTGCACTATTTACATCACCTAAAGTGGCATTAACTCCAGCAAGCTGCTGAAGGCATTTTACGCATGAGCTATCCGTAAGCACAGCATTTTGGTATGCATATTTAGCGCTATCAAAGTTAAGCTGCATTTCCCATGCATTACCAAGTGCAAGCCAGTATGCCGTATTTAGCGAATCGTGTTTTATTGCCTCATTAAGATAGCCAATCAGCTCACCATTGCTAAGTAATGCATTACTTGGTGTTGAAATGTTTGACTTATCGGTACTTTGAGCAAGCGATAAACACCCTGTTAGAAGTAATACTGATATGAAAAACAAACGAAGAACAAGCATATCAAATAAATTATATATCCAGCATCAACAAAAAATGCGCTGATGCTGGATGATAGAGTTTACTTTAAGCTGAATGAAATTGGGAAGGTAAACGTAACGCGCACTTTAGTGCCCTTCTGAGTCCCTGGTTCCCATCGTGGGCTCGATTCAACTACTCTTACAGCCTCTTGATCGAGTGAAGGATCAACGCCTCTAACAATTTTTACGTTGCTAACTGAACCATCCGCTTCAATTATAAAGCTAACGAATACACGACCTTGGATTCCGTTTTCTAACGCAATTTCAGGATAGACTAGGTTTTCGGCTATGAAGCTGCGGAACTTGTCATGACTCTTAGAGTTATCGCCCATAAACTTGGGCATATCTTCAACTACAACAAAAACCTCGTCGGTAGAAATTACTTGGTTTTTACCTTCAGCTCCTTGAGTTTTGGTGACTGTAAGTATAGTTTCATCTTCGAAATTTTCTTGTATTTCCGATTTTTCGCAGGAGATAATGAATAACAGCGAAAATGCTAGGGCAAAGGATAGCAAAGTTGCCGGAATGGCAAATCTTCTAACTTTTTTTGTGTTCATCATGGCTAAACGTTTTAAGGTTAACGATTTGTTAAAGTTATTGCCAAGGGACAGCGCTATCCCGCTAAAGGCAATTGAAACGATGGAATCCATGTAGGTATGGGTTTCAGCAGACTCTTTAATCACAACTTCATCTGCCTGAAACTCGTGAATTTCAATTAGCGTTTTCTTCAAAATCCAGTAAAATGGGTTAAACCATTGAATAACGCTAAGTAGCTCGATAAATAAAAGATCGATACTGTGAAGCTGTTTTTTATGTGCAACCTCATGTGCAATAATTAGGTTTGCCTTATCGGTAGGGATTTTATTTGGATTGATGAAACAAAGGTTGAAAAAGGAGAAAGGCGGAATATCTTTCGAATGCTCAACAATGGTAATGTTGAATTTTTTAACCTTTTTCCCTGTTTTGTTAAGGCTAAGTATCCTTATAAGATTATGGGTAAACCTAACCAAAAATATAGACGATACTAGTCCTGCAATAAATATGATAGCTGTTATTGGGTTAAAAACGCTTTCATGAATGCTTGCCGAAAAGGTTATCTCTGGTAGAAATACGTTTGCGATTAGAGGGAATGATGCAGCTGAAGGGATTGTAATGCTCATTAACCAAGGAGCCAGAATTGGAAGTAGGACAGATAGAAGTAGACCAATTGTAATGAATAGTCTTGTGGCTACAAACTGGTTTATTCGCCTTAAGAATAGGAACCATAATCCCCAAACTACGAATACGCCAATGCTCCATTTTAAAACAATGCTTATAATGCTAGCTGTTTCCATCTTTCTTTTGCTTTTCGAGTTGACTGGCTAGAAGAGCAATTATCTCCTCCATTTCTTTTACCGATAAGTCTTCCTCCTTGGCAAAGAACGATACCATTTGCCTATAGGAGTTCCCAAAGTAGTTTTTAATAAATCCGCGCATAAATTTGCCTGTATATTCCTTTTTTGAGACAAGCGGATAGTATTGGTGTGTTTTTCCAAATGCATTATGACCCACAAATCCTTTCTTTTCTAGTATCCTAACAATAGTCGACACGGTGTTGTAGGCAGGTTTAGGTTCGGGAAGTTGATCAATGATATCCTTTACGAATACTTTTTCAAGCCTCCAAATAATTTGCATTATCTGCTCTTCTGCTTTGGTTAGCTCCATTATTATAAATAGTTTTAATTTTCTTAGTACAAATGTATAACTAAAAAATTAGTTATACAACTAAAAAGGTAGTTAAATTTGGTTTGTATTTTTTAAGTATCAATAATAGAGGTGGTTAAATATTTATTACAATGAAGAAAATGTTAAACTTGGCAATAGTTCAGTCCGATTTGGCTTGGGAGAACATTGCCATAAACCATGCAAATTTTTCCAGAACCCTTAAAACAGTTAACGCTGATGTAGATATTGCCATACTACCCGAAATGTTTACAACAGGTTTCTCAATGAATGCTCAAAAGTTGGCACAGCCAATGAATGGCGATACAGTTACTTGGATGAAAAGCCATGCAGCAAGCATGGGTTTTGCCATTTGTGGAAGTATAATAATTGAAGAGGATGGTAATTACTTTAACAGGTTTGTTTTTGCTACCCCCGAGGGAACAATGTTTACCTACGATAAAAGGCACCTTTTTACCTTTGCAAACGAGAATAATCGTTATACGCATGGGCGCAATCGGCTAGTTTTTGAGTATAAAGGTTGGCGAATTCTACCCCAAATATGCTATGATGTTCGCTTCCCAGTTTGGAGCAGAAATAGGAACGATTACGATTTAATCATCAACGTAGCAAACTTTCCGGGCGAACGGCGCGATGCTTGGATTACCCTTAACAAAGCACGAGCTATAGAGAATCAGAGCTATGTGGCTGCAGCCAACAGGGTTGGAACAAGCGGAATGGATATATACTACACAGGCGATAGCATGATTCTCGATATGCTTGGTAAGCCCATTTCCGAAGCGCTACCCGGTCAAGAGAAAGTTATTTATGGGTCACTTAACATCGATTTGTTAAAACAGTTTCGGGACGACTTTCCTGTACTGCCCGATGCTGATGCCTTTACCCTAAGCGAATAGCCTTCTGCAAATGATTTCAGTAAAATTCGTCAATTCAATACAACTTTTTTTGCGCTTAGCTATTAAAAACAGCTACTTTTAAGCTTACTTTGCGAACTCTTTCGCAAAAACTAATTTGTTTATGAATATTATTGTTGCAGGTGCAGGCGAAGTAGGAACGCATTTAGCAAAGATGCTCTCGATAGAGTATCACGATATTGTTGTAATCGATTCGGATACCGATAAGTTAGCCCATCTCTCATCGAGTGCAGATTTACTTGTTGTTGAGGGATCGGCAACATCAATTTCAGCATTAAAAGAGGCTAATGTAAAAAAAGCCGACCTGTTCGTTGCGGTTACCAGCTCCGAAAATGCGAATATTCTCAGCGCAACTCTTGCCAAGCGTTTGGGTGCTAAAAAGGTAATTGCTCGTATTGATAACAACGACTACTTGCTACCCAACAACAAGGAAATCTTCCTTAATATGGGTGTCGACTCCCTTATTTACCCAGAAAAGTTAGCGGCAAAAGAGGTAATCAGCCTTCTGGGGCATACTAGTACAACTGAGTTTGTCGATTTTTCGGGTGGGAAGCTTTCGTTAGCTGTTATGCGATTAGAGGAGGATGCCCCAGTTATCGATCAAACCTTACTTCAAACCATAAAGGATAATCAGGACCTAGAGTTTAGAGCAGTGGCAATTGCCCGCGAGGGCGAAACCATTATTCCTCGCGGAAGCGATCAGTTTAAGGTTAACGATTTAGTATACGTTATTACCAACCAAAGTGGTGTAAAGGAGATGCTCGAATACTCAGGTAAAACCAATATTGAGGTGCATAACCTAATGATACTTGGCGGAGGCAGAATTGGAGTTCGAATAGCCTACGAGCTGGAGAAAGAAGTAAATGTTAAGATTATCGAAAAGAATAAGGAGGAGAGTGTTAGGCTTGCCAATTTCTTTAAAAATGCCCTTGTAATTAATGGCGATGGACGCGATACAGAACTCCTTATGCAGGAGGGCTTGCAATATATGGATGCTTTTATTGCCGTTACCGGCAACTCCGAAACCAACATACTCACCTGTTTGGCAGCTAAACGAATGGGCGTTAAAAAAACTATTGCCGAGGTTGAAAACTTCGATTACATAAAGCTTGCCGAGAGCATGGGTATCGATACTGTAATTAATAAAAAGCTAATTACTGCTAGCCGAATTTTCCGTTACACAATGAGTACCGAGGTTTCAGCCATTAAATGCTTAACGGGTAGCGATGCCGAAGTGCTCGAGTTTATAGTTAAGCCTAACTCCCCTGTTACAAAAGGGAAAATTAAGGATATTAATTTCCCTAAGGATGCCATAATTGGAGGGGTTGTACGTGGCGACTCAAGCCATATTGCTAACGGAACAACTGAAATTAAAGCATACGATAGAGTCGTGGTTTTTGCTTTACCCTCTGCTATAAATAAGGTTGGTAAGTTTTTTAACTAGGTGGGTAAAAAAAGTGTGGGTAAGCTACTTACATCGCACCGCTACAACCGCCTACCCTTGCTACCTTCCGGTCCTGGGGGAGTTCAGCAGGAGCTGGTCGTATAAGACCTACCCACGGCGCAAAGATAGCAACATCTTTGTAACTCTTCAAAATTTTTTTCAGCATATATCCCATTTTCTAATATCTTTGTCGAATCTTAACTAATTAACAATAAATTATGGATTCAATAGCTAAAAATTTGCTAAAATCAACTGCTACCTACGGCTTTGCGCTAGGAATTATTGTTGTTATCTACAATCTCCTTCTCTATTTTCTGAACATTATGCCTGTTGGTATAGCCAAACCCTTTATGCTTTTTGTGGTAACTGTTGCCATTTATTTTGTGGGAATTTTAATGTTTAGCAAACAGGTACGTAAGGAGGTATATGGTGGAGAAGTGTCATACAAGCAAGGTTTGCTGGTGGGTATTCTCATTGGACTTTTTGCATCTATCATAATCTCTGCATATTCCTACTTGCAAAATGTAATAATCGACCCCGATTACATGAATAGGTATATTGATGCACAAAGCCAATGGATGGCCGATTATATGTACTCAAAGGGTTTACCCGATGATCAAATTGAAGCCGCTTTGGAAGGACTTGAAGCAGCTCGAGACACAAAATTTACCTTTGGTTCATACATTAAGTCGGTTTTGCTAAGTACTTTAGGATTTGGTGTTATTAGCCTTATTACTTCGGCAATTATCAGAAAGAAGGAAACAACGCCTTTTGCAGAGTAAATAAAGTTTTTTTTGAATGGATATTTCAGTAATTGTTCCGCTTTATAACGAGGAAGAGTCGTTACCCGAACTGGTTGATTGGATTAAAAAGGTTATGGATACCAATGGTTTTGCCTTTGAAACCATTTTAATTGATGATGGCAGTAACGATACGAGTTGGAGCGTGGTTGAGGCTATTTGCCAAAAGTATTCGTTTGCCCGAGGGATTAAGTTCCGTCGGAACTACGGCAAGTCGGCTGCGCTTCATGTTGGGTTCCAGTCGGCCAAAGGTAATGTTGTTGTTACCATGGATGCCGATTTGCAGGATAGCCCCGAGGAAATACCTGAAATGTACCGAATGATTACACAGGAGGGGTACGATCTAATTTCGGGATGGAAAAGAAAGCGTTACGATCCAATCTCAAAAACTATTCCGAGCAAGTTCTTCAACAGAACTGTACGAGCATTCACCGGCATTAAGTTGCACGACTTTAACTGTGGCCTAAAAGCGTACCGTAAAGAGGTTGTGAAAAGCATCGAAATATTTGGAGAGATGCACAGGTATATTCCTGTTCTTGCCAAACAGGCTGGTTTTAAACGAATAGGTGAGAAAGTAGTACAACACCAAGAGCGTAAGTACGGCGTTACTAAGTTTGGTTTTGAGCGTTTTATAAATGGTTTTCTCGATTTGTTTACCGTAATATTTGTAACCCGATTTGGTAAAAAGCCAATGCACCTTTTTGGAACCTTAGGAACGCTTATGTTTTTAGCCGGAGGGGGTATAAGCATTTGGATAATTGCTAGCAAGCTTTATGCCCAGTTTCATCACCTAAAATTTAGGCCTGTTGCCGACCAGCCCCTTTTTTACGTTGCATTGGTAATGGCAATTATTGGGGTGCAACTTTTTATGACTGGGTTTTTGGGCGAACTTGTTTCTCGGAGTTCAGCCGACAGAAATCATTATCTTGTTGAAAAGGAGATAGATTGATATATTTCTTCTAGATTTTTTTAAAAGACATCTGACTACATTTTCGGGTGTCTTTTTTTATGGCACACTCTTACAAACGTTTGCGAAAAAAAATCAATATCATAAGTACAACTTGTGGCTTGCCATTCATTTTTCTGCTAAATTTAGCAATTAGCTTCGCGTTAAATCAAATTCACATTTACTAAAAACGAAATAGCTATGGCAAACGCAAAAAAATCAAAAGGGGTAATAGCAATTCTAACAGGAGGTGGCGATGTGCCTGGTCTTAACCCCGCAATTAGAGCGGTAACAATTCGCGCTTTGCGCGAAGGTTATCAGGTAGTAGGTATTCGCCGTGGCTGGGCAGGGATGATTGAAATTATTCGAACGAAAGATGCCGACAACAGCCATTGCTATGAGTGGTTAACCGAAGAAAGGGTGAACAAATCGTTCCGCACGGGCGGAACCTTTTTACACACTTCGCGAACTAACCCCTCGAAGGTTTCAAAGGATAGGGTTCCACTTCATCTTCAGGATAAGTACAATAAAGAGATAAATGACCTCACGCCTGAAGTTATCAAAAATCTCGATTTTTTAGGTATCGACTACCTAATTCCCATAGGTGGCGATGATACGTTGAGCTATGGTGTTCGGCTATATCAGGAGGGTGAGAAGGTAATAGCCATTCCTAAAACAATGGATAACGATGTGCCCGGTACCGATTACTGCATAGGTTTTAGTACCTGTATTACGCGTACCATTGCAATGACCGATATTTTGCGAACCTCAGCCGGTTCGCATGAGCGTATTTTGGTAATGGAGGTATTTGGTAGGTATGCTGGTTTTACTGCCATGCTCCCAACCATGGCCGGTGTTGCCAACCGTTGCGTTATTCCCGAACATAAGTTCGATATCGATTTGCTAACTGAGCTATTAGTCGACGATAGGCGGAGAAACCCAAGCCAGTACTCATCTGTTATGGTTAGCGAGGGAGCAATTTTTAAGGGTATGGATAAAATGGTGTTTGAGGGCTCGGAGGTTGATGCTTTTGGTCATGCTAAATTAGGTGGGATAGGCGATATTATCTCACAAAAAATTAAGGAGTACAGCCCAAAGTACAACAAAGGGAAGGCCGTTAACACCATTAACCAAAAGTTAGGCTATTTGGTAAGGGGGGGAGAACCCGATGCTATCGACTCAATTGTGCCAATGGCGTTTGGTAACCTCGCTCTCGACCTTATTCTAAAAGGTGTGCATGGAAGGTTAGTCGTGCTTAAAAATGGTAGGTACGATAATATGCCTATTGATGTTGTTGTGAGCCAAAAGAAGGTTGTTAATATTGAAAAGCACTACAATGTTGAGCGTTTACGCCCTTACTATCAAAAGTTTGAAATGCTGCCTTTGTTCATAATGACTAGCGAGTAATTTTTTCCGTTTAGCTATTTGCTTAATGGGTTAAAATGCAGGTTATGGTTTATATGCTGCTCGATGTATTTTTTGTCGCATTTCATACCTTGCTAATTGCTTTTAACCTATTTGGTTGGATTTGGTGGCGTACGCGTAAGGCTAACTTAATAACTCTTCTGCTTACAGGCTTATCGTGGATAGGCTTAGGTCTCTTTTTTGGCATCGGTTATTGTCCGCTAACCGATTGGCATTGGAAGGTACTTGGTAAGTTGGGTTCAACGCCCGAGGTAACGTCGTATGTTGCTTATCTTTTCAACCGAATAGCTGGGGTTTCTATTAGCAATACTTTTGCCGATTGGCTAACCACAGCCGCATATTTGCTAGCCCTTTCCCTATCTATTTATACGAATTTTTTTGTAAAAGCAAAGAAAGGTTAGCTTACTCATTTTCTTTTGAGTTGATGAATTCGGTTAGCTTTGAGGTAACTGAGTGGAGCAGGTTAACATCCTCATCGCTAATTTGGCTAAGGCGCTCGAGCACTCTTCCGTGAACTAGGCTTTCATTAGTTAAGCCAATATTGTTTAGGGTTGAAATTACCTTGCTACGGAGGGCTTTGTATCCATGATTTTTGATTCCTTCACTTAATTCAATATTCTCGGGTTTAATTGCTAGCGGCATAAGCGCATAGGCAAAAACCATTACTGCTTGCGAAAGGTTAAGCGAGGGGTAGGGATTTGCAATGGGAACCGATGTAACAATATCGCACAGGGCAATATCGTCATTTGAAAGCCCTGACTCTTCGCAGCCAAATACTATGGCTATTGATGATATTGAGTCCGATTTGTTCTCGATAAACTGGGCAAGTTCGGTACTTAAAACTATGTTCTGTTTTACCCAACGGCTTTTTGCCGATGTGGCTATGGTAAAATCAAACGCTTTTATAGCTTCGCTAAGCGAACCAAATACTTGAGCATTGTGAAGAATGCTATGCGAACCATGGGCTAGCATTAGCGATTTATCGCTGAGGTAATTGCATGGGTTTACTAGTAAAAGGTTGGTAAAACCCATTGTGTTTATGGCTCGTGCAGCGGCTCCAACATTTTCGGGTACAGCAGGTTCAACAAGAACGAATGAGATTTTCATGTTTGTTGTATTTATAAAAAAACAGTGAGCTGAAAAAGGAATTCAGCTCACTGTAAAAGGTCTTTTGTTACTTAACTACCTCTAATGCTTTTTCGGCAGCAGTTAGTGTGGGTTCAATTGATAATGGTGAGCCTACGGCTTCTTTCATCCAAAGCTGAGGGATAAGTTTTCCTTGCTCAAAAATTCGTTGAACCTCATTTGCAAAATTTTTACCCTCAATATGCTGCTCAAGCTGGAAATCGATTAGTAATCCCATTGGGTATGCCGAAAGGTAAAGCGGATTGCTAATCATATGGCTGTAAATTGCCAGAATTGGCTCATCGGTTGTTCCAAACACATCGGCGTAGTATTTATTCCACACATCTTTAGCAATGGTAATTGTAGCCTCTTTTAGCTGTTCAGGTGTAGCATTGGGGTTGTTGTAAAGCCAACGCCAAAGGTTAATGTCAACCAGCGAAACGCCCATAATTTCGTAGCATTGCCATAGGTTATCAAGTGCAAGCAGATGTTGTTTTAGCTCGTTGTCATCTTTTATGCCTAGTACATCTAGGTCGCGTTTCTGAAACATGAAAGCCAACGCTTCGGTAAATGCAGTATTCGGAACGCCATTAAGCATGTAGTAATCAACATCGTGTAGGGTTATGGTTTGCTCAACGGTATGGCCAAACTCGTGCATGGCAATGTTGAAACCTTTATAGTTCATGCCACTTTCGCCAATGCGCGTGCGCAGTAGCGCAACATCTTGGCGCGTTGCACCACCCCATGCATGACCTGCACCACGGCTGCCCTCAACAACAATTTTCGATTGGAAAAACTCTGCTTTTTCTCTCTTCCAGCCTAACGATGTTAGTATGCTTGGTATTTCGTTCTGGTACGCTTGGGCTGAGGTAAATCGTTTGCCTACAGCATTGTCGAGTTTTTCTGCGGGAATACTGCTTCTGCTCTTAAAACCATCATACCAAATGTCGTATGGCTTTAGAGGCCGACCAAGCCTTTGGCTTATGAGTTTGCCTGCATTTCGAACTTGTTCCGACGAAACAAAATCGATGAAAAGCTGCTCAACTTCCTCAACGGGTATTTCGTAAGTACCCTCAAATGTGCGCTGAATAAGCGTAGGCATTTCGGGGTTAAACGCATCAATTTTTTGAATTGCTCCAAAAAGGTTTAGCACCTGCTGGTATCTAGTATTTGGTTCGGGAGCAAAGGAAATTTCTTTACCCTCTTTTTGAACGCTGTTGCTAATAGGCTTCCAGGTGTAATCGGGATTGTTAATTACCATTTCGGGGATGGATTGATCAATAATCCTTTGCATAATTTGGTAAATCATCTCTTGAGCCTCAATTCCTTTTTCTCCATTGGCGTACTGCGATTTTATTTCGTCGCGAAGCCCCCAGTGAGTGATAAGTTTCATATCCTCAGGGAACAATGCTTGGTTATTCTCGTTAAGCAATTTGCCCATATGGATATTATACTCATCAATGTATGCATCGGCGTTAGTGCTAATTTGCGAATAGTTTTGAACTAGTTCAGCAGGTACACGCGAGGAAAAAATATCGCCCATGCGTGCATAGGCCCACTGCTTGCGTGACCAGTTTGACCCAAGTTCGGTTTTTTCGGTTAAGCTATAGGTTGGGAAGTTTAGGGTTGTGACAAAAGCAATACGGTTGGTAAAAAGGTCTTCGGTTAAATGTGCCGAAGCGTTAAATCCGCCAAACATCATGTCAATTGGGGTTATTGGTCCCATATCGAGGTGAATTGGTCGCATAAGGTCTTTGGTAATGCGCATAAAATTACCGAAAAGCACTTCGTACCCAGCCGATAGCTTATTGAAAAGTATTTCGAGTTCTTCGGGATTCGAGATAAAGTGTTGCTGGCAGAAGTTGATGAATTCATCAGAGCTACCATCTGTTTCGCGCCATAGATTTGCAGTTTGCTTAACTCCTGTTTCAATTCGGAGCTGGGCTTCGCTTCCGTGCTGTTCGATTAGCTGACTAATCGTTTTTTCAATTTCAACATCAGAAATTGGGCTGCCCTTTGGTGCCTGAGGGCTTTGCTTACATTGAATCATGGTAAAAAGCATAGGAATGGTAAGGATAATGGCTAACCGTTTCATACTGATTCATTTTTAAGGTTAATGTCAATTGGTAATATGGTATTTAGTAGAAGTTTCGACCAAATTTTTTTCCACAAGTTTATTGTAGTGAAGGATAATTTTTTGAATTAGGTTGTGAACAGGCAGAGTTTTATCACCTATGCGGTTAATAGGCAAAACCTTGGTTGATGTTCCTGTAAGAAAAGCGCCTTCAAAGCTATCAATTTCAGATTTATGAATACATCTCTCTAGGAGCGGTACGCCATTTTGTGTTGCTAAAGCAAAAACCATTTTTCGGGTAATTCCCTCAAGAACATCTTTTGATGGAGGAGTAATGATGGTGTTGTTAATAATTGCAAAAAAGTTCGATCGGCTTCCTTCGGTAATATATCCCTCGTTGTTTACAAGAAGTGCTTCGTAGGTTTGCGATAAGCAAATTACCTTATCGGCCGAGGAGCGAAGGATCGGATTTTCAAGCTTGACATTTGGATTATCCCTTTTTAGTGGAATTAGCTCAACTTTAACCCCATTCAGGTAAGCTTCGGGTTGCGGATAGCTGCTGCTTACAAAATAGGCAAGAACATGATAATCCTTTTTGTTTTGCTTATCGGTGTAAAGCGATATTTTTAAGTTCTTCTCATGAATTTGCCTATGTTTTGTCAATTCGGTAATTGCTTTTAATAGCACGTTGGTTTCCAATGCTTCAATTCCAGATAGTAGGGTAGATTTTTTAAGCCTTTCAATATGCTCATCTACAAATAGAGGGGTACTATTAATTACCCGAATAACCTCGTAAAAAATTGGCGAGTCGTTAGGAATATCATACTTTCTTTGGGTCGGTATTTCTTTAATCTGATTATCGAAGAGGAAGAACTCTTCGTCTTTATCAAAAGCTATAGTCATTACTATAAGATGATGTTTATACGCTCAAGATTAGTGGCTGGGCTATTCTTGAACATTCTCAGTACTTTGCACACTTAGCTGCTCGCTAATAATTGATTCAATTAATGGAGTGTAGTATCTTCGAAAAAACTTGGCTTTGTTGGTATTGCCAAATCGAGTTAGAAAGTGGTTGAGCCACTTTCCGCCAGCAAGTTTTGCTGTCCACATTTGTGCAGGGTTTTCACTAAAATCGCCACACAAATAGAAGAAGTTTAAATTCTTTCCTTCAATAATTGCAGGAAATTCATTGGTTAAGCCTATTTTCTGAAAAACTTCTAGTCCTTGTGCTGTAACATCGAGCGAATAATTTGAATGTACAATATTCTCACCCGGGCTAACTATTTCAAACCACTGCTCAAAAAGTATCGATTCAGCAAGCCTAAAACGGTCAACTGCTTCCTTACTAGTTTCGATGGTGGGTATAGAATTGTTAAGATGTTTGCCAATTTCAAGTATTTCTAAAAGCCCGTCGTTGCTAATTAGAATAATGCCCGATCCCTCTAATGGCCAAACGCCAAGGTGCTGTGATTCGTAAAGGTTTTTCATCCAGTCAGGAGGTCCGTTGGTTTTAGCCACATCAAATGTTTCAAAATATTTACCAGTCCATCCCGACCAATTAATGCCAAATAGTTCTTCTGTTTTGGTTCTAACAAGCGCATTTGTAGGCGTGCTAAACATGTTGTACTCGGCAATGGCTAGCTTTCCATTATCGAGCATACGTTTAAGCAAAAGGTAATCGTTTTGGTTTAGCCCTCCATACACTTTTTGCGAGCGAATGGGTTTCGATTTTCCCTTGTACCATTCAAAGGAGTGAACGCCGTAACAATCGGCATAGAAAAGTACGTCAAAGTTCAATGCATAATCTTCAACCTCGTTAATTCGAATGCTTTTAAAATCGAAAGCTTCATCGTCAATATCTATAGGGTAGAACCCATAGTAGTCTCTTTTTGTTGAGTAGTGCTTATTGTTAGGCTTTAAAATTCTATTATTGTTTAATAGCCATGTAAATGCCTTGTGTTCGTGTCTATCGTATTGTGTTACTGTTTTGTCAAGGATGTAGATGTTAGCTGTTCTTTTGGCTTTAAACAGCCAGATAGCCTTCATCCCTAAAACTACTAGTATTGCAAATAAAATTGCTATTCCGATAATTCTAATTAATTGCCTCATACTGCTATAGCATTGGTTTGAAATTAGTCGAAATTTACGAATAAAATTCGTTTTTGTCATTCATCGAATTTGAATTGTTTATGCTTAATGCCATTTAAACCATTTTAAATTTTTGCGTAGCTACATTTTTTCCACACAATGGGGATAATAGATTACTTTGTTATCATGTGACATTGTTTTGTAATGCACAGAATATGAGCCACAAGAGCATCTTTGTGTGTTTTGGCACGAAATAGGCTACTTTAGTAGAAGTGTTCCCCAACAACACGTTTATATAGATAGCTGCAAACACCAGCAGTAGGGTTGCCCAGGTTCAACACAATATCAGCCAAGCATGTTTGTCCAACCAAGTTTAGTCCCAGATTCAGAACGGATCTGGGCAACCTGTTTTATATGGGTTGTAATTACCTTGATAAAGTCATAAAAAGAGCTAATTTATTTTCCTTAATCTTTTAATACATGACTGTAAATACCACAAAATGTGTGGTATAGGTCAAGTAGAGTTTTGCGGAAAATGTATTGCAATCATATTTTAGCTCCGATTAAGCTAATAACTTTTCAAAAAGTCTATACTTTTGGATTATTATTTAAAACCTAAAATCACTAATTTCTTGTAAAAATGAAACAATTCCGTATTGCTGCTATTATTACAGCATTTTTATGCTTAGCAAATTTGGTATTTGCACAGCAAGGAGGTGTTAACTGGAACACTCCGCTTCCTACCGACTCCAAGGTAACTATTGGCGAACTTGAAAATGGTATGCGTTACTATATTCGTAGTAATAGCGAGCCTAACAACAGAGCCGAGTTCTACATTGTACACAATGTTGGCGCTATTCTCGAAGATGACAATCAAGATGGACTAGCCCACTTTACAGAGCATATGGCTTTTAATGGAACAGAAAATTTTCCAGGTAAAGGCGTGCTAAATTTTCTTGAGAATATTGGTGTTAAGTTTGGCCATAACGTAAATGCATTTACAGGTCAAGATGTAACTGCTTACAATCTTTCAAATGTGCCATTAACCCGCGAAAGTATTATCGATTCGGCTCTTCTTATACTTCACGACTGGTCTAGCTACATTGCTTTTGAAGATGAAGAGATTGACGCTGAAAGGGGCGTAATCCGCGAAGAGTGGAGAACACGCAGAACTGCCGATTGGCGTGCAAGACAAGAAAAAATGAAATTCATGTACCACGGCTCAAAGTATGCCGAGCGTGACGTTATTGGTAGCATCGATGTTATTAATAACCACAAATACGAAACGCTTAAGCGTTTTTACTGGGATTGGTACAGACCCGATCTTCAAGCAATAATTGTAGTTGGCGACTTTGATGCTGAGATGATGGAGCAGAAGATTCAGGAAAGATTCTCAAAAATTCCCACCAGAGAGAATACCAGCCCACGTCCCGATTTTGAAGTACCTGACCACAAGGAGCCACTAGTTGGTATCTTTACCGATCCAGAGATAACCAGAACTATGGTAGAGGTTTACTATAAGCATCCTGTTGTTCCGGCCGATCAGAAAAATCTTGGGTATTACAGGGATAATCTTGTTCAAAGGTTATACTCTCAAATGCTTAATGCACGATATAACGAGCTTGTGCAAGAAGATAACCCTCCATTTGTTTTTGCTTATGGATACTATGGAAATATTGTACGTTCTAAATCAGCATACGTACTTATGGCCAATGCTCGCGAAAACGAGCCAGTTAGGGCAATGAAATCGATGCTTGAGGAAAACTACAGGCTTCAGCAGCATGGTTTTACCCAAACCGAACTCGATAGAGCAAAGGCAGATTTGCTTCGAAGCATTGAGAATAGCTACAAGGAAAAAGACAAGGTAAAGAATGAGGATCTTGTTTGGGAATATTTCTCGCATTTTACCGAAGGCGAGCCCATTCCAGGTATTGAGTTTGAATATATGTTCTCGCAATCAATTATGCCAACCATTGCGCTCGACGAGCTTAATGCTAAAGCAAAAGAGTGGATTACCGACGAGAATATGGTAATCTTCATAACCGCTCCCGAAAAAGAAAAAGCAAATATACCTGATAAAGAAGGTTTACTTGCTATTTATAAAGAGGTTAAAGAATCGACTCTTGAACCGTATGAGGATAATGTGTCTACAGAACCTCTTGTAAGCGAGATGCCTAAAGCAGGAACTGTTTCGAAGGAAAAGAAGAACGATACTCTTGAAACTGTTGAGTGGGAGCTTAGCAACGGGGTAAAGGTTATTGTTAAGCCTACTGATTTTAAAGAGGATGAGATTCTACTTTCTGCATACAGCCCAGGTGGTTCATCGCTTGTTGCCGATGCTGAGGTACCTTCGGCTCAAATGGTATCAGCCATTACCATGATGAGTGGTGTGGGTAACCATAGTAGTATTGATTTGGAAAAGATGCTAGCGGGTAAAATGGTTAGCGTTATGCCTTATGTAAGCGAAAACGAAGAAGGCTTTAACGGTAATTGCTCTCCCGACGATCTTGAGGAGATGATGCAGCTTGTTCATCTTTACTTCACTAATCCTCGTTTCGACGAATCGGCTTATAATGCGTACATGTCTCGTATTAAGGCAGTACTTCAGAATGCAGGAAGTAGTCCAAATTCAGTTTTCCGCGATTCAATTTCGTTTATGATTAGCGATCGTAATTATCGCAGAAGACCTATGAACATTGATTTGCTTGATGAGGTTGATTTCAATACGCTTCAGAAAATCTATAAAGATCGCTTTGCCGATGCTAGCGACTTTACCTTTGTTCTTGTAGGTAATATCAACCTTGATGAGCTTAAGCCTTTGGTTGAAACCTACCTTGGCTCATTGCCAAACATTAAGCGTAAGGAAACTTGGAAAGACAACGATATCCGTTTCCCAAAGGGCGAAACCAAGAACCCCTTTACCTTTGCCATGCAGGTGCCAAAAAGTACTTGTTTTATTGCATATCAAGCACCTGTTGAGTATAACGCTCAAAATAAATTATATATCAACGCAATTGACCACGTTCTTGACCTAAGGTATACCGAAACCATTCGCGAGGATGAAGGAGGTACTTATGGCGTGTCGGCAAATGCAAGTCTTTCAAAAACGCCAATTAATCAGGCTATGGTAACCATGTACTTCGATACCGATCCTGACAAGGCTGATCATTTAGTGGGAATTATCCACAGAGAGTTTGAAAAGATTGTTAAAGAGGGCCCAACCGAGGAAGATTTGAATAAGGCAAGAGAGTATTTCTTAAAATCTCGCCAAGAGAATCTTCGTGAGAACCGTTTCTGGTCATCGGCTATTCGTGAGTACTACTCAAATGGCGTTGATGTTGTAACCAACTACGATGAAATGGTAAAAAAACTCGATACTCAAGCAGTGAAAAAAGCTGCTAGTAAGTTCTTTGATAAAACCAATATGCTTGAGGTAATTATGAGTCCTGAGCAATAGAGTTTATCTTCATTATAAATTAAAGGTCGACCCCTAACGGTCGACCTTTTTTTGCGCCAAATTGGCTTGGTATTTCCGTTTTGTTGCGCCAAATTGGCTTAGGCTATTGCATGGCAAATAATTTGACGATTATTGGAAAGGTTAACTTCAAAATATTAACGATATGAATTTAAACAACTTAACAATAAAGTCACAAGAAGCCATTCAGCAAGCGGTAACTATAGCCCAAGGGTATGGTCATCAGGCTGTGGAACCTATTCATATTCTAAAGGGAGTGCTAACCCAAGCCGAGAATGTAACAGGTTTTCTGCTTAAAAAGGTTGGAGTAAATCCTGCAAATTTCGAAGGATCAATTGTTCGTATCCTCGAGTCGTACCCAAAAGTTTCGGGTGGAGACAGCTATCTTAGCTCAGTATCGCATAGAGTTTTACAAAAGGCTAACGATTTTGCGCGTGAGCTTTCGGATCAGTTCGTGTCGGTTGAGCACATTCTATTGGGCTTAGTTCATTCAACCGATCAGGTTGCTCAGCTAATGAAAGATGCAGGAATTAGTGAGAAAGAGCTAATGAAAGCAGTGAAAGAGCTGCGAAAAGGTTCAAAGGTCGATTCGCAAACTGCTGAGGATACTTACAACGCCTTAAACCGATTTGCAATTCATTTAAACGAAATGGCTCAAAGTGGTAAGCTCGATCCAGTTATTGGTCGCGATGAGGAAATTCGACGTGTGCTCCAAATCCTTTCGCGGCGAACCAAGAATAATCCCATCCTTATCGGCGAGCCTGGCGTAGGCAAAACGGCCATTGCCGAGGGGTTGGCTCACCGAATTGTAAGTGGCGATGTTCCTGAGAACTTAAAAACGAAGCAACTTTACTCGCTCGACATGGGGGCGTTAGTTGCTGGAGCAAAGTATAAAGGCGAATTTGAGGAGAGGCTAAAATCTGTGGTTAAAGAGGTAATTGCTTCCGATGGTGAGGTTGTTCTCTTTATCGATGAGATACATACTTTGGTTGGTGCAGGGAAAGGTGAAGGAGCAATGGATGCAGCAAACATTCTTAAGCCAGCACTTGCACGTGGCGAACTTCGAGCCATTGGTGCAACTACCCTAAACGAGTACCAAAAGTATTTCGAAAAGGATAAAGCTCTTGAACGGAGGTTTCAAACCGTACTTATCGATGAGCCAACGGTTACCGATGCTGTTTCAATACTTAGAGGGTTAAAAGAGCGGTACGAAGCTCACCACGCTGTTAGAATAATGGACGAGGCAATAATTTCGGCAGTTGAACTCTCGCATCGGTACATAACCGAAAGGTTTTTGCCCGATAAAGCAATCGACCTTATTGATGAAGCCGCATCGAAACTAAGGCTTGAGATGAACTCTGTACCTGAAAGTATCGATGAGATTGAACGAAGGATTAAGCAGCTCGAAATTGAACGTGAGGCCATTAAGCGTGAGGGCGATAAGGTAAAACTTGACTCGCTAAGCAAAGAGATAGCAAACCTATCAGAAGAGCGTAACTCATTACGAGCAAAATGGAAAGAGGAAAAGGAAATCATCGAAAAAATTCAATCCAATAAGCAGGCAATCGATTCCTTTAAGGTGGAGGCTGAAGATGCAGAGCGAAGAGGAGATTACGGGAAAGTAGCTGAGCTTAGATATGGTAGAATTAAAGAGGCCGAGCAATCTATCGAAGTGTTAAAAAACGAACTGGCTGCCAAGCAGGAAGGTGAGGCGCTTATTAAGGAGGAAGTTGAATCGGCCGATATTGCCGAAGTGGTAGCTCGTTGGACTGGAATACCCGTTAGCCGAATGCTCCAGAGTGAGCGCGAAAAGCTATTAGCATTGGAGGATCAATTGCATAGAAGAGTTGTAGGACAGGATGAGGCTATTACGGCTGTTTCCGATGCTGTTCGAAGGAGCAGAGCAGGACTGCAGGATGCGAAGCGCCCCATTGGATCGTTTATTTTTTTAGGAACAACAGGGGTTGGAAAAACCGAACTTGCCCGTGCACTTGCCGAGTTTTTATTCAACGATGAAAACTTGATGACTCGCATCGATATGAGCGAATACCAGGAGCGACATTCCGTTTCACGGTTAATTGGAGCACCTCCAGGATATGTTGGTTACGACGAGGGCGGACAGCTTACCGAAGCGGTTCGCCACAAGCCCTATTCGGTTGTCCTACTCGATGAAATTGAAAAAGCCCATCCCGATGTTTTTAATATCCTCTTGCAGGTTTTAGAGGATGGTCATTTGACTGATAACAAGGGACGAAGAGTTGATTTTAAGAACACAATCATCATTATGACCTCAAACATAGGATCGCAGATAATTCAGGCCAACCTTGCCGATGCAGCAAATAAGCTCACCGACAGCGTATTTGAAAAAACTCGTAGTCAGGTGTTTGAACTGCTAAAGCAAACAATTAGGCCCGAGTTTCTCAATCGGGTTGATGAGATTATTATGTTTAAACCTCTTAG
>CAZGQZ010000009.1:0-29529 GCA_964527985.1 uncultured Rikenellaceae bacterium | reverse complement strand
TTCAAACTCAGGATCCCTGGTCCAAACCAGGTGTCTCGTCTTCCTGACGAGACTAAACCCCCAAACTAACTTCTATTTCAAACTCAGGATCCCTGGTCCAAACCAGGTGTCTCGTCTTCCTGACGAGACTAAACCCCGAAACTATTTTCAATTTCAAAATTAAGTTCAATTTGTGCGGTGAAGGGGGGATTCGAACCCCCGGTACCCTTACGAGTACGGCAGTTTAGCAAACTGCTGGTTTCAGCCACTCACCCACCTCACCTAAATATTTTTAAGAACTATCGAGTACGGTAGTTTATCCGCCAACCGGCGGATGGTTTTAGCCCTGTCTGCCGACAGGCATACACTCACCCTCCTCCTTAAAATTATTAAGAACTTAATGTAAACTCCGATGTTTTACCGCAAAATGCGGTTGAGTTAGGCTAAATGTTGAGCCATGTACCACTCAAACACCAAACATACATTTAAAAGAACCTTGCTCTAAAAGCACGACAAAAGTATAAAATCAATTGAAGATAGCAAACTTTTATTGGCATTTAGCCACAAAAAAATTAACACAAAAACTTTATTCATTGTAATACAAACACATATAAATCCACCTATTGTTTAAGGAAATTCTGTTTTATCCAATTTGTTTAGATGGCTCTGTTTAGGATGCGTCCTACCACATCAGCTGTAATCGTTTTATTTTCACCCATTTTCCACCCTCTTTGCTTAAATCTTTCAACAATAGGATTGAGTTGGTCCATGCTAATACCATAATCGCTAAAATGAGTTTTTATTCCTAAAGATTGGAAAAACATCTCCGTTGCATCAATGGCTTTTTCAAGGCGCATATCTTCAGTTCCAACATCAATCCCCCAAACCCTACTCCCATACTGTAAAAGCTTTAGCTTTTTTTCGTCACGCATCTCTCTAAGCAGCGATGGAAGCACAATGGCCAGAGTAACGGCATGGTCAAGCCCAAAAAATGCAGTAAGCTCGTGACCAATCATATGTGTTGCCCAATCGGTTGGAACTCCAACCGAAAGGATACCATTAAGCGCCATGGTACAACTCCACATAATATTTGCCCTAACATCGTAGTTTAGCGGATTGGCAATTGCCTGGGGACCAAATTCTATTAATGTTTGCAGAATACCCTCAGACCATCTATCTTGAATATGCGCATGCGCCGGATACGTAAGGTATTGTTCGGTTACGTGCACAAAAGCATCGACAATGCCGTTGGCAATTTGATTTACTGGAAGCGAATAAGTAAACGTGGGATCGAGCACCGAAAATTTAGGATAAAGCAATGGGCTACCAAATGCAAATTTTTCCTTAGTATCGTTACGGCTGATTACTGCACCTGAGTTCATTTCCGAACCAGTTGCAGGCAAAGTTAGTACGGTACCAAATGGTATTGCATTGCTAACAGCAACATCCTTTCCGCCAACAAGCATGTTCCAGGGATCGCCCTCAAAAGGTATTGCTGCAGCAATAAACTTTGTCCCATCGATAACCGAACCTCCCCCAACAGCCAAAAGGAATGAAACGTTTTCCGAACGGGCAATTTCAACTGCCTTCATTAATGTTTCATACTTAGGGTTAGGCTCAATGCCTCCAAACTCGATAATCTTAAAATCTTTGAGAGCGTTTGCAACATTGTTATAAACCCCATTTTTCTTTATGCTTCC
This sequence comes from uncultured Rikenellaceae bacterium, assembly GCA_964527985.1. Taxonomy (GTDB): domain Bacteria; phylum Bacteroidota; class Bacteroidia; order Bacteroidales; family Tenuifilaceae; genus Perlabentimonas. The sequence continues at coordinate 27,850 of CAZGQZ010000009.1, read as the reverse complement.
GCCTCCAAAGGTTAGAAGTATAGTTGATTTTTCAGGAACTTCGTTAATAATCTCATCAACTTTACCTTCACCAAAAAGTATTTTAACCGGATTGTAAAAATCAAAATTATTCATATGCCTTCAAATTTCTAGTTCAACTAAAGTATTGGTTTGTAAACAACTGAACTTCCCAAATGTTTCACTGATTACTCATTGCTTGTAGACGAACCGGCAACTAAAATTCTATTGTTATACCAAGCGAAAAGGCTTATGGATAGGATACCTGCAACAACAAAAAACAGCCAACGGGGAACTGGAACTGGGTCGCCACCAGCATAGCTATGCAACCCCGATAGGTAGTAGTTTACACCAAAATAGGTCATCAGTACGGACGCAATACCAATTAGCGACCCGAAGTTAAGCGCAAAGGTTGATTTGAAAGAGGGTATTAACCTCATATGCAACACAAATGCGTATACAAGCATAGTAATTAATGCCCAGGTTTCTTTTGGATCCCAACCCCAGTATCGACCCCACGATTCGTTAGCCCAAACTGCTCCTAAAAACGATCCAATAGTTAATAGGTATAAGCCTAGGGTTAAATTTAGCTCGTTGATTACAGTTATACTCTTTACGTGCTTCTCAATTTTAATGAAATTTCGCTTCGATTGAAAGGCGTATAAAAAGATGTTGAACAGTCCCAATATTGCTCCCAAACCAAAAAAGCCATAGCTTGCAGTAATTACAGCTACGTGAATAGTAAGCCAATACGATTTGAGCACTGGAACCAGATTAGTTATCTCAGGATCCATCCACGAGAGGTGGGCAACAAAAAGGATTAGCGTACTTAGCAATGCTGTAGCGGGTAGTACCACTCGGCTTTTTCGAGCAAAAATAAACCCAGCAAACATGGCAGCCCACGAAACGTAAACTAACGACTCAAACCCGTTGCTCAATGGTGCTCTACCTGCAATATACCACCTGAGGCCTATGCCAAAAGTTTGCGCAGCAAACCCAACGATAAGTAAAGTTGCAAGTATGGTGTATCCGTGTTTACCCCAGCTACCTTTATAAAATAGCTCAATAAAAACAATAATAAGCAGAACAAAGCCAACTAATCCGTAAAAGGGAATTAGGCGCTCAAAAATGAGTAGTTTATTCGACAGCACCTCTGCCCTAACTTTACTGTCATTGGGGATTACGCTTTGTCCATGCGAAAACTGAATAGATTTCAACTCGCCAAGGAGTGCGTTTGGTTGATTGAAATTATTTTTTTCTAAGGCATTCCTTACGCTAAGAATATATTCTGAGTATATATCGGCAAAGCGATTTAAGTATATCGAATCGTTACTTTTTGACACCTCATCCATTGATAACCACTGGTTGTTGGGGTGATTGGGAACAGGGAAAATTCGCGCCATTTGCCCTGAAAAAATCATGTAAAGTATATTAACCTTTTCATCTACCTTAATCACCTCTTTTTGCAATGCAGTGCGCTGCGCAGGTTTTTGCGAGAAGGCTTCTTGATTTAAGCGCCTCAACTTATATGCCCCATCAACCTGATGGTTGAAAAAATCGACGAAGGCTGCCTTCTCACTGCTAATTCCTAGCATTTGCTTTAGCTCTCTACTTTTTATCTTAATAATTGGAGTGTGCTGCCAATAATCGGGAAAAACTGACATACCTAGGTAAACCTGTTCTGGCGATTGCCCGCTAAAGCTGGTTGAACGGTTAAGCTTTCGAAGTACCTCACTCGCCAAAGTTGACATAGGTTTCATGCGCCCTCCCTTATCCTGAATCAGGAGTTGACCAAAGCTTTGAGCGTGTGCTTTGCTAATTTCTGGAGCCTCACCTTGTGCAAATAAACCAAACGAACCAAATAGTAAGAAAACAATTATTACTGCCTCTTTAGGCTTTGAAATAAGCTTACGAAACCTGCTACCTGGACTTAAGAGCGCCCAAACAATACCCAATACAAGCACAAAGTATCCAAAATAAGTAATGCTAGTGCCTAGTAGGTCTTTGTTAACCGACAGATAAGTCCCCCTTTCATCATCGTCGTATGAACTTTGATAAAACCTGTAACCTTCGTAGTTTAATATATTGTTCATAAAAATGCTAAAAGGCTTCTCTAGGTTATTCCGCTTATCAATCACCAGCACATTTGATGTAAACGACGATGGGCTTTCGGAACCAGGGTAACGATTAAGCACAAACTCCTGTAGTTTGATGGCAAAGGGTATTTCAATGCGCCTTGGCCCGTACTTAAATCCAATACGATTACCATTAAAAATTTCATATATGGGTTTATCTTCAACGTTTGAAAGGGGAATGAATATTTTCCTCTCAAAATCGTTAAAACTTGCCTTAAGGACAAGTACATCTGTACCTCCAATATTCGGATCGGGATTATAAACCATTTTAACTATTGCTGAATTCCAATGACCGCGATAAGCGAACTGGAATTGTCCCATTTCGTAGAAAACTTTTGGTTCGAGAGTAATTGATGAACTGGCTATATACTCTGTTGCTTTCCCATCTTCCATTCGTCGGGCAACAGCGGGTATTTTTGCGCTTACCAGAATACCCTCATTTACCATTGAGAATTCTACGTCATATTCTAAACCATCAGAAGCAAAACCCACCCTTAAATTATCGATACTCACTGGGTGGTTTGGCCTTACTAAAACTGGCTGGTTTTGCGTTGGGGTAACTAAAAAAAGCGACACAACGGGATACCCTTCGGGATGTTCAACTACGGTTTCAACTGCATGAGGAATAAAGTCCGTTAGCTCAACTGATAGCTCATTGTCATCAATCAACACCTTGTCTCTATACTTGTTTTTTGAAACAGGAGTAAACAACACTTTCTCGGCATCAATAAGTTCATCTTCACTAAAAATGCTAATCCATTTATCGGATGAGCTAAACCATGTAGCTGTTTCTCCCTCGCGAACATGCATCATACCCTCTTGCCCAAAATATCGAGTAACCAATGCCCCAAAAAGTATAATAACAAAACCAATGTGAAAAAGCATTACGGCAAACTTTTTCTTAGTATATAGCTTTTTGGCAAATACCATTGCAATAAAGTTAACTGCCAATAAAAGCATTATGGTTTCGAACCACCAAGTGTTGTATATTAATGCCCTCGAAGCCTCAGTGCCAAAATCATTCTCGATAAATGTAGCTAGTGCGCTCGATACACCAAAAGCAATAATTAGCAGGGCCATCAGCATAGGTGAGGCCAAAAACTTGAAAAACTTTGCCATAGAAAAAAGATTTGGGGAGTGTTTTAAACGATAATCTGAATTGTTTTGCGCACATCAACTAGAATTGCGCTTTCCTCATTTTTATATTCGGGTTTAACAGCCACATAGAGCGAATGTTCATCGGTTTCGGCAAGAAAAACTAGCTCAAGTTCGGGCAAGGCAGCAACTAGGTTTTCAAAAAGGTCAAAATCGTCAAGCCTTTCGTAACCTCCAAGCGCATTATATCTTAAAACGGAGATTAAATCCTCAAGTTCCGATTGTATTATGTTTCGCGCTAACTTCTCGGCTAGAAAGTCGCGAGCCCTGTTCTTCGATATTTTGAGCGTGTTCATGTTTGCTAATTTTTATGGGCCATAAGTTATGAAATATCCGAGAATTATTCACCTATTGAGGCCAAAACTTTTTGTTAATCGGATTTTTACATCATAAAATTCTTATGGGCGAAAGCTCAGCACTAACTATGGAAAAGCCCTAAACATTCACATCGTAGTTTGCAAAGCTAACTGAGTCGGCATACTTGTAATTCCTAGTAAAGAAAACATCTTTAAAAATGCTCTGTAAAAATCCATTGCTTTTCAGAAAAGTTCTGTAGGGCTTATCATTTGGTATAAAACGCTTATCGCCATAATGTATTGGCGAAACATAACAGTAGGTGTATTTGGCAATATCGAGACGTTTCCTGTATAATGTTTCAGTGGGCAATTCACCCGTAATAATGCTTACAATACCCTTTTGATGACAAGTATCTGCTAATAGCTTAACCACAGCCGAGTACTCCTTTTGCTTTCGTTTAATATCGAAATCGGAATATGCCGAGTTACCAAGGCGCCTAATTGGCCTTACCTGTAGAACGTCAATGTGGTAATCGTCGAGATACTTAACAAGCCCCTTTAAATCCTCCAAATTATCGGGGTTCACGGTATAGTTTATTCGGAGCTTTAGTCCCTGATATTCTCCCTTAACCTTTGATATTGATCTTAAAACTTCGTGCAGAATCTCGAATTTTGCACCGGGCATCATTCTTTCGTAAACCTCCTTTGATGCTCCATGCATTGATAGGATTATTTCGTCGAGACCAGCATTGGCCAAAGCCTCTACTTTATCATAATTAAGAAGAGCGCCATTAGTTGTAAACGAAACGTAAGGTACACCATGCTGCTTGGCTAGCTTAATAATTTGCTCGTTGTGCTTGTATAGGGTTGGCTCGGCACCACAGCCAATTTGTAAGCGCATGGCCGATGAGAAAAAACAATTTGCAACTTTTGCCATCATCTCCTCCGTAAGGCGCTCTTTACTGGGTTTATAATCAGGATCGCTAAAATAGCACATCATGCAACGAAAGTTGCAAACCAAAACGGGATCGAGAAATAGGTTCAAAAATCGCTTTTTTAATAAGAACAGTAATCCAACACCCAGAATTTTTAGTCGTTCACTCTTAACTAACGAATTAAGTCTTAGTATTCTGTAATAGTTCATTCATCTATAATATGGAGGTAAAAAATGCTTCGAAATGCAAATATAGCAAAAGTACAGATGCTTATAACCAATTAACCTATCATCTTTAGCTAAACCTCTGAGTTAACGCAAAAGCAACATCAATCCTTAATATTTTTGTTTAAGTCAAATTTGTACCTTTGCTTTTCAACTTAAACATGTATTGATGAAAACAAAAGATAAAATTGAGCAGCTCAGAGTTATGATGGCCTCAAATGGCATTGCAGCCTATATTGCACCAAGCAGCGATCCGCACCTTAGCGAATACCTCCCCGATTGCTGGAAATTCAGAGCATGGCTTAGCGGCTTTACCGGTTCGGCCGGAACACTTGTGGTTACAGCAAATGCTGCAGCACTGTGGACCGATTCGAGATATTTCCTACAAGCTGAGAAAGAGCTTGAAGGCACAGGTATCGAGCTATGCAAAATGGGACTTACCAATACCCCAAGTATAGAAGATTGGCTTGCACAAAACCTTGACAAGAACCAAACGGTTGGTTTCGATGGCCGATTGCTGTCGCATGCACAATCGCAAACGCTTATAAGCAGTTTGAAAAACAAAGGGCTAAAGGCAAACCCGAAAATCGATATAATTAACGATGTGTGGAACAATCGCCCAGCCATGCCAAACAGCAAAGCCTTTGAGTACGAGCTTAGGTATGCAGGGCAAACCATTAGCGAAAAGCTTACCATAATTCGCCAAGAACTTGAAAATTGCAAGGCCAATGCATGCATCCTTTCTGCTCTCGATGAGGTGGCATGGGCATTTAACATCCGCGGAAACGATATTGATTACAACCCAGTTGTTTTGGCCTATGGGTTAATTACCGACAAGGAAGCAACGTTATTTATCGACTCTGATAAGCTAAACGAAGAACACGCAAAAAGCCTTATTGAGCAGGGAGTTACTCTAAAACCATACGTTAAAATTGAGAAGGCTATTAAATCGGCAAGCAGCGAAATGGTTTTTGCCATTGATGAGGCAAGGGTAAACCACAGGCTTTATTCTCTTATCCCCAAGGAATTGAAAAAGGTAAATACGCTTAGCCTTGTTACCAAACTAAAAGCTCAGAAAAATCCCATCGAAATTGAGAATATAAGGCAAAGCCTTGTGAATGATGGTGTGGCAATGTGCAAGTTTTTACACTGGCTCGAAAATAGCGTGGTAAACGAAAAGATAACAGAACTAACAATAGCCGATAAGCTACTGACCCTCCGCAAAGAGCAGGAAGGTTTTATTAGCGAAAGTTTCAACACTATTGCTGGATACAGAGAAAACGGAGCTATTGTTCACTATAGCGCAACGCCCGAAAGCGCAAAGGAGATAAAACCTGAAGGGTTTTTGCTCGTTGATTCGGGAGGACAGTATTTACAAGGAACCACAGATATTACCCGAACCATCCATTTAGGCAAGCCAACACCCGAGGAAAAGGAGGATTACTCCCTTGTGCTAAAAGGGATGATTCAGCTATCAATGGCTCATTTTCCTGCTGGTACTCGGGGTAGCCAACTCGATACGCTAGCACGAATGGCCATGTGGAGTAAGGGTATAAACTACGGACATGGAACTGGGCATGGTGTTGGTGCTTTTCTGAATGTACACGAAGGACCGCAATCAATCCGCCCCAATGAAAATCCGGTAACCATTGAACCAGGCATGATTCAGTCGAACGAACCAGGAATATATCGTGCTGGCAAGTATGGTATTCGCATTGAGAACCTAATACTTTGCCGCGAGGCAATGGAAACCGAATCGGGAAAATTTTACAGCTTCGAAACACTTACGCTTTGCCCTATCGACACAAAACCTGTTAAGGTTGATTTATTAAGCAAAGAGGAAAAGAATTGGCTTAACACATACCACAAAACTGTTTACGAAAAAATATCGCCAAAACTTACTGAAGAGCTAAAGGTGTGGTTAAAGGAAAAAACCCAGGAAATATAAACACAAGGGAATAAAAACAATAAAACCGCTGCGAAAAATGTATTCGCAGCGGTTTTATTTGTGGATAAGTGCCCAGGACAAGACTCGAACTTGCACGCCCTAAACGAGCACCAGCCCCTCAAGCTGGCGTGTCTACCAATTCCACCACCTGGGCAAAAAAATATTTTAAAATAAAGAACTTTATTCTGCTTTTCTGTGGTGCCCAGAACAGGACTCGAACCTGCACATCATTGCTGATACTAGTCCCTGAAACTAGCGCGTCTACCAGTTCCGCCATCTGGGCAGCGGCTGCAAAGTTAATAAAAAAATATTCTCACCTACAACCTCCCAAAAAATAATTTATAACACAAAACCTACAAATTGCTCTTCACGTAGTTTGAAAGTAATATGTACAGATGCATTCTGGTATTTCCTCCGTAAATACTATGATTCTTATCGGGGTACAACATCATATCGAATTGTTTATTGGCTTGCACCAGCTTCTCGGCCATTTCTATGGTATTCTGCACATGAACATTATCATCGCCCGTACCATGCACCAGCAAAAGTTTTCCTTGCAGTCCATCAACATGATTTATGGGCGAGTTATCGTCGTATCCGTTGGCATTATCCTGGGGTAAACCCATAAAACGCTCGGTATAAATTGTATCGTAGTAGCGCCAATTGGTAACGGGTGCAACAGCAATGGCCATGCTAAACACCTCGGGTGCCTTGAAAAGGCAAAGCGACGACATGTAACCTCCGTAGCTCCACCCCCAAATACCAATCCTTTCCTCATCTACGTAAGGAAGACCTTGCAAATACTTTGCAGCCTCAATTTGATCGATGCTCTCGTAGTAACCAAGTTGACCGTAGGTCATCTTTTTAAACTCCTGTCCTCTACCTCCAGTGCCCCTACCATCGACACAAACTACCATATAGCCCTCGGTGGCAAGGTATTCGTCCCATCCAACTGAAAAACGATCGACAACGGAACGCGAGCCCGGTCCGCTATACTGATACATTAACACTGGATACTCTATATTTTCATCAAATCCCAAAGGTTTCACCATATAACCGTTCAGTTCAACGCCCTCGGAGGTTGTGAATGAGAAGAACTCTTTTGTAGGTATCTCAAATTGCTCAAGCGTAGCAGTCAGGTTTTTATTATCCTCTAGTACTCTCATTTGCTTCCCCTTAGCATTGTGCAGGGTAACTAGTGTTGGTGTGGTAACCGATGAGTGAAAATGGATGTAGTACTTAAACCCTGTGCTAAAGTTTGCCGAATTTGTACCTGGTAGCTCCGATAACTTTTTCTGCTTTTTTCCATCAAGAGCAACCGAATAAACAGCAGTTCGTAAGGGGGATTCGTCGAAAGCCTGATAGTATACCCGTTTGCTTTTGGCATCGTAACCGTAAATACTAATTACCTCATTGTTCCCGTCGGTAAGCTGCCTTACAAAATCGCCGTTCATATTATACAGGTAAAGATGATTGTATCCGTTGCGTTCGCTAGGAATAATAAAGTATTTCCCATCTTGAGTAAAAGTTGGGTAGCTATCGGCTGGTTCTTCAATGTAATACTCATTGGTTTCGGAGAAAATAGCCTTTGACTGACCGGTCATAGGATTTGCCAATAGCAAATCGACCTTGTTTTGTAAGCGATTTAGTCGAACCATGCAAAGGCGCTCCGAGTTAACGGTCCATTTTATTCGTGCAATGTACTGGTCTGTTTCATCTCCGGTGTCCATAGTGCGAGTTTGCTTGCTTTCAATATCGTATACATGAATTGAAACAACCGAATTCTCTTCACCAGCCTTTGGATACTTAAATGAATAATTCGGAGGGTAAAGCTCATTCTGATATAAAGGCATGTTGAAAAGCTTTACATTGCTCTCATCAAATTTATAAAATGCTAAGCTCTTACTATCGGGGCTCCATTGCATGCCTGTAACCATATGAAACTCCTCCTCATGAACCCAATCGGCAGCGCCGTTAATAATATGGTTAAATTCTCCATCGGAAGTTATTTGCTGTTCAGTCCCGCTCAGCAAATCGTTTATAAAAATATTGTTATCGCGCACAAAAGCAACCAAATTGCCGTTTGGCGAGAAAGTTGCAAGCATTTGACTTCCGTTTTCCGAAAGGGGAACAATTTCATTCGCTTCAATATCGAAAACAAAGTAGTCTGCAGTAAATGAATGTCGGTAAATTGGGGTTATGTTAGTTGCAAGCAATATTTTGGATTCATCGGGGCTTAGCTCATACATCCTAAAATGCTTAACTTGAGGAATGTCAAAGCTATTTGCGTCGAAAATAACATCAACAATATCTCCTGTAGAGTAGCTATACTTTACAATTTTACCCCCTCGCTCAATAGTAGTATAATGTTCGCCATCGTTAAGCGAAGTAATACCCCATACCGATGATGCACGAAAAGTACCGTTAACATTTAGGTCTTCTAAAGAAATTCGTTGCTCTTGGCTATAGGCACTAATCGTTAAAAGCGCTGCAATACAAATAAGTAAAAAACGTTTCATGGCTTATGCAAATTGGTTAAAACTTGGTATTTTGATAATAAACTGGCTAAATGGATTAACCCCCAAGCAACAAAACTAGCAAATATTTGCAAAAAGGAATATTAGCCATAATTTTGGCTCGTATTAAACCCATTTTCATGAAAACAGAAAAGCTAAAACAAATTCGATTTCAAAAAACTATCAACTTCTTTAAAAAAGTTGAACCTAACTGTAAGCAAATTCTCGATTTAGGAGTAAAAAACGAGCTGGCAGATAAATTTGCCTTGTTAGGCTACAACGTGCAAAACACACAGGGTGAAGACCTTGATCTAGAACCTGAACTACTTAAGAATTATAAGGATGCAGAAGTAATTACCGCTTTCGAAATTTTAGAGCATTTGGTTTCGCCATTTGTATTACTTAAAAACCTTCCAGCCGACAGGCTGGTTGCTACAGTCCCTTTACGATTATGGTTTTCGAAACCATACCGTAACTTAAACGATAAGTTCGACTGGCACTACCATGAGTTTGAGTCGTGGCAATTCGATATGCTTCTAAACAAAGCCGGTTGGGACATTACCTATAGCGAAAAGTGGACTGGACCAACTCACCAAATCGGAATTAGACCAATCCTACGTTATTTCTACCCTCGATTTTACGCAGTACACGCAATACGAAGGACAAAATAGCAACTAAAATTATTTCTGCTCATACTCTGAACTTTGCGCTGCAATTCCTGTTAATTCAATAATAATAATTAACTTTGCACTCGTTTTTTTCAATAATATACGCATATGGTTAAAATAACTTTTCCCGATGGTAACATCCGCGAGTACAACAAAGGAGTTACTGGATATGAAATAGCCAAAAGCATCTCCGACCGACTGGCAAAGGAAGTGCTTTCGGTAACTGTAAACGACAATGTTTGGGATCTTACCCGCCCTATCGATACCGACACAACAGTAAAACTGCACAAGTGGGATGACGAGGAGGCAAAGCATGCATTCTGGCACTCATCGGCTCACCTTATGGCCGAGGCCATTGAGAGCTTGTACCCAGGCGTTAAGCTAGGCATTGGTCCAAGTATTGAAAACGGATTTTATTACGATATTGATTTTGGTGACCATACAATCTCCGATGCTGACTTCCCAAAAATTGAGAAGAAAATGCAGGAAATTGTGCAGGCTAAAGAACCCATTACCCGCAAAGAGGTTTCAAAAGAAGAAGCGCTGAATACATACAAAAAGAAAGGCGATCCGTATAAGGTTGAACTCATTACCGATTTAGAGGACGGAACAATAACCTTTTACTCACAAGGAAACTTTACTGACCTTTGCCGAGGACCTCACTTACCCGATACTAGCTACATTAAAGCGTTTAAGCTACTATCCATTGCAGGTGCATACTGGCGCGGAAACGAAAACAACAAGCAGCTAACACGCGTTTACGGCATATCCTTCCCAAAAAAGGGATTACTTGATGAGTATTTAGTAATGCTTGAAGAGGCAAAAAAGCGCGACCACCGAAAAATTGGAAAAGAGCTAGAACTATTTACTTTTTCGCATAAAGTCGGTCAAGGCCTTCCCCTTTGGCTCCCAAAAGGAGCACAACTTCGCGAGCGATTAGAGCAATTTTTAAAACGCGTGCAAAAAAAGTACGGTTACGAACAGGTTATTACGCCACATATCGGACAAAAGGAACTTTACGTTACATCGGGGCACTATGCTAAATACGGAAAAGATTCGTTCCAGCCAATACATACTCCAGCCGAGGGAGAGGAGTTCCTCCTTAAGCCAATGAACTGCCCCCATCACTGTGAGATTTACAAATGGAAACCTCGTTCATACAAAGATCTTCCCGTTCGAATGGCCGAATTTGGTACCGTTTACAGGTACGAGCAAAGCGGTGAACTGCACGGATTAACTCGCGTTAGAGGTTTTACTCAGGATGATGCGCACATCTTCTGTCGTCCCGATCAGCTAAAAGAGGAGTTTGTAAAAGTTATCGACATTGTACTTTACATCTTTAAAACGCTAGATTTTAAGGAGTTCACTGCCCAAATATCGCTACGCGACCCCAACGACAAAGAAAAATACATAGGAACAGACGAAAACTGGGAAAAGGCCGAACAAGCAATTATTGAAGCAGTAGAAGCCAAGGGACTCCAAACAACTACCGAACTTGGTGAAGCTGCGTTTTACGGTCCTAAGCTCGATTTTATGGTTAAAGATGCTATTGGTCGTAAGTGGCAGCTAGGAACCATTCAGGTTGACTATAACCTACCCGAACGTTTTGAACTGGAGTATATTGGTGCCGACGATAAAAAGCATCGTCCTATTATGATTCACAGGGCACCATTTGGCTCAATGGAACGTTTTGTTGCTGTTCTCATTGAACACTCGGGTGGAAAGTTTCCGCTATGGCTTGCACCCGATCAGGCCGTTGTATTACCAATCAGCGAAAAATATAACGAATACGCAAAAAAAGTTGCTGATTTCTTAAATAATTACGATATTCGCACCCTGATTGACGAAAGGAACGAGAAGGTAGGTAAAAAAATAAGGGACAACGAGTTAAAGCGAATTCCATACCTACTAATTGTCGGCGAAAAGGAAGAGGCAGATGGTTTAGTTTCGGTTCGCGTTCAGGGTGAAGGCGATAAAGGCCAAATGAAACTTGATGAATTTGTGAACCATATCAACCAGGAAGTCAGTAAATTAATTGAATAATAATTTTTATTATTAACTAAATATAGGAGGGACTAAGTATAGCACCACCAATTATTAAACGAGGACGTTCACAGGAAAGTAAGCACCTTATTAACGAGCAAATTCGCACTAAGGTAGTTCGAGTGGTTGGCGATAACATTGAGGGTGGAGTAATGTCAATTGAAGAAGCCCGCAAGTTAGCCGACGAGAAGGAACTCGATCTGGTACTAATCTCAGAAAAGGCCGATCCGCCTGTTTGTAGGATTATCGATTACCAGAAATTCCTGTATCAGCAAAAAAAGAAGCAAAAGGAAATAAAGGCTAACGCACAAAAAGTGGTTGTAAAAGAAATTCGATTCGGACCTAATACCGATGAGCACGACTACAACTTTAAGCTTAAGCATGCCGAAAAATTCCTTAGCGATGGAGCAAAAGTAAAAGCTTTCGTTTTCTTTAAAGGACGTTCAATTCTGTTTAAAGAAAAAGGTGAAATTTTACTGCTGCGTTTTGCTCAAGACCTTGAAGAAGTAGGAAAGGTTGAGCAATTACCAAAACTTGAAGGGAAACGGATGATTATGTTCATTAGCCCAAAAACAGCAAAAAAGAAGAACTAGCTATTTTTTAATCTTAATATATAAGGAGAATGCCTAAAGTAAAAACAAACTCCGGTGCTAAAAAACGTTTTGTTTTAACCGGAACAGGGAAGATTAAGCGTAAACACGCTTACAAGAGCCACATCCTTACCAAAAAAACTACAAAGCAAAAGCGTAACCTAACGCAAGCGGGTCTAGTTAGTAAGGCCGACACCAACAACATTAAACAGCTGTTGGGGCTTAAGTAAGCATTATTACGTTATTTGAAGTTATTTATTTTTTAACCAAGAATGTATTAGCAGCAAAGAGTTCGCACGGACGAATCGCTAACCATTCGTAAACAAAATTTACTATGCCACGTTCAGTTAACGCAGTTGCATCGAGGGCACGAAGAAAAAAGATCCTCAAGCAAACAAAGGGAAATTTCCTTTCGCGTCGCAATGTTTACACCGTTGCAAAAAACACACTTGAAAAAGGTTTGCAATATGCTTACCGCGACCGTAAAAAGAAAAAAGGCGAATTTAGAGCACTATGGATACAGCGTATTAATGCTGGTGCCCGACTACACGGTATGTCTTACTCAGAGTTTATGGGTAAAATTAACGAAAAAGGAATTGCTCTAAACCGTAAAGTACTTGCCGATATGGCGATGAATCATCCTGAAGCTTTTAAAGCAGTAGTTGATTCTTTAAAATAACATTAGCTTACAGTAAGCTAAATGAAAAAAGGGGAGATTTTTCTCCCCTTTTTTTTAACATCGCTCAGCCAAATTTGCTATATTTACTCTAACCACAATAAAATATTTCAAAAATGCTTCCGCTAAGAATAGACGAAACACCATACTCTCCAGAAGTTACACTCGACAAAGAAAGAAGCCGATTTGAGTTTTATGGCAAATGCTATCCAGAGGATGCAAACGAGTTTTTCAAACCCATAATTGATTGGTTTAGAGAGTATGTAGTTACTCCAAACCGAGAGACTACTATCCTATTTAAACTCGACTATTTTAACACAGCCTCATCAAAACGCATAGTCGATATACTTAATATTCTTAAAGATATTCATAAGCAAAAAAAGGTTATTGTAATTCACTGGTACTACCGAACAGGCGACGAAGATATGTTTGAAACCGGTGAAACTTTCTCTGAGATTGTAAACCTGCCGTTTAAATTCACTCCCTACTAAAAAACTGAAATTTTTACAGAAACTGCCATTAACGCCCTTGGTAAAATTGTCAGTTTTGTTAACAATTGTTAAGTCAGAGGGTTAGCGTATCATAAGGCATACGTTTTGAACGTTCATTTTTCAGAAACTAAAAAAATGTTCGTTATGAAAGCAAATAGAATACTTTACCCAGTTCTTTACTCCATTATTGGAGGTTTAGTCGTTCTTCTCTCAAGCAATTTTCTCAAAACTGAATCGCCAAGCGTTGTTTACTCGAATAACGACTCTACACCCTACCGCTTAACATCGATAACAACCAGCGCAGGCGAGCAAACCGATTTCACCTATGCTGCTGAATTAACTGTACATGGGGTTGTGCATGTTAAAACTAAATCGATGCAATCGCAGCCTAGCTACTCTTTCGGTAATCCACTTTTCGACTATTTCTTTGGCCCACAATTCAGGCAAGAGCCGCGCCCTGTAATGGGATCAGGCTCCGGAGTAATAATATCTAAAGAGGGTTACATACTTACAAACAACCACGTAATAGACAATGCCGATAACATTGAGGTTGTGCTTAACGACAAGCGGACTTTCGATGCTGAAGTTATTGGAACCGACCCAAGCACCGATTTGGCAGTAATTAAGGTTGATGCGGAAAACCTTCCCTTCATTCCCTTTGGTAATTCCGACAACCTTAAACTAGGCGAATGGGTCTTAGCTGTTGGAAATCCATTTAACCTAAACTCAACGGTAACAGCAGGGATTGTTAGCGCAAAAGCCCGAAACATAAATATTCTATCGAGTAGCTTTGCCATCGAGTCATTTATTCAAACCGATGCAGCAGTAAATCCGGGCAACAGCGGTGGGGCACTTGTTAACCTAAGCGGCGAACTTGTCGGAATTAATACCGCCATAGCTTCGCAAACTGGCAATTTTACGGGCTACTCCTTTGCTGTTCCATCAAGCATTGCACAAAAGGTTGCAATGGATATAATTGAGTTTGGAGAGGTTCAACGGGCTATTCTGGGAGTCTCCATAAAAGAGTTAACCGCTGAAATGGCCACAGAGAACAACATCAAAGAGCTTAAAGGTGTATACATTGATGGTATATCGGAGAATGGTGCTGCTGCTGAAATTGGGCTTAAAAAAGGTGACCTAATTCTCGAAGTTAACGGCGTTGAGGTGAATTCTGTTACACAACTTCAGGAGCAAATTAGCCGTTACAGGCCTAAGGATAAGGTTGAAATACTTATAAATAGAGACAACAAAAAGAAACAATATGAAGCTACATTACGTAACATGAGGGGTGGCTTTGAAATTGTTCGCTCTGATGAGGTTGCAGAGGCTTTGGGCGCTGAACTGCAAGAGGCCGATGCAAAAACGCTGAGTAAGTTGGGGATCCAGCATGGTATACAAGTGGTAAAACTCACAAACGGTAAGCTGAAAGACCAAGGCGTAAAAGAGGGTTTTATCATCACTCGAATTAATCGCAATAGCGTTAAAACCGTTGAGGAGCTAAGCCAAATGCTTCAAAGCCTATCAGGTGGGGTTCTTATTGAGGGTGTTTACCCAAATGGCATGGTAGCTTATTACGCCATTGGTTTGTAAGCACACGAAGCTGATAATATGTTATATAATATTGCGGTTAGCCAAGCGTTAACCGCAATATTTATTATCTTTGCGAGCTTTTACAGGGTATGCTAATAATTATTATCATACTAGTTAACAAAACCTTGCCAGCAGCGTTTAATACTTGACATTCGTTTGTAATTGCCATAACTTCGTGAAAATTTAAAGGTAAAAAATGAGACAACTTAAGATTACAAAATCCATCACTAACAGGGAGAGCGCTTCGCTCGACAAGTATCTACAAGAAATTGGAAAAGAAGAGTTGATTACTGTTGAGGAGGAGGTAGAACTTGCCCAGCGGATAAAAAAGGGCGATCAGGAGGCTCTTGAGAAGCTTACAAGAGCAAACCTTAGGTTTGTTGTTTCCGTGGCAAAGCAATACCAAAACCAAGGGCTAAGCCTACCCGACCTAATTAACGAAGGAAATTTAGGCTTGATAAAGGCAGCAGAGAAGTTTGACGAAACCCGTGGATTCAAATTTATCTCCTATGCAGTATGGTGGATTCGCCAATCGATACTTCAGGCACTAGCAGAACAATCGCGTATTGTTAGGCTTCCGCTTAACCAAGTTGGCTCATTAAATAAAATTAACAAGGCTTTTTCAAAATTCGAACAGCAGTTCGAACGTACGCCATCGCCCGAGGAACTTGCCGATTTGCTCGAACTACCTAAGGAAAAAGTAGCCGATACGCTTCGCGTTTCTGGTCGACACGTATCCGTTGACGCTCCATTTGTTGACGGCGAAGAAAATAGCCTTCTGGATGTTTTGGTAAATAACGATTCGCCAAATGCTGACAAAACGCTTTTAAACGAATCGCTTTGCCGCGAAATTGACCGCTCATTGGCAACGCTAACCGAAAGGGAACGAGATATTATAAAGCTTTTCTTTGGCATTAGCTGCCAAGAGATGACACTAGAAGAAATTGGAGAAAAGTTTGGACTTACCCGCGAAAGAGTTCGCCAGATAAAAGAAAAGGCAATAAGACGACTTCGCCATACCTCGCGAAGCAAGCTGCTTAAAGCATATTTAGGTTAATAGCATTACGCAACACTATAAAACAAAAAAATGCCATTCGAAATTTCGGATGGCATTTTTCGTATACAAATAAATTAACCATTACTGACAATCGCGGCACTCATCTAAATTTTTATTATAAACAGCCATAGCACGCTGGCTCATCCCCATACTTGAGAAACCTCCATCGTTGTATATGTTCTGCATGGTTATCTTGCGGGTTAAGTCGCTGAAAAGCGAGATGCATAAACCCGCACATTCCTCTGCATCGGCATTTCCCAGTGGCGACATTCTATCGGTAAAATCCATTAACCCCTCAAAGCCCATTACACCGCTACCGGCGGTGGTTAACGTTGGCGATTGAGAGATGGTATTAATCCTCACCCTACGCTCACGTCCAAATATGTAGCCAAAACTACGGGCTATTGATTCGAGCAGGGCTTTTGCATCGGCCATATCGTTGTATCCATAAAGTGTTCGTTGGGCTGCAATGTACGATAGTGCAAGAATTGATCCCCATTCATTTATGGCATCCTGTTTCCATGCAACCTGTAGCATCTTGTGAAACGAAATGGCTGAAATATCGAGGGTTTTCATAAGATATTCGTAGTTCAAATCGTCGTAGGTACGCCCTTTACGAACGTTTGGTGACATACCAATTGAATGCAGCACAAAATCAACCTTTCCGCCAAAATGTTCAGTTGCCTTAGCGAAAAGCTCATTCAAATCGTCTACATTGGTAGCATCGGCAGGAACTAACAATGCATTGGTTCTTTTTGCTAACTCTTGCACTGAGCCCATACGCATGGCAACCGCTGTGTTGGTAAGAACAAGCTGTGCTCCTTCCTTGTGTGCTAGTTCGGCTACATGCCAAGCTATGGAACTTTCATTTAATGCTCCAAATATTATCCCTTTCTTCCCTTTAAGTAAATTGTATGACATACTTATTGTAGTTTGGTTAATTCGAATTTTTAATTTGCTTACACAACAAATTTACACAATAATAAACTAAACACTATTTATGAACTGTTGTTCGAAATTAATTGGGAAAATGTTAGTGCAATTGCTAACTACTACTGTTTGCTAGAAGATGCTTAGCATTTGACAGTGCAGCATCGGATATTTGCTCACCGCTGAGCATTTTGGCTATTTCAAGTACACGCTCTTCTGACCCTAAAAGCCTAATGTGCGTAGTTGATGATTGAGAATCGTTTTGCTTGTATACCAAAAAATGGGTATTCCCCTTGCTCGCAATTTGGGGTAAATGGGTAATGTTTATAACCTGCATTCCTGTTGACATATCGTAGATAATATTACCCACCTTATCGGCTATATCACCCGACACGCCTGTATCTATTTCGTCTAAAATTATTGTGGGAAGCCCTTTTGCCTTCACCATTAGCGACTTAAGGCTTAGCATTAATCTTGATAGTTCGCCACCTGATGCAACCTTGGATAGCTCCTGCATTGCCACTTGCTTATTGGCTGAGAAAAGGAATACTGCCTTATCGATTCCCGTTGGAAGCAATTCATCAACCTGCGAAATGTCAACACTAAAGTTAGCATAGGGCATACCAAGCTGCGCTAACAATGATTGAATGCTTTTCTCGAAACTAGCACTAACCTTTGTTCTTGTGTCACTTATCTCCTTTGCTTTGCTGAATGCTTCGGTTTGCAATGCATTAAGTTCTGCGGTTTTACGCTCAACAATGGTATCGTAATTTACAATTTCGTCAACTCTACTCCTTAGCTCGTCACGTATAGCAATTAGTTCGGTAACCGAAGATACCCTATGCTTCTGCATTAGGGTATTAATCGAGTCGAGCCGCAGACTAACTCGTTCTAGCTGAGCGGGGTCAACATCAACCTTCTCGCTTTGAATCTCTGTTTCTTGGGCTATATCCTTGAGTTCAATTCTGCAAGCCTCAATTCTTGTGCTTAGCTCTTTGGCATGCGGGTAAAAATCCTCAATGCGATTAAGTGCAATTTGTGCATCTTTAAGCCAAATAAGCACTGAGGCTTCGTCGGCATTGCAGTAACCTACAACTTCCTGAAGTGCAAGTTTAATATCGCCAGCATGCGATAGCTGCTGCTGAAGTATCTCTAGCTCAGCCTCCTCGCCTTCAACCAGTTTTGCCTCATCGAGCTGATTAAGCTGAAATTGGAGATAATCAAGATCTGCTTTCGCTTGTTCCGATTTTTCGTTCAGCTCGCTAAGTTCGTTGAACAACTTTTTGTAATTATGATATAATGTTTTGTAATCATCAATTAGCTTTACGTTGTTTGCAAACGAATCGAGAACCGAGAGCTGAAAATTTGCATTGGCCAAAAGTAAATTCTGATGCTGGGAATGGATATCGATTACTCGGCCAACAATATCTTTTAAAAGGTTAAGCGTTACAGGTAGCTCATTAACAAACGCTCGCGACTTTCCGGAAGGACTAATATGACGTCTTATTAGGGTTGTTGGCAAGTAATCTAAATCATTCTCTTTGAATAGCGGCTCAAGATTGTACCCTTCCAAATTAAATGTACCCTCAACAACGCAGCTACCCTCCTTATCTTTTAGCACATTTGCTTCAGCTCTATTACCCAGAATTAGCCCCAATGCACCAAGCAAAATTGATTTACCTGCCCCAGTTTCACCTGTAATAATATTTAACCCCTTATGAAAATCTATTTCAAGAGAGTCAATAATTGCATAGTTTTTTACAAGTAGATGCTTTAGCATAGCCAATAATTATTGAAAACTAGCGGGGCTGTGAACCTTGTTGTCGACCGCCACCCTCTTGTGTTATCCGATTATACTTGTTTGCGTTGGCGTTATCGACCTCGGTTAAGATATTTACAACTCGAGTTTTTTCAGCAGGGAACGACTCAGAAAAAACATTTGCTAACTCATCGCTTTTGGCATCGAAAAATATCTGAAGGTAGTACATGTAGGGGTCAGGTTTCTCGCGATACACCCTTTGGATGCTGGTTAATAATTCAGCAATTTCGGCTCTACCTTCCACTAGCTTATCGTTCATCCTATCGAGCCCAAGCCTATGGTACTTATAATAAACCTCTCGAATTGGCCTGTACTTTGAGTTGAGCACATTCTCAACCAGCCAATACCTATTCTTTCTATTTCCTTCATATGCCTTCCAACCTCTTTCGGTTGCGCTTTGCGCATTGTTAACAATTTTTTCGGCTTTCTGGAAATACTCGGTTCCACCCAGGTACGAAAATGAATCGTAATCGAAACCCAGAATGATATATGCATAGTATGCCAGAACGGAGGTTAGATTGCTAGAGTGGCGCGAGTCTGAGAACTCAAGCTGATCGAACTCAACATACCTAAAATTCATGTTGTTGTCAACTATGTTGAGCATAGTTGTGTTGTATGATGTTCCAAAAACTGGACGCCTCGACTGAACCTGGATTGTGCCCTTAAACTCATCGGAGCCAATTTGCTCATTTATGGTTATCATCATATTACACTCAATCCGCTCATCTTGGCTATATATATGGTTAGTCCACGAGGTATTGTTCATAAACTCGTAAATAGCCGTTTGAAGCGTTTGAAAAACCTGTCGGTTAGTTCCTTGGATTTTTTGCGAACTAATTTGAATGTTGCATCGTAACTCCTGCTGTAAAGATAAAAGGGGAAGTAAGATGAATAGGAATAAAGGAACGATTACTTTACGAGTAAACATAGGCAAAATTTTAAATGACAGTGGCTTACTTAACCAGCTTTACCAATTCACTTACAATATCGTCGGCAACTAAAGCCTTTGGCTTTAAGGGGTATGGTACTGCGCTACCATTGCTATGAATTATTGTAACCCTATTGGTTGAAACATCGAAACCAGCTCCTTCGTCGTTGGTTGAGTTCAAGACAATAAAATCAAAATTTTTCGACTTAAGCTTTCGCAATGCATTCTCTTTCTCGTTCTGCGTTTCAAGGGCAAAACCAATAAGGTATTGATCCTTTCTTTTTTGCAAACCCAGTTCCTTAGCAATATCGTTTGTAGGAGAAAGCTCAATGGTCAATTTAGCATCGTTTCGCTTAATCTTTTCGTCGGCCACCTGTTTTACAGTAAAATCGGCAACAGCTGCAGCAAGAATTGCTGCATTGCATTTTGGATAAAGCGCTGTTGCTTTATCGAACATCTGCTGAGCAGTGTTAACCTTTACCACATCAATACTCGGATGCGAGGGGATGCAACTACTTGGCCCAGTTAAAAAGAATACCTTTGCTCCTTGACTTACGAGGCTAAGCGCAATGCTAGCGCCCATTTTTCCCGAGGAGCGATTGCCTATGAAACGAACAGGATCGATAGGCTCGTATGTTGGACCCGATGTAACAAGTACAACTTTTCCCTTTAGGAATTGCTTTTCGGCAAAGAAAGAGGAGATTGTCTGAAGAATCATTTCTGGTTCTTCCATCCTACCCTTTCCACTTAATCCACTGGCAAGTTCACCGGTAGCGGCTTCAATAATAATGTTTCCATATCCCTTTAATACCTCAATATTTTTTTGAGTTGCAGGGTGCTGATACATATCCAAATCCATAGCTGGTGCCACCATTACGGGGCATCGAGCAGAGAGATATGAAGTTAACAGCAGATTATCGGCTACGCCATTGGCCATTTTGGCCATGGTATTTGCTGTGGCAGGAGCTATAAGGTAAAGGTCGGCCCACAAACCCAAATCAACATGGCTATTCCAATCACCATTCTCAGGATTATAAAAATCGACGAGAATAGGATTCTTGGATAAGGTAGCAATGGTTAAGGGGGTAATAAACTCTTTTGCTAAAGGGGTCATAATAACCTTAACGCTTGCGCCCTCCTTAACCAACAGCCGAACTAACGTGGCTGTTTTATAGGCAGCAATGCTTCCGGTAATACCAAGCAGTATGTTTTTCCCTTTAAGCATTCTGTTTACTAGGCCTCCTCTTGATCTTGCTCTTTTTTGTAGTAAATTTTATTGTCCAAAAACTCTTGTAAAGCAATAAGTGCTGGCTTTGGCAAACGCTCGTAGAACTTGCTAATTTCTATTTGCTCTCTATTCTCAAAAACCTCTTCGAGATTATCGGTATAGTAGGCAAACTCTTCGAGTTTACGGTTAAGCTCTTGCTTCATGTCTTGCCCAATTTTATTTGAGCGCTTAGCAATAATTCTAACCGTTTCGTAAATGTTTCCTGTGTCCTTATCGAGCACAGAAAAATCTTGAGTTGTTGTTGTAAGTGGTGCAGATACTTTTTTGAAATCCATAGCTATATTGTTTTAACTTATTTTTCTACTACGTTTACACTATTGGCATAAATTCTTTCTGCTTCGCGCTTATACTTTGTTTCAGGATACTCGCTCATAAGGTTATAATACTCGTCGAGAGTATTTTGAAAGCGTTCGCGACGTTTCTCAGGCACGCTATTCTCAGCAAGGCTAAACGATGCTGAAAGAATCATGTATAGCTGATCTTCTCGGTATTCCGAATCGGGAAATTGACCTAGGCTATTCTTAAGGGCAGTAATGGCCGATTTATAATCTTCCATATCGTAATAAAGTTTTGCACTTAAGTAGGCCTTTTCAACTAGCTTTGTACGAAGTTCATGCATAATGCGATTAACCTCGGCCTTTTTTGTTGTATTCGGATACTTTGCGGTAAACTCGGCAAAAGCAGCAATAGCCGTGTTCGTAGTTTCCTGATCGAGCAATGGCCTAGGTGATGCTTTATAGTAACAAAAGGCGTACATAAACTCAGCCTGTTCGGTAAATGAGCTACGAGGATAGTTTTGCCTAAACTTATCGAAGTAATGCGCAGAAAGAAGAAAATCGCCCTGATGAAAATACCCTTCGGCCAAATAGTATTCAACGGTATCGGCTTGTTGGGTTCCTTTGTAAATTGGAACTAGTTGCTCAAGTAGAGTAGTATACCGGTAGTGGTCTTCCTTTTCGTAGTATTCTAAAGCCTTTTTGTACATAAGCCCATAGTCCTTACTTTTTAGTAGCTTGTCGAAACCGCTACACGAAACTATTAATAAAGCCAAAAAGCCTAGAATTACTAATTGATAATTTTTCATGTTTTACAAAGGCATTTAGTATAGTTAAACTCTGTTTGAACAAAAATATTGCAGCCAATTTTCAAGCGAGCAAAGTTAGTAAGATATTTACAAAAACTAATGCCAAATATCCATAAAAAATAAAGAATCACACAGTTAAAGAGTATTAAGCCAAGCTAAAGTTTATTGGCTAAGCCCTTAAGCTAATTAAACCATACTTAAACCCATTTATTATGAGATAAAATGCGTTTTGAAAACTATCAAGTAAAGGAGCAATTGTGCAATACAATTTATAGAATCGCTAAAAAAATGTACTTTTGTAAAAATTTTAACGTATTCATTAACCCAATAAAATACTTCAACGTGGATATTTTTGACAAGCTAAGAAAAAGCATGGGGCCTATTGGCCAGTACCACAAAGAGGGTCATGGCTATTTCGCATTTCCAAAACTAGAGGGTGAAATAAAACCATGGATGACATTCCGTGGTAAAGAGGTGTTAACCTGGAGCCTAAACAATTACTTAGGACTTGCTAACCACCCCGAGGTTAGAAAAGCCGATGCCGAAGGTGCTGCTCAATACGGAATGGCTTATCCTATGGGAGCTCGAATGATGAGCGGACAGACCCGTCTGCACGAAGAGCTAGAAGAGAAACTAGCTGCTTTTGTAGGAAAACAATCGGCCTATTTGCTAAACTATGGGTATCAGGGTATGGTTTCAATTATTGATGCTCTAGTGTCTCGCAACGATGTTGTTGTTTACGACTCTGAATCGCATGCATGTATAATTGATGGCCTAAGGCTTTTCCCCGGAAAGAGATTTGTATTTGCTCACAACGATATGGATAGCCTGCGTAAGCAGCTTGGTCATGCAACCCGCTTAGCCGAAAAAACTGGTGGTGGAATACTGGTTATTACCGAAGGAGTTTTTGGCATGGCCGGCGACCTTGGTAACCTAAAAGACATTACCGATCTAAAAGATGAGTTCAACTTCCGCTTGCTTGTTGACGATGCCCACGGATTTGGAACAATGGGTAAAACTGGGTCAGGTACCGGCGAACATTACGGCGTTCAGGATAAGATTGATGTATACTTCTCAACCTTTGCGAAAAGTGGTGCTGGTATTGGTGCATTTGTAGCCTCCGATGAGGATATCGTAATGTATCTTGCCTACAACCTACGTTCACAAATTTTTGCCAAATCGCTACCAATGCCTATGGTTATTGGAGCACTAAAGCGCCTTGAGCTAATTCAAACTCAACCCGAGCTAAAGGATAAGCTTTGGGAAATTGTTCATGCATTACAAAAAGGCCTAAAAGAGGTTGGGCTTGATATTGGCAAAACGGAATCGCCTGTTACTCCCGTTTACATGAAAGGAAACGTACCCGAGGCAACCAATATGGTATTCGATTTAAGGGAGAACTACAACATCTTCTGCTCAATAGTGGTTTACCCCGTAATCCCAAAGGGGCAAATCCTACTTCGCTTGATACCAACAGCCGTTCACACCCTCGACGATGTTAAGCTAACCGTTGATGCGTTTGCACAATGTGCTCAAAAACTAAAAGAGGGAAAATACTATGCGGAAAAAATGTCGCAGGTTTAATTCTGTTTGAAACTATT
This sequence comes from uncultured Rikenellaceae bacterium, assembly GCA_964527985.1. Lineage (GTDB taxonomy): Bacteria > Bacteroidota > Bacteroidia > Bacteroidales > Tenuifilaceae > Perlabentimonas. The sequence goes on along the minus strand of CAZGQZ010000009.1, from coordinate 3,879 downwards.
TAAAACAAAAAAAGGAAAGGGGCTTACGCCCCTTTTTTTATTTGTGGTTTAGAAAATACGGGTTCCCAAGTACCTCTCGGCATCCAATGCGGCCATGCAACCCGAGCCGGCAGCAGTAATTGCCTGTCGGTAATGCTTATCCTGAACATCGCCACAGGCAAATACACCTGGAACATTAGTTTTTGACGTACCTGGCTGTGTTTGTATATATCCTGTTTCGTCCATATCGATAAAGCCTTTGAAAATATCGGAATTTGGCTTATGACCAATGGCCACAAAAAAACCGGTAATAGTAATTTGAGCCTCATCACCATTTGTTTTAACAAGCGTTGCTCCGGTTACACCATTTGAATCGCCAATAATTTCCTTGGTATTATGCTCAAAAAGCACCTCAATGTTCTTTGTTGCCATCACCCTGTCCTGCATAGCTTTTGATGCTCTTAGGTATGGTTTACGAACTATCAAGTATACCTTATTACAAATGCCTGCGAGATAGGTAGCCTCTTCACAAGCTGTGTCGCCACCGCCTACAACGGCAACATCCTGCCCCTTGTAAAAGAAACCATCGCAGGTGGCACATGCCGAAACTCCTTGCCCTTTAAACTTCTCTTCCGATTCTAACCCTAAGTACTTTGCTGTTGCTCCTGTAGCAATAATTAGGGCGTCGGCTGTAATAACCTTATCATCATCAATAGTTACTGCATAGGGCTGCTTGCTAAGATCGGCAGCTGTAGCCATACCAAAACGCACATCGGTTCCAAATCGTTCCGATTGCTTTTTAAGATCCTCCATCATTGCTGGGCCAGTAATTCCTTCGGGATAACCAGGGAAGTTATCAACTTCGGTTGTTGTTGTTAGCTGTCCACCAGGCTGAAGCCCTTCATAAAGTACAGGGCTTAAATTTGCTCGTGCAGCATAAATTGCAGCGGTATAACCAGCAGGGCCTGAGCCAATAATTAGCACTTTAACATGCTCCGAAGGAGTCTTGTCGGTTTTGTCTTTGCTTTCCTCACCCTTAGTTTCCAGAGGTTTGAATAAATCCATATCGATATATTTAGATTAGATAATATGTTTCTAGGAACAAAAGTAAAAAAAAAGAGTTCAATAGAAATTCTCAATACAAATTTAAGCTTTCGATGCGAAATGTTGCACAAAACAGGCTTATAAATAATTTTATAAAAATTGCAATAAAAGCAAAAAGTGGCTATATTTGCAACCGCAAAATTGTTCGGAGGTTAGGTTTCGCAATAGCTGTCGGGCATTTACATGTAAAGCAAAAGTTCATTTTATATAAGAATTAGTAGTTCGGGGTGTGGCGCAGTTGGCTAGCGCACTTGCATGGGGTGCAAGGGGTCGGATGTTCGAGTCATCTCACCCCGACTATATCAAAAAGGCTTGCAGCAATGCAGGCCTTTTTAGTTAAAACCAGTCGGAACCTATTTTAAAAGTTCAAAATACAATATGATTAAAAATAGCTTGAAATTAGTTGCATTAGCAGCATTTTTTGTTTTTTGCTCGTGCGTTAGCCAATCAGAAAAATCATCGGAAGCAAACAAGCCCGACGACCGAGGCTATATTGTAAAAATTGGCCAAGAAGCTCCAAACTTTAGTACAATCCTAATTGATAGCTCAAAATTTACGCTAGCCGATCATAGAGGCAAAGTTGTTATGCTGCAATTTACTGCTAGCTGGTGTGGTGTTTGCCGAAAGGAGATGCCCCATATTGAGAAAGATATTTGGCTTCCGTTAAAGCATAAAGGCCTTGTTCTGATAGGTGTTGACAGAGGAGAGCCTTTTGAAAAGGTTGTTGAGTTTGCCGAGAAAATGCAAATAACATATCCTTTGGCTTTAGACGAAGACTCAAAAATTTTTGAGCTATACGCTCATAAAAGCGCTGGTGTTACGCGCAATGTTATTGTTGATAAAGATGGTAAAATTGTCTTTCTAACTCGCCTGTTTGACGAAAAAGAGTTTAATGAGATGATTAAGGTGATAGAATCGTTGCTATAGCATTAATTGTATTCGAAAATTACTCCTTCAATAGCTCAACCAATCGCCCAATCATTGGGAGCATGGTAGTTGGATTAGTAGCGGACAAGATATTTTTATCCTCAACCCAATCGGCACCATCGTAAAGAGCCCCTGCGTTAATAAGATCGTCTTTAATGGCATAAAAACCAGTAACCCTTCGTCCTTTTACGATGCCAGCCGAAATAAGGAGCCAAGGGCCATGACAAATTGAAGCTATTATTTTTCCTTTCTCATTGTGCTTACGAATAAAACTTACAATATCCTCATCGCGACGCCAAAGATCGGGGGCATAACCTCCAGGTACAACAACCGCATCGAAGGTTATTTTTTTAATCTCATTAAACGACCAGTCGGGTTTAAACCTCATCCCTCCTTTGCCTTGGTACTCTTTTAACTCAGGAGCCACTGCAATTACGTCGAAACCTTCCTCTTGCAAGCGAAGGTAGGGATATAGAAACTCCGAATCCTCAACCATTTTTTCAAGCAGAACTACAATCTTTTTCATTATATATGATGTTTTTCAAGTTTATCAATTCTATTGGCAAGTTCCCAATCCTTTGGGGTTACCACATTGCCTGCATCGTGAGTGCTAAGGCGAATTTCAACCCGGTTGTAAACATTTCGCCAGTCGGGATGATGGTTCATGGTATCGGCAACAAGTGCAACGCGCTGCATAAAAGCAAATGCCGAAGTGAAATCGTCAAACTCGAACAATTTAACAAGCTGGTTATTCTCCTCTTTCCACATAGCACCAAAGTTTTAGGTTAAACATCCAAAAACAATTTATTGTTGAAACAAAAAGGTATTGTTACCATCTAATTGTCATCAACAGCCTCATTCATCTCATGAATCATCTGAGCAATTTCCTCTGATGTCATGTAAATTTTCCTCTTAAATTTACGATACTTTCTGGTTGTTTTTGCCTCTTCCTCAACAAAAAGCCTAAATGCATACAATTCATTGCCCAACCCTCTACTAATGGCCATTCCGTCAATTTTATACTCGAGTTTTTGCTTAAATGAATCGCTTGTTACATAAGCTACCCCATTACCAATTATGGTTACGAAACTTTTATTGTTATAATCGACTATGTGCGCTAGCTCATGCCCAATAACGCCAACTCTTGCTTCGTAAGGAATATTTTTAAGTAATGGGCTCTTTCGCTTATTTCGAGTATGATTTATAAAAATTTTATAGTGCCTTTTTGAGCGAAGCCTAAACATATCGAGTACAGTTGGACGAGCAGCCATGGTTGTAGTTAGCGCCCTTCGCCTAAACCTAATTCGCGTATTTTTCAGATCGGGGTAGCGCATTAAAGCGGCTAATATTGAATGCTCATAATCGGCAGGCACCTTTTTATTCAGCAATAGCTCATTCCGAAGCGAATCAACATGCTGTTCAATCCACTCGGAGGATGGAGCATTGTAACTGCTATCAACTTGCGAAAAGGAGATAGCTGCTGAAAAAACTAGTATTAGCAGCAGAATTGAAGTACCATAGATTTTTTTGTAAACCATGCTAAAACTCTGATAAATGATAATAGTAATTAGGGGGTATTACTTTTACATCGGGCTTTGAATGAAACAAGCCGAAAACGGTTGAACCGCTTCCTGACATACTTGCGTAAAATGCGCCAAGCTGATAAAGCAACTCCTTAAGTTCCTTAATCTCGGGATGCAAAGGGAAAACTACTTTTTCAAAATCGTTGTGTACATGAGTTTTCCATTGATCGAAAGGTATACTCGCAATTTTACGCAAATCGGTTACTGCTGGTTTTGGATTTGATAGGCTGTAGGCCATACCTGTGCTAACGTGAATATTTGGGTTTACCAATAAAACATAAACTCC